>NZ_DASVWK010001119.1:0-25550 GCF_036389735.1 Archangium sp. | reverse complement strand
GTCCGGAAGGCCCCCGCCAGCTGCCCCAGCTCGTCCTCACGCGAGCTGTCCAGCGCCACCTGGAAGTCCCCGGCCGCCACGCGATGGGTGGCCTGGGTGAGCGCCAGCAGTGGTTGGGAGATCTGCTTCTGGAGCACCCAGTACATGATGACGAGTTCCAGCAGCAGCGACGCCACGCCGAACAGCAGCACATAGCGCGCCGACCTCAAGGCGGCCGCGGACACCACGCCCTCGGGCAGTACCGTGACGAAGTTCCACCCCGGCCCCTTCAGCCGGGCCACGGCGATGTACTCGCCATACTCGGGGAGCTCCAGGAGTCCTTCGCCGGGCGGGCGGTTCCTCACCTTCTCGAAGAGGCTCCGCAGATGGGCCCGCGCCTCTTCGGAAGCGAGCCGCGGGGGGACCCCACCGGGCTGCGCAGCGGTGCCCAGGATGTCGTAGCCCATGTTGGCGCCCCGCATGTCCAGCTCGGGATGAGCGATGAGCTGGCCGTCATCACGCACGAGCAGGTTGTAGGCTCCGGGCAGATGGTCGTTGATGGAGCGGACCATCAGCTCATCCAGCAGGACGTCATGGGAGAACGACGCGACGTGGCGCCCCTCCAAATCCAGCGGGGTGTTCGCCGTGACCAGCCAGCTCTGAGTGGGGGGATACAGGTAGCTGCCGGTCCAGGCCGTGCGCCGCCCCGGGTTCTTCTCGGGAGTGGTGATGGTGTAGTACTCGTACTGGAGCGTCGGGTCGTCCGTCGGGAGGTCCAGGGCCCAGTTGGGCCTCGTGGGCCAGAACGTGATGACCGGTCCCTCCACCAGGGTGATGTAGGCATCCGTGAAGCGGATGGTGATGGCGGGCCCGTACTGAGTGAGGACGTCGTAGGCGGCGAGGATGCGGCGGCGGAGTTCCGTATCGAGCTTCACGCCTGGGGGGACGAAGATGCCCGCCATCCTCGTCCCGTCGAAGCCCTCGGCGCGGGAGCGGACGGTGCCATCCGGCATCTGGGTGACCAGGCTGTCGAAGCGCGGATTCGGGTCCTGCTGGCTCCAGGCCTGGATGCGCTCCGCCAGGGCCTTCTGGAGGAAGGCGTGATTGTCCTCCGCCAGCAGGAAGATGGCCTGCTCCCGCTGGCTGCGCTCCGCCACATGTTGCGCCAGTTGCTGGATGGCTTCCTGGCGCAGCGTGCGGAACATGTGCAGGTAGCTGACGAGCGTGGTCAGGGCGATGAGGATGCCAATGCGCACGCCCATCTGGATGAGGGTCGAGCGAGCCAGCGAGGAACGAGGGCGGGAAGTTGGAGAGGACGAGGTCATTCCGGGATGGGGCAACCGCTACGGGAGCGGGATGTTTCCCACGCAAACCAGCCTCTACAAATTACAATACCGGTAGTGCATGTACCTGGTGGCTCCGGTGACCGTCTGGAAGGGCTGTGTCCCAGAACCATGCCGGGCTCTTGATCGCCTTGCGCCGTTGGGCAACCCTTGCACCCCTCCGTGAGCCATCCCCGCTACTTCGTTCCCCATGCCGAGAGCCCGGTCGAGTCCGTCCGACCCGACCCGACCCTGCTGGTACACGCGGTGGACGCGTTCCGCCTGGAAGGCCCCCACGTCCTCGAGCCCGAGTGGATCATGTGCACCGACGTGGGGGGCAACCTGGTCGCCCTGCCGGCGAGCGAGCGCGATCTGCTCCCGGCCTCCATCAAGGCTCAGCTCACGCACCATGAGCTCGCCTCCGGCCGGACGCCCCGGCGGATCACCGCCTCGGAGCTGTACTTCTTCTCGGTGGAGCTCGTGGAGAACCCGGCGGACGCGGAGGGGGTCAACGACCCGGTGTACCTCTACGGAACGCTGGTGGGTCCCTGGCCGAGCACCTCGCCCACGCGCGTGCCGGGCCAGCTCACGGTGACGCGAGGGGACGTGCTCGCCGGGCTGGTGCATGGCGTGGCCGACGCCTTCCACTACGTACAGGATCCCGAGAGCAAGACGGCGCCGCGCAGCTACCACGCGCTGCTGCCCGGAGACCGGGCCGAGCGCATCGCCGAGGGCCGTGGGCTGGTGCTGGCCTACCCCGCGGTCGCCGCCGAGATGCAGACCCACAACGCCGCGAATGATCTGCTCGTGGCGAACATCCTCCACGACGTGCTCACCCAGCTCCAGGAGAATGCCCGCGAGCACAAGGGCCCCAAGGCGCTCGCCGAGCTGGACCTGCCCGTGCCCAGCCGCATCATGGCCATCGCGGAGCTGGAGACGCGCGGCTACGAGGTGAAGGGCGACGTGGCCACGCTGCGGCGCAACCACCCGGGCCTGGTGAACAAGCTCGCCGAGTGGCTGCGCGCGGAGAAGGTGAAGGTCCCCCGCGAGGCCGCGACGCCCGAGTTCCTCGAGCTGGCCCGCCGTGCCCTCGACGCACTCCCTGGCTGGCCCAGTGAGACAGAGCGTGCGCTCCGCGCGCTGGTCCGCCCTGGCAACAGCGCCTCTCCGCGGGTGGGACCCGCTCCGTCCCTCGCCGCTCCGTCCCCGGCCCCCCGGGTGATTCCGCCCCGCCCGCCTCCCGCGCCCGCGCGTCCGAACGACTGGATGAAGGACTTCCTGGACGCACATACACGCACGGGCGGCGCGAAAGCGAAGCTCACCGGCTCGAAGTCCAGCCCCTCACCCAGGCAGGCGACTCCCGCGCCCAAGCCGGCGTCCGCCTCCTCTGACTGGATGGCCGACTTCGCTTCGGGTTCGTCCCCGGCACCTCGTCCGTCCTCCGCGCCCCCCGCGCCCAAGCGCCGCGAGTCAACCGCTCCAGCGCCGGATCCCGCGAAGAAGCCGGATTGGATGTCCGATTTCGAGGACTGAGCGGGTTGCGATCGTTACCTGCTGAGCGATAGCGTCTGCCTCCTTTGAATTGAAAGGGGAACGATGGGACACGAAAAGCCGGTCGAGCCGTTTTCGGATCTCCACCTCGAGGATGGGAAGGTGCGCGCGGTGCTGCTGCACGATCCCACCGTCGAGGGTCTGGACATGGCCATCTACATGGACGCGTCCGGGAGCATGAAGGACGAGTACGATTACACGCAGCCCTCGCGCACGTTCGTGGAGTGGCTGCGCGGCGCCCCCCAGAAGGAGGCGTCGAACCAGGTCGAGCCCCAGGTGCAGTGGATGCTCGAGTACCTGGCCACGAAGGATCGCAACGGCCTGCTGCGCGTCGCCTACTGGGCCTGTGGCGCCAGCGGCAAGGACGTGGAGGTCGTCGGCGAGCTCAAGGGCGTGGACGTCAAGTCGTACAAGTTCCCTGGAGCCCAGAAGCTCGGGAACTACACGAACCTGACGCCGGCACTCAGGGACTACGTGAAGTACCTCAAGGCGCAGGTTGGCCAGGGTGCGCGGCGCGGGTGCGCCGTCATCGTCACCGACGGCAAGCTGCACGACCCGGACGAGGTGAAGGCGTTCTCGGCCGAGGTGGCGAAGGAGATCAGCGCCGGCCGTCTGCCGCGCATCAACTTCGTGCTGGTGGGCGTCGGTGACAACATCGACGAGGAGCAGCTCGAGGACATCGCGCACGAGGAGTACCCGGGCGTGGGGCACCTGTGGTGCCACCGCATCGCCCAGGAGATCACCCAGGTCGCGGAGCTGGTGGCCGTGCTGGTGGACGAGACGATGACCGTCGCGGCCGGCGGCACCATCTACGACGACAAGGGCAAGATTCTGAAGAGCTACGAGGGTCGCCTGCCGGCGGTGCTCGAGTTCGACATTCCCGAAGGCGCCGAGAGCTTCACCCTCGAGGTCAACGGCCAGCGCTACACCCAGCCGCTGCCGGACGAGGATCACCACGACGAGGATGAGGAGGACCATCACTGATGGCTGGCCACGAAGTCATCGCGAAGCCGTTCTCGGACGTTCACCGCATCGGCAACAAGGTCACCGCCACGCTGCTGCATGATCCGACCGTGGAGGGGCTCGACGTCGCCCTGTACATGGATGGGTCGGCGAGCATGGAGGACGAGTACGGCCCGCGCGGCATCCTCGCCAAGCTCGCCCCGGTGAAGAACCTGGTCGAGCCGCAGATGCGGTGGATGCTCGAGTACCTCGCCAACAAGGACCGTGACGGCAAGGTGCGCGTCGCCTACTGGGCGACGGGGGATGGGAGCCAGATCGAGGAGGTCGGCGACCTCACCGGTCCGCAGGCGAAGGACTACCGTTTTCCCGGCCCGCGCTTCTACGGGAAGGCGACGGTGATGCTCCCGGTGCTACGTGACTTCGTGGCCCACATGAAGCAGCAGGTGCAGATCGGCGCCAGGCGCGGCCTGGCGGTGATGATCACCGACTCGCAGATCAACGACAGCAAGGACGTGATGGCCTACGCCACGCAGGTGGCCAAGGAGATCGCGGCGGGCCGCCTGCCCCGGATGAACTTCGTGTTCGTCGGGGTGGGTGACCAGGTGGATGAAGAGCAGATGGAGTCCATCTCGCACGAGACCTATCCGGGGGTGGGCCACCTGTGGTGCCACCGCATCGCCGATCGGATGGAGGAGATGGCGGAGCTGGTGGCCGTGCTGGTGGACGAGACCATGACGGTCGCCGCTGGCGGCACCATCACCGACGAGCAGGGGAAGATCCTCAAGACGTACGAGGGTCGGCTCCCGGCCGTGCTGGAGTTCGACGTACCGGCCACGTGCAAGGCCTTCACCCTCGAGGTCGCGGGTCAGAAGTTCACCCAGACGATCCCCGAGGAGCACGAGGACGAGGATCACCACGAGGAGGAGGAGGAGGACCACGCACCCGAGCCGGTGAGTGCCCCCGCCCCCGCCCGTCGGCACCGCGGTCACGGTCACTAGGAGCGTCATGTCGCAGCAGAAGAAGATCGTCCGGATCGCTGGACTGACCGGGTTCAAGGCCCATGCGCCCGGCGAGAAGCACGTGCACGGGCCGAACTGCAAGCACGACCATGGTCACGAGCACCATGACCATGGCCATGCGCACGAGCACGCCGAGAAGCACGTGCACGGTCCCGGCTGCAACCATGACCATGATCACGACCATGGTCATGACCACCACCACCCCCGGCCCAAGCGGATCCGCCCGCCCGGCCACCGGCCCGCGGAGGGTGGTGGAGTGGCGCTCCAGCTCGACCTGGAGGGCGCGCTCCCGGGTGAGACGGACGACGCGGGTCGCTTCCAGAAGCTGGAGGCGGCCCTCGAGTCGCAACGCGGCATCTCCGACGTCCACCTCCGGCGCGACGCGGGCTACGCCGAGATCTGCATCCATTATCAGCCCGCGCTGGTGAGTGCCGCGCACCTGATCGAGCTCGCGCAGAGCACGGGCGCCCAGGTGGCCAAGCGCTACAAGCACCACACCTGGTTCGTGCGGGGGATGGACTCGGCCGACGCGGCGATGGTCATCGAGCACGCCGTCAGCCGGATGAAGGGCGTCCTGTCCGCGAGCGTGGCCTACGCGAGCGAGCGCCTCGTCATCGAGTACGACAGCGAGGAGCTCACGCTGTCCGACGCGGAGGCCCGGGTGAAGTCGCTCGGGTACGGGCTGGAGGTGCCCACCGCGGGGCACGTCTGCTCGCACCACGCGCACGGCGGCGGTCTGGCGCCCCTGCTGGAGCTGCCGCTGGTGGTGGTCTCCGGCGTGCTGCTCGTGGCGGGCTGGCTGCTGGAGCGCTTCGCCCCGGTCCCCGCCCTGGTCCCCATCATCGTGTGGGGCCTGTCCATGGCGAGCGGCGGCTTCTTCGCCATCCGTGGCTCCGTGCAGTCCATCGCCCAGCTCCGCATCGACATCGAGACGATGATGGTGGTGGCGGCGCTCGGCGCGGCGGTACTCGGTGCCTGGTTCGAGGGCGCCTTCCTCCTCTTCCTCTTCAGCGCGGGTCATGCGCTGGAGCACCGGGCGATGGAGCGCGCGCGCCGGTCGATCGAGTCGCTCGCCGAGCTGCGCCCCGAGGTGGCGCGGGTCCGGCGTGGGAACGACGTCGTCGAGGTCCCGGTGGGCGAGGTCAAGGTGGGCGAGCGCATCATCGTGCGCCCCGGAGACCGCGTTCCGCTCGATGGCACCATCCGCGAGGGCAAGAGCTCGCTGGAGCAGGCGGCCATCACCGGCGAGTCCATCCCCGTGCCCAAGAAGCCGGGCGACGAGGTGTTCTCCGGCACCATCAACTGCGAGACGATGCTGGAGGTGGAGGTCACCCGCCTCTCCTCCGACTCGGTGCTCGCGCGCGTGGTGGACATGGTGGCGCAGGCCGAGGCCCAGAAGGGCCCGAACCAGCGCTTCGCCCAGCGGCTGGAGCGCACCTTCGCGCCCCTGGTGATGATTGGCGCGGTGGTGTTCCCGGTGGTGCTCGTGCTGATGGGCGTTCCCGTCAAGGAGGCCGTGCTTCGGGCGGTGTCGCTGCTCGTCGCGGCCTCGCCGTGCGCGCTGGCCATCTCCACGCCCTCCGCCGTGCTGTCCGCGGTGGCGGCGGCGGCGCGAGGCGGTGTGCTGGTCAAGGGAGGCATCTACCTGGAGCTGCTCGGCGGCGTCCGGGCGATCGCCTTCGACAAGACGGGTACCCTCACGGTGGGGCGGCCCAAGCTGCTCACCACGGCGCCGGCCCAGGGCGTGACCCGCGTGGAGTTGCTCGGCACCGCCGCGGCGGTCGAGTCGCTCTCCGCGCACCCGCTCGCGCGCGCGGTGGTGGACGCGGCGACCGAGCAGCGCCTCCAGGCCCCCGCGGGCAAGGACCTCGAGGCCATCCACGGCAAGGGCATCCTCGCGAAGATTGGCGAGGAGCCGGTGGCGGTCGGCAGCCTGGCGCTCTTCGAGGGAGAGAGTATTCCGGAGGAGATCTCCGCGGAGGTGCGCAAGCTGGAGGAGGCGGGGCAGACCACGATGGTGGTGCGCAGGTCGGGGCGCTACCTCGGGGTGCTCGGCGTGGCGGACACCGTCCGCACCGGGGCCCACCACGTCATCCAGTCCCTCAAGCAGGCCGGCATCGAGCGCACGGTGATGCTCTCGGGCGACAACTCGCGAGTGGCCAAGGCGATCGCCGCGCAGGTGGGGCTCGACGAGGCGCGCGCGCCGCTGATGCCCGCCGACAAGGTCACCGCCGTCCGTGAGCTCGGCAAGGAGCGCGCGGTGGCGATGGTCGGCGACGGGGTGAACGATGCCCCGGCGCTCGCCGCCGCCGCGGTGGGTGTGGCCATGGGCGGAGCCGGCTCGGACGCCGCGCTCGAGACCGCCGACGTGGTGCTGATGAGCGACGACCTGTCCAAGCTGCCCTTCGCGCTGGGGCTCGCCCGCAAGGCGACCTCGGTGATGCGGCAGAACCTGGTGATCTCGCTTGGCGTCAGCGGCGTGCTCATCATCGCCGCGGTCCTGGGGCTCACGCAGATCAGCCAGGCCGTGGTGCTCCACGAGGGCAGCACGCTCCTGGTGGTCGCCAACGCGCTCCGGCTGCTCAGCTACCGGCCCCAGACGTCCGGGGCCGCTCCCGCGGGCGCGGTCGAGGTCCAGCCCGCCGTCGGGTAGCCCACGGGGAGCGGGTTGCCCCCTGGCTCCCCAACAGACCGGAGCCGGGGGGGGTTGCGGTCCTGGATTCGCGCTGCGCTAGATCCCGGTCCATGGAGCGTGCAGGCACATCGATAGGCCCCTACCAGTTGAGGCGTCTGGTGGGCCGTGGCGGCATGGCGGAAGTGTTCGCCGCTGTCCGCGAGCACTCGGAACGGGAAGTGGCGCTCAAGCTTCTCCTGCCCGAGGAGGCCAGGGATCCGCAGATTGTCGCCCGCTTCCTTCAAGAGGGCCGGACCCTACAACGGCTCCAGCATCCAGGAATCGTCCGTGTCCTGGACTGCGGCAAGTTCGACGAGGGCACCGTCTTCCTCGAGATGGAGCTGCTTCAGGGCATGACCCTGCGCGAGCGGATGCGCCGCGAATCGGGGCCCCTCCCCCAGGAGGAAGCCCTGCGACTCGCATGGCGGATCTCGCAGGTGATGGTGGATGTCCACGCCGAGAAGATCGTCCACCGGGACCTGAAGCCCGAGAACGTCTTCCTGTGCCACGACGAGGAGAGCCCCTCGGGCTACCGGCTCAAGCTCCTGGACTTCGGCATCGCCAAGGTGCCGTCCTCTGCGACGGGCGGCCAGGCCGACACCCACGTTCAGACCCAGGCCCCCGCCTTCCTCGGCACCACGACGTACATGGCGCCCGAGCAGTTCCAGAATCCAGCCCTCGTCGATGGCCAAGCGGATGTCTACGCGTTGGGGGTCATGCTCTTCGAACTGTTGGCGGGCAAGCCGCCGTTCGACTCGGACGAGCCGAACGCGGTGCTGGCCATGCACCTCAAGCACGACCCCCCCTCCCTCCACGAGTTCGCACCCACCACGCCACGGGCACTTTGCGCCTTCATCGCCTCCATGCTGGCCAAGGAGCCCGCGGCACGGCCCGACATGCGTCACTGCCGGGAGCGGCTCGGCCAGTCCTGGACGGACGGCGAGGAGGAATGTCCCCTGCCCGGCCTCGCGGCCTTTTCGGAGGCACAGGCCAGGCTCCTGCTGGGTCGGGAGGAGGAGATCGACTCCCTGCTCGGTTTGCTCAACGCATCACGGACGGGCCGCCAGCGGTGGGTGCAGCTCGAAGGCCCTGGGGGGACCGGTAAATCCTCACTGGTCCAGGCCGGGCTGCTCCCCCGGTTGAAGGCGCAGGCGTCGCCGGAGGCACCCCGGTGGTTACTCATCCACCCAAGGCCTTCCTCCTCGCCACAGCAGGGCCTCGCCCTGGCGCTCCATGCGGCGTATGCGGAGACGGGACTCGACCGCACTCCCGCAGCGCTCGAGGAGGCGTTGCGCGCGGATCCCGAAGCACTCCGACTCCTGCTGACAGCCCATACGCCCGGCGGGTGCCAGGCCCTGTGCGTGATCGATCCCCTGGAGGAACTCTTCACGCTCGGCGAAGCGGAGCGGCGGTGGCTGGATGCGGCGCTCTCCGCCGCGCTTGTCGCGCCCGACAGTCCGTTGCGACTGCTCACCACCCTGCGCGGCGACCTCATCCACCGCCTGGAGCAACTGCCTCGCCTCGCGCGTCACCTCAACGAGGCGGCTCGCTACAACCTGCGGCCCATGGACGGCGCGACGCTGACGCGGGTCATCCAGGGACTGGCCCAGCGGGCGGGACTGCGGCTGTCCGCAGGGCTTCCGGAGTTGATGGTCCGTGATGCCTCGAACGAGGGCCATGGACTGCCGTTGCTCGGCCACGCGCTCCGGGGACTCTGGGAGTCGCGAGGCGGCGCGGTCCTGACGTCCGAGCACTATGCGCGACTGGGCGGGGTCGGCGGGGCGCTGGCGCGGCAGGCCGAGTCGCTCCTCGGCAGCTTGAGCGTGGAAGGCCACGAGCGCGCGAAGAAGATCCTGCTCGACCTGGTGCAGGTCAGTCGTGGCATGCCCCCCCTCCGACGCTCTCGGACCCGGCAGGAGGTTCTCGCGGCGGCGGGAGGCGATGCCTTGGCCGAGGAGGTGTTGCTGCGCTTGGAGTCACTCCGGCTCATCATGGTATCGGGGGAGCCGGAGCCCTCCGGGCAACGGGTCGATCTGATTCATGAGACCCTGCTCCACCAGGTCCCTTCCCTCGTGCAGTGGATCGAACACGAGCGCACGGTGCTCGAGCGGCTCTCGGACCTGGAAGCGGCCGCGCACTCGTGGGAGCAGTCGCGTTGTTCGACGAAAGACCTGCCCACGGGGACGCTGCTCGCTCACTATCTCCAGTCTGCTGGCATCCTGTCTCCGCGAGGGACTCAGACACGCAAGCTCAGTGAGCGCGCGGTGCGCTTCCTCGATGCGGCGCGGAGCAACGACCGGCGGCGGACCCGGAATCGCTGGGCCTTGGGCCTCGGGAGCCTCCTGGCGGCGGGGGCCCTCCTGGTGACAACGGTCTGGGCCCTCCAAGAGAAGCGCCTGGCCCAGACCGCGGTTCAACAGGTCGTCAACAATACGAAGGCATCCGTGTCGAAGGACTGGCAACGCAGCAGACGTGCCGATCCCCAGGATGATCGCCCACGGGACCTCGAAGAGTCCGGGGCGCAGGCCGAGGCTCTCCTCAAGGAGGATGAAAGTATCCAGGTGCTCCGGGCCAACATCGAAAACCGTCAACGGCAAGGCGATGTCGCCATTGATAAAGGGACACTGGCTAAAGCCCAGAGCCACTTCAAGGAGGCGCAGGACTTGATTGAACGCGGGCTGGCGCTTGACGCCAACAACCCCGACCTGCGCTTCCTCCTAGGGCTGAACCACTCGAAGCAAGGCAAGGTCGTCCTGGCACTTGGAGGAGCCTTGGAAGAAGCCCGTGGGCATTTCAACCAGGCCCTCGAACTCTTCGGCTGCGAGTCTTCACCTCTTGAGTCGGAGGATCATCGGCGGACGTGCGCAACGAGTTTCCTGGAGCGAGCCGACGTGGAGCGTAGATCCGACCGCATCAAGGATGCCGTGTTATCGTACAACACCGCCATCAAGCTCCTGGAGCAGAACCCTGGCTCTTATAATGAGGCCTTGCTGGCCGAGGCGCGCGCAGTTCAGGCAGAAGCAATCGGTGACCCCGCCCTTTTCGACAGCGCCCTGCGGCTGGCGGACTCGGTCAGCCAGCAAGATCCAGAAGACATGCACGCACTCATGGTGCTGGCCCGAAACCAGCTTGGGCTCGCTCGTCTCCTGTCCGGCCAAGGAGACTCCGCCACGGCCGAGTCGTCCTACAAAAAGGCACGGTCCCACGGACAGCTCCTCCATCAGCGCGAGAAATCCAACAAACGCTATGCCCTGGTCCTGGCCGAGAGTCTGCTGGGACTCGAACGCGTCACGCCCGTCGCCGAGGGACCTCACCACTCCCAATCCGTCCTGTGGCAGGAAAGATGTGCGCTGGTAGGCGACTTCCTGCGCAAGGACCCCGAAGACGCTCGTTTCCAGGCGCTGAACGAGGGGTGCCCGGAAAAAATCAGGGGCCGCGAATGATTCGTCAGCGGATGGCCTCTATTAAAAGTGATGACGGAATCACTTCCCAAGGGGCTCATCCTCCTCTCCCAACCTGAACAGCTGCGCATCGAGCCGGCGCGGATGATCGAGGCGCTGCCCGAGCCCTACAGGGCGCTCCACCACCCGGTGGTGGAGCTCGACATGGCGGAGGTGGCCCGGGAGGCGCTCCACACCCAGGACTGGAGCACGGCCCAGCGCACGCTCGAGGAGCGCTTCCAGGCCGAGGTGGCGCCCCTGCGCCACAAACATCCCGACTACCAGCTCGTCTATTTCGGCTCGGCCCCCATCCCGCTCGCCGTCCAGTTGGGGTTCCTGTGCGAGACGTGGCAGCAGGTAACGATCATCCCCCATCACCATACCCAGCGGCGTTGGGCCTGGGTGACCGAGCCAGGAAAGCCACCCGCGCGCCTCATCCCGGACGCACTGCCCGCCGATCGGGACCGCACGTCCGGGGAGGTGGTCATCCGGGTGTCGACCTCGCACCGCGTCGATCCCCTGGTGACGCGCAAGGCCGTGCCGGATGCCCTCTATGAAGTCGACCTCGCACTGGAGCACCCCTCGGAGGATGGGTTCTCCCGAGTAGAGGAGATGCAGGAGGTGGCCCGGGCCTTCCGGTCCGTGCTGGACGACATCGGCAACCGGTTTCAGGGCATCCACCGGATCCACCTGTTCGCCTCGGTGCAGCCGGGCATGGCCTTCCTGCTCGGCGCGCAGATCAGCAAGACGATGCACCCGCCCGTGCAGACGTATCAGTACATGAGGAACGCGCAGGGCGGGCCGTACCATCTGCCCGCGGTGGTGGTGAACTCGCCGCCGAGCCCCCCGCCCGTGCCTCTCACCGAGGCGGAGCTGGCGCGGGCCACCGCCGACCGCGAGCAGTTGGCGCGAGACCTCGAACGGATGAAGGGTCTGGCGGAGCGGGGCAGGTCGTCCTCGAAACAGAGCTGGCTCAAGGGGCTGTTGGGGAAGGAGCATCCGGACTTCACCGCGCAGTGGAAGCACCTGCCGCCGCTCTGCGCCACACCGGTGTCCAGGACGACGGTGGAGGTGGCCACGCGTTCCGTCCAGGACACCTTCCGCCTCGCCCCGTCTCAGAACGCCTGGCAGATCGACGATCAGTGGCTGGCCCGGCTCGCGCGCAGGCTTCCCGAGAAGCACGACCGGGAGCGCGCCCTGCGCATGCTGGTGTTGCACGAGCTGGCCCACCGGGGACCGCAGACCCTCACCCGGACCTCGAGCCAGGAGATTGGTCGATTCCCCAAGGTGCTCGAGGAGATCGACTTCCAGGCCGACGTATGGGCGATGCTCCACGAATACGCGCTGACGCTCTCCCAGAATCCACAGGAGGTCCGGGACGCGCCGGTCTTCTTCAAGAATCTGGTACGCCTCGCCACCGAGTGCATGTGGGCTTTCGATGACGGCGCCCCACTCCGGGAGATCCAGATCCGGCGGCTCAATCGCTACCTCCTCTGGTACTGGCAATACCTGCTGCTGGAGCGGCTGGCTTCACGCGGTAACGGAGACACGCTCGAGGACGCCCTCTCCGTGCTCTCCCAGCGTCCCATCCTGGAGTTGGCGGGTCCCACCATCTCCGCCCATGAGGGGCGCGTCTACTACTCACTTGATCCCCGACACGTCAGGGCTCCCGAGTTCGCGGCCTATCACCAGGGCCAGCTGCACCGGCACGGGCCGCGCCCCGACTTTTCGATCGATGCACTGCTGAGAGGGGTGCGCGAGCGCGATGGAGAGAAGATTCGAGACGCCCTGATGGGCGCTTTCGAGCAGACGGTGCGCTGAGTTCCCGAGGTGCGAGCCATGCCATTGCAGACCCTGTTCAGGCAGTTCCACGACACCATCCAGCTCAAGAACTACAGCGAGAGCGCGGAGCTTCGCCAGAAGCGCGACACCATCCTCGAGAGGCTTCGCGACAAGTTGCGTCCGAGGACCTTCGAGTTCTTCAATCAGGGCAGCTACGCCATGGGCACGGGGGTCAAGCCCATCAATCGCGACTACGACTATGACATCGACATCGGACTTGTCTTCGACGTCGACTACCAGCAGTTCGATCCCGTGGCCGTCAAGGGCTGGGTGTATCAGGCCGTGAAGGGCCACACCGCCAGCGTGGACTGGCGCCGGCCCTGCATCACGGTGAACTACCAGCAGGGAGGCGAGCCCAAGTACCACGTGGACCTGGCGGTCATGGCGCGAGACTCGCGGGGCACCTTGCGCCTCGCGCTTGGCAAGGAGCACGCCCAGGCGGAGCTGAGAAAATGGCAGGTGGATGATCGCCAGGGTTTCATCAAGGCGCTCGAGAGTCGTTTCAGTGGTGAGGAGGGCTACCAGTTCCGCCGCGTCATCCGCTACCTGAAGCGGTGGAAGGACGTTCACTTCTCCAGTGAAGGGCGCGCCGCGCCCACGGGGTTGAGTCTCACCATTGCCGCGTACAAATGGTTCAGGCCCGTGCGTGCCCAAACCCAGGAGGGAATCGCCTATGACGACCTCGCGGCGACCGCCGCGCTCGTGACCCAGCTCCACCAGAACTTCCAGAACGTGTGGGATGCGGGGAGCGGACGCCACACGCCCCGGCTGTCCTTGCAGTTCCCCTACGCACCGAATGATGACGTGCTAGCGCCCATGAGCGCTCAGCAGATGATCGAATTCCGGGGCCGGCTCGAGAAGCTCAGCGGCTGGTTGGAGGAGGCTCGGAAGACACAGGGTCCCGCGTCCCTCCAGCGTGCCTTCGGTGACCAGTTTCCCCAGAAATGACCGAATGAGCCACGACCTGCCGCCAGAGCTGTCCTTCGAGGAACTCCTCCAGCGTGCGCGTGCTGGAGAGAAGAGTGCCTTCAACGAACTCTTCCGCCGCAGCAGGAAGACGCTCGACTCGTGGGCCATCAGGCGCCTTGCCCGAAGCGCCCCTGGCGACGCCCGCCTCTCGGACATCTCGCAAGCGATCTCGGAGCGCGTGCTGCTCGCCTTCCCCACTTTCCGGGGGAGCACCGCGGGGGAGTGGTTCGGCTGGCTCAAGAAGGTCTTCAACAGCCACATGACCCAGTCGCTCCGGGCCGCGCGGACCCTGAAACGGGACGCTCCCGACGGCCTGGTGTCCCTGGACAGCGAGGAGGCCGAGGAGGTTGCCTCTCGGAACACGAGCCCGAGCCAGGTCACCGCGGACCGGGAGGAGTGGCACACGCTGTTCGCGTGCCTCTTCAAGCTCCCGGAGGATCAGCGCGAGGCCATCCTCCTCCGCTACGTGAAGGATCTTCCGGTCGCCGAGGTCGCCAGGCTCATGAACAAGACGCCATTGTCCGTGGCCGGACTGCTGCACCGGGGCGTGGCGCAGGTCAAGGAGTGGACGAAGGAGTCCTCCCAAGCAAGCCCGGGAGCGGCCCGGAAGGCCCCGCCTCTGGACGATGCGGCGGACACCTTCATGGCGTACCTCCGGCTGTGCGACTCGGGTCCCCCCCCCGAGCCGGAAGCCTTCCTCGCGGCGCACCCCGAGTGCGCGGACGAACTCCGCGACATGCTCCATTGGATTGAGCGGCTGCGAGCCCTCCGCCCCACGGCTTCCAAGAAGTAGCGCCCCCCTTCGCCAGGAGTCCGACATGCCCCTGCTGTCCCCCAGGTCTCGCGTTGGTGACTACGAGCTGGTCCGCCATGTGGCGACTGGCGCGATGAGCGAAGTGTACGAGGGCCGCCACCTGGCCAGCGGGCTCCGCGTGGCGGTGAAGGTCCTGTCTCCGGAGCTGTGTGAGCACGAGGAGCTGGTGGCCCGGTTCCGCAACGAGGGGCACACGCTCCTGTCGCTGAGCCATGCACACCTCGTGCGGGTCTTCGCCTGTGGGGACCTGCCCGAGGGAGTCCCCTATACGGTGCTGGAGTGGCTGCCGGTGGATCTCCACCAGGCGATATCCCACGCCGCGGAGCCCCTCCCACCGCAGACGGCGATGCAGGTGGCCGGACAGCTCGCGGAGGCGCTGGATGCACTGCACACGCACGGCATCATCCACCGGGATCTGAAACCCTCCAACGTGCTGCTGTCCCCTGAGAGCGGCTGCGGGTGGGACGTGAAGCTGGCCGATCTCGGCCTCGCCAAGGCGCGTCCAGAGACCCAGGCGCCCTCCGCGAAGCCCGTCTCCACGGGCAGCGGCACCCTGATTGGGACGTGGGACTACATGGCACCCGAGCAGTGGATCCACTCCAAGGGTGTGGACGCCCAGGTGGATGTCTATGCGCTCGGCGTGCTGCTGTTCCAGATGTTGACCGGCCGGCTCCCCTTCATCGCGGCGCAACAGAAGGACCTGATGTTCTTCCATCTGTTCGAGCAGCCGCCACTCGACCAACTCGAAGGGCGCGTGCCCGCGAGCACCCGGGAACTCATCGCCCGGATGCTCGACAAGAATCCCTCGCGGCGCCCCACGATGCGTGAAGTCTCACAGTCCACCCCGCCCACTCATTCCTGAGTGGGCCCACCCCAGGAGACAACCATGGGAGACAAGAGCAGCGAGCAGAAGTCCAACGATGAGCGGTCCGAGACCCTCAACCCCACCAGCACCAAGCACCAGAAGGCCCTCGACGAGCACTCACGTCGTAACAACCCCAAGGATCCCAGCAACGCGCCCGGCGGCCCCCGGCCTTCCAATCCGCCTGGCAAGGGCAAGCGCTAGTTCCGTTGAGCCCATGAAAGCCTTGCACTTCGCGGCGCTGGCTCCCGATCGTGTCGCCCAGGCGCTCCAGGGACAGGCGGCCGACAACCTGCGCCCCTTCTCGAACTATCTCAAAGCGGCGATCGAATCCGCGGAGCGGCGGCAGATCCGGTCCAAGGTCCCTTGGAAGGTGGCGGAGGAGCCGCCACGCATCCGTCTGCGTGCGCTCGACAGCGTGTTCGAGCTGGAGCCCCGGCCCACTCGATTTCGGGTGACTCCCTGGCCCGAGAACGTGAAGCCGGATGTGTCGCTTCCGTTGATGGTGGTCAGCCGGAACAAGCTCGTGGCCGTCCAGAGCGTGGAGTTCTCGCCGGAGGGCCCGCTCATCACCGTGGACGATGAGTCCCTGGGGCCGAAGGACAACGTCTATTGGTGTGGGCAGCCCTGCCAGTGCCATCCCATCTCGGACCAGGAGGGGGTGGAGGCGCTCCACGATGATTCCGGGCGGCCACTCCCCATCCGCGACAGGAAGCCCCATGAAGGGCGGGTGCGCCTCGTCATCGAGGGGGAGTCCGTGGCGAAGCTGCTCGATGCGGCGGGGCGGGTTGTCGAGGCTCGCGGTGTCGAGGTCACGGAGGGGCTGCTGCTCCTCCAGGACAGCGCGGGAGCGCAATGGCCCTGGCACGGAAGGCTGGAGTTGGATGTGCCGTCGCTGCCGGCGGAAGGAGTGCTGGTCGGTGACAATGGCGTGCGCTTCGCCTGGGAGCCCGTCCGGGGTCGGGGGCGGCGGCCCAAGAAGGGCACCTGGGTCCAGCTCCTGCCTCCCGAGGAAGTCGAGGCGGATATGCTCGTCGATCCGCGAGTGGCGTTCTGCGAGGAGAAGATTTCCTCGGTACGTACCCAACCTCGCGCCGACCCGGAGCATGTCTTCCGGGTGCTGGACTTCGATCGCGGCACCTACCAGCTCCTGCTGGAGCGCCTGCCTCCCAAGAGAACGCTGCTGCACCTCCCCGTGGACGTCCGCCAGCTCCGGCGACAGCGCTCCGCGGTGGAGACGCTGAGGAATGAGCCCCTGCCCCACCACCGAGGCCTGCTGCGCCTCGTGGAGGACCCGACGAAGGTGCGCTGGGAGCCCGTGCGGCCCGAGCCGGTGGCCTCCTGGTACGTGCTCCAGGACGAGCGATGGAGTGGGACGTCCGCGCAGCGCGAGTTCGTCGCGAAGGCCCTGGGGACGCCCGACTTCGCGTTCCTCGAAGGGCCTCCGGGCTCGGGGAAGACCCATGCCATCTGCGAGCTCGTGCTACAGCTCATCGCACGAGGCGAGCGGGTGCTGCTCTGCTCGACCACCAATGTCGCCGTGGACAACGTGCTCGAACGGCTGGACAGCACGAAGTATCCCCAGGTCGAGGCGGTCCGGATCGGCCGGGCCGACCGGGTCGACCCCTCCGTGCTGTCCCGCCAGCTCGATACGCGCATCGAGATGCTGGTGGAGCAATGGCGCGAGGACCCTTCGTTCGCGCGTTTCGGTCAGGAAGAACTGCAGGACATGGCGGGCCGTACCGTGCTCGCCTCCGTCAACTTCACGTGTGGGACGACGAATGGAATCATCAACCATCCCTCCCTTCACGGCGGCGAGGGTGGACGGGCTCCCACCCGGGGTCCTCTCTTCGACACGCTCATCCTCGACGAGACGAGCAAGACCCCGTTCCAGGAGTTCCTGGTCCCCGCGCTCCTCGCGCGCCGATGGATTCTCGTCGGCGACGTGCGCCAGCTGCCTCCGTTCAATGAGCGAGGAGAACTCGAGGCGGGGCTGCAGGACGTCTCCAATGAGCAGGACCAACGCTTCTCCCCATCACATCAACGGGCGTGCCTGCTCATCCAGCGACTCACGCGCCCGACCTTGGTGAGGACGCAGACGCGCTGGCTGCTGGTCGAGGATTCGAGCACCCTGGACTGCTTCCACCGGGAGTGGGTCCGGCGCGCGTCGGCATCCGATGTAAAGGGGTTGGACGTGCTCCGGCTCGTCATGGGACGGGCACGCGCCCGGGAACCGGGGTACCAGGAGCTGTCCGTCTCCGAGCTCATGAAGGGAGGGGCCACGGCGCTCCGGCTCCTCACCGCGGGGGTGGTGCTCGTCGAGCGAGCGTCGTGGCCCGAGGTAGAGCGGTGGCTTCCCCCAGACCTGTGCCGCTCCCACCTGGAAGTGGAGGACGCGGGGGTTTTCGGCTACCGCCGCAGGCGATGGCTTCAGCGCGCGGGGACGCTCCAGCGGGAACTCTCGGAACGCGGTGAGCGCATCTCCACGGCCGAGGAGTTGGAGCTGTACGAAGGACGGTTCCTGGTGCGGCAGTCATGGGCCCAGGAGGTCGCCTGGAGGCTCATCCGCGTCCATGAGCTCGGATCGGCCCGTGGGCATCAGGAGCGGCAGCGGCGGGAGGACGAGTTGCGGCTCCTGCTTCCCCATGCGGAGCCGGAGGCACCCTGGGTGCGAGCCGCGGTGGAGTCCGTCCAGGACGTGGGCCTGCGCAGCGTTCTGGAGATGGTGCAGGAGGGCGCGAGCGCGGAGCGCTCCGGCCGGCACTGCGCCCTCACCGAAGGTGTTCCAAAGCCCGCCTGGCGCGACCGCGCGGTCCTGCTGACCTACCAGCACCGCATGCACCCGGAGATCTCCGCGCTCCCGCGTGAACTCTTCTATGAGCGGCAGGCCTTGCAGGACGCGAACACCCTGGAGGGTCGGGAGCAGCGGAATGGCTGGAGCTTCGAACCGGGCCTGCCGTCGAGGCGCTCCTGGGTCGATGTCCGCGGAAGGGAGCGCGAGGGCGCCAACCCAGACGAGGTCAAGGCGATGAGGGACGTGCTCGAGCTCTTCCTCGCCTGGGCGCGGGTGCATCCGCGGTCCGACAGGCGCTGGGAGGTGGCGTGCCTCGCCTTCTACGTGCGGCAGGAGGGGGCGATCAGGGACATGCTTCGGGAGCTGACCGGCCAGCGTGACAGCTCCACGCGCTTCGAGCATCCGGCGGCCGAGCTCTCCTGCGGCACGGTGGACCGTTTCCAGGGCCGCGAGGCGGATCTCGTGCTGCTCTCCCTGCGCAATACGGAACGGGTGGGGTTTCTCAACAGCCCGAACCGGCTCAACGTCGCGATCACCCGTGCCCGTCATCTGTTGGTGCTGCTCGGAAATCGCGACTACTACCTGCGCCGCTGTGGAACCGAGGAGTTGATGGAGCTGGCGCGGCACTCGCCACCCTGGCGGTCACCTTCCAGACGAGGACGGGGCTGAGGACGATGCGAACGACGCTCGAAGCCGAAGTCAAGGTGTATGAAATCTCCGTCCTGGCCGAGCTGGCCGTCCTGGAGCGGCGCCCTGAGTTCGGGCTGCTCTGCGCGGCGGCGAAGCAGGGAGCACTGACCCCGGAAGCCATGGACCAGGTCCTCCCAGGTCTCTCCGAGATGGCCCGCGCCAACCTGCGGCGGCACTGTGAGGAGCTGTTGCTCTGTGACCGGGAGGGTCGACTCACGGCGCTGGGGCACCAGTGTGCCTCGGGAGCCGAGGTGCCCGTGCCCGAGCAGGGGCTGTATCGGTTCTGGGTCGCACGGCATCCGTGCTTCGGGGAGCGACTGCTCCACTTCCGGCGGGAGCGCTCGACGGCGGCACGCGTCAACCTCCAGCCCCTCCCCGCGTGGTTCCGGGCCGAGCCGATACGTCCCTGGACCTCGGTCATCGATCCGGCGCTGCGGTTCTGTGTGCGCGAGCTTCCGGCGCCTCCCAGGGGCGGGGCTTCCTGCCTGCAGAGCGAGGCTCCGTCGTGCAAGCTCCTCTGGAAGATCGACCTGCGCTCCGGGAGCAATGACTGGAGCCTGGAGGGCTCCCTCTCCCCGGAGCCGGATGGGAACAAGCGCGTGCGCTTCAGTACGCCTCCCGAGCAGGTGGCGGAGCTCGACACGCTCGCGCTCTTCGCCTCGTGGGATCGGCGTTGGGATGCACGAAAGGGACGGATCGCCATGGACTACGACGGGGACCCCGGACGTGGAACGGGCGGTCATCCCTTCCAGCGCGTCCTGCGCTATCCGCGGGTGACTGTGCCCGAACGAGGGGAGTTCCAGAACGTGGAGGTGCTCGAGGTGCCGGTGGGTCCGTCGAGCACGGTGCAGGCCCAGCGCTGGGCGGAGGCGCTGCTCCTCCAGCGCGTCGTGGGAGAATCAGGCTACGTCTCCACGGAGCGTGCCCAGAAGCTCTTTGGCGACATCGTGACTGGCTCTCCGCTCGAGGAGCATGGGGTGCGCTTCCCCTCTCATGACACGCAACTGCAGGCGCTGGAGGCGGAGAAGCGGCGCCGCGCCTATTGGATGCTCGCCGCGCCGTACGATCTGGTCTCCCAAGGGAGCGTGACATGAAGCCCTCCGACCCCATCGTCCCGCTCGAGCAGGAGCGGGTAGACGATCTCTCCGGGAAGACGCTCGCCCTCTGGGAGCGGGATGCGGCATCGACCGCGAGTGCTCCGGCGCTCCCCTGGGTGCCGCTCGACCAGCAGTCACCAGAGAGTTGGCAGGCACTGCTGCGGGGAGCCACCTCGCTCATCGTGGTCTGCACGTCGCGCCGCCCGCCCGTCGTCGATGAGGTGGTGGCCTGGGCCTCCCAGCTCGAGGGGATTCGGACGTATGTCCGCGGCCCCACGGAATGGGCCGCCAGCCCGGTGGCGCAGGCGTTGCTCAAGCGCGGTGGGCGGGGGGCCCTGGTGCGCCTGGGAGCGGAGCCTCCAGGGGATTGGATCGTGGTGGACCAGGGGCGTACCGGCTGGCTCTGGGTAGGCAGGCCGAGCGGGGCTCGCGGCTGGGCCATCCCGCTGGCTGAGCCCCAGGCCAGGAGCCTCTTCGAAGCGTCCGTACACCTCTTCTGGCATCACGCGACGCGGGAAGCCCTGCCGGATGAGAACGGCATGCTGCGGTTCGGCCCCTGCCTGCCCTCCCCCGTTCCTCCACCGGGTGGCTCCCAACTCCCCCTGGCATGTGGCGTGTTGGAGCCGGGGGGAGCGTCTCGCGGCCCGCTGCTGGCCAATGCGGAAGTGGTGGTCGAGCCAGGGGGAGAGCCTATCGAGGGGGCCCCCCGGTTGTTGGTGACACCTCCCTCCACGGAGGGGTTCGACCGGTTGTCCGCGCTCGCCACGAGTGGGGTGGACATCGTCTGGTTCGAGCGACAGCTTCCACGGCTCGCGCTGACCCGGAACCGGATGGCGCTGGCCCTGGAAGAGGGGGCGCACCGGCTCCGGTTGGAGTTCGCGGCTCCCGATGCCATCCGCATGCTCCGGGTGATGGAGCAGTGCGCGGCACAGGGGGCCTGGCGCTTCCACCCGAAACGCGCGCTTCGCGACGTGCGCGGGGTGGTGCGACTCGCCGCGAGCCAGGAGGAGCGGCGGGTCCATGACGAGGTACCGGTCAACCTGGGTGACGTCCAGGCCCAGGAGCTGATGTCGATGGAAGAGGTGCGTCCCGCTTCGTGGCCGGAGCCCGGGGAGCTGTCCCGCCGGATCCGATACCAGTGGCGGGTCGTTCCGCCTCGTGCGCCCACGGGGGCCCGTCAGGCCGAGCTCTGCCGGCAATGGGAGCAGCTGGATGACTATGTCCGTGACCGGGTGGAACGGCTGCGCGCGCGTCTGGAGAAGCTGGAGCGGGAGGAGGCCGACGAGGGCCTGCTGACACGGCTCGCCAACCTGGTCTCCCAGTGGGGAGAGGTCCGGAGCCGACGAAAGCGTCTGCGGCAGACGCTCGATGAGATCGCCGAGCAGCCGCTCTCGAAGCGGCCCGAGGAGGCGCCAGGGCTCGTCGAGAAGCTCTCCGCCCAGGAGGACGCTGTCGAGGCGCTCGAGAAGCACTGCCGCACGACCATCGAGGAGGAGGAGCGTCGCCTCGAGGAGGAGGCACAGCGGCGGGAATACGACCTCCGCATCGGGGAGGCGACAGCGGAGCGGGAGAAGCTCCAATCGGAGCGCGCGGAGCTCCTGCGAGCGCTTGGGGAGAAGCGCGACGCGCTCGGGGCACTCGCCGAGGAGCGGCGGGCGCTGGGGATGGAGATCGCGCGCGCCGAGCATGACGCGCGGGTTGAGCGCGCCCAGTCCCGTCTGGTGGAACTCGCCACGGAGCTCCCCCAGGTGGACGAGCAACTGGCGGCACTCGAGGAGAAGCTCCGCACCGCGGGAGATTCCGCGAACAAGGACGAGCGCAAAGGCTGGGGCCGTGAGCGCCATTCGCTGGAAGAGAAGCGCAAACGTTTGAGGGGAGAGGAAGCCCGGCAGCGGCAGGCCGCCGAAGCGGTCTTCGTCCCCGAAGAAGTCCGCTTCGAATCGCTCTCCGATGCACGTCTGTCGGAACTCGCTGCTCGGGAGAAGGCGCTGCGCGCGGAGGTTGCCTCCCTGGACAAGAGGGTCCCGGACATCGACGCACGGCTCGAAGCGTGTGGACGGGCCCTCGACACGCCCTTCCAGTTCCAGCCTTCGCCACGGCGGGTCCAGGCCCCACGCAAGGAGGGGACTCCGCGTCCCCCGCCCATCCCGAACGAGCCCCTGCCGGAGATCGGCGCGCTGTTGGAGCACGGTGGGAAGCGCTATCTGTCCGTGAGCAGTTGGCCCCAGGTGAAGCGGGCCCTCGCGGCCGCGCAGCGGCTCCGAGCCCAGCTCGTCGTCTCGAACGAAGTCCAACCCTGAACGCAACTCTTGCCTCATCGAGGAATCCTGACGATGTCCAACCTTCCTGGAGGACCGATCTCCGCGCGGCCGTTGCACTTCATCTTCATTGCCGACGGCTCGGGTTCCATGAGCGGCAGCAAGATCCAGACGCTCAACTCCGCCATCAAAGAGGCGCTTCCGCACATGCGAGAGGTGTCCCTCGCCAACCCCAACGCGCAGGTGCTCGTGCGCGCGGTCCGCTTCGCGACAGGGGCCCAGTGGCACGTCTCCCAGCCCACGAAGGTGGAGGACTTCCAGTGGCAGGACCTGTCCGCCGATGGCTCCACGGACATGGGAAAGGCCATGGTGCTGGTGGCGGATGCCCTGAAGACCCCGCCCATGACCGAGCGCGCCCTGCCTCCCGTGCTCGTGCTCTTGAGCGATGGTGAGCCAACGGATGATTTCGCGAGCGGTCTGAAGGTGCTGATGGAGCAGCCCTGGGGCAAGAAGGCGGTGCGCCTCGCGATCGCCATTGGGGAAGAGGCCAACCGGGAGGTGCTCGAGCGGTTCATGGCCCATCCCGAGCTGAAGCCGCTCCAGGCGAACACCCCGGAGATGCTGGTGAAGTACATCCGGTGGGCCTCCACCGCCGTGCTCCAGGCAGCCTCCGCGCCGGCGAGCCAGGCGCGTCTCGCGAATGGGGTCAACGTGCCCCTGCCCGCGGTCCCGCTCCCGTCCGCGGATCCAACGAGCGCCAATGATGTCTGGTGAGCTCAGGGCGGACGGCCGCTCCGTGGCCGGAGCCAATCACCTGCGTGCGAAGAGGCCGTGCCAGGACGCACTGTGCTGGGAGCGTCGTTCGGGCGTCCTGGCGCTGGCCGTCGCGGATGGGCACGGCAGCAGTCCACGTGGTGGGGAGGGGGCCTCGCTCGCCGTGCGTGTGGCCGTCGAGTGGCTCCTGAACTTCCATCAGGCTCTCGAGCCAGGGCTCCGGGGACGGCTGGGGGCCGTCCGCGAGCTGGCCCTGGAGCCTTTCGGCTGTCAGCTCGTCCAGGAGTGGACGCGGCGGGTCCTCGAGGCCGACGGCCGTGGCGACGAAGCGCTGCGAGACCATGGGACCACGCTGCTCGCCGTGCTCGTGGCACCCGAGTTCGTGCTGTACCTGCAGCTGGGTGACGGGGACATCCTGCGGGTCGACGCGGAGGGCCAGGTCTCCCGAGTGCTCGAGAAGGATCCCCTCCACTTCGCCAACGAGACGGCCTCTTTGTGCAGCCCGCGGGCCTGGCGCTTCATTCATGTGGCCGTCCACCCTCCCCTGGCGGAGGAGACCCTGCTGCTGCTGGCCACGGACGGTTACGCGAACTCCTACGAGAGTGACGAAGTGTTCGAGCGGATGGGCCCGGACTACCTGGCCCGGGTTCGCGAGCGGGGATTCGAAGCCGTGATCGCCGAACTACCGGAGATCCTCGAGCAGGTCACCACACAGGGTAGCGGGGACGACATCACCCTGGGGCTGGTCCATCTGATGCCGGCGGTGCCGGGCAACACAGCGGCCAGGATCTCATAGGAAGGAGTGAACCATGCAGGCGAACAAGACAGGTTGGACGACGACCTCCGGACGGCCGATCAAGGTGCAGCGGCAGCTCGGAGCCGGAGGCCAGGGCGAGGTCCATCTGGTCGAGGTGGACAGCAAGTCGTTCGCGCTCAAGCGCTACCACGCGCAGTCCGCCACCGCCGACCAGCGGGCAATCATCAAGCAGTTGATCCACAGAGGCCCCCCCGCCCCCTACTTCCTCTGGCCATTGGAGCTGGTGGAGTCCGCGGGGAATTCCTTCGGCTACATCATGGAACTCCGCGAGCCGCGCTTCCGTCCTTTCGAGGACCTCATGGCGAGACGGGTGGATCCGACGTTCCGGGCCCTTCTCACCGCGGGGCTGCAACTGGCGGATGGCTTCTTCCAACTCCATGTGAAGGGGCTCTGTTATCGGGACATCTCCTTCGGGAACGTCTTCTTCGATCCAAACACGGGAGACGTCCGCATCTGCGACAACGACAACGTGGACATCTCGGGGGCAGCGCCCGCGGGCGTCCTAGGGACGCCGCGGTTCATGGCGCCCGAGGTGGTGCGAGGGGAACTCTCCGCGTCCGCGGATACCGATCGCTACTCACTCGCGGTCCTGCTTTTCTACCTGCTCATGGGAGGGCATCCGCTCGATGGCGCGCGGGAGGCACGGATCCGCTGCCTCGATCTGCCGGCGATGAACGTGCTCTACGGGAAGGAGCCCGTCTACATCTTCGACCCCTCGGATGCCTCGAATCGGCCCGTCCCAGGGCTCCATGACAATCCAGAGCTCTTCCACCCCTTGTACCCCGAAGGAATCCAGAAGCTGTTCCTCCAATCCTTCACCGAGGGGCTGCATGATCCGCGTCGGCGGGTGATGGAGAGCCAGTGGCGGAAGGAGTTCGCGCGGGCGAGGGATGCGCTGCTCTACTGCCAGAGCTGCCGCGCGCAGTGCTTCTATGATGTCCGGTGGCTGCGGGCGGGACAGTCCCGCTCCTGCTGGCGGTGCCAGAGAGCGCTCTCCCTGCCGCCGCGCCTGCGGATTGACGGGGCCGTGGTGATGTTGAACCACGACACCCGACTCTTCGCGCATCACCTCGGAGAAGACTTCGACTTCGGGCAGCCCGTCGCTGAGGTCGTCCAGAAGCCGAACGACCCTTCCCAGTGGGGGCTGCGCAACCTCTCACAGGAGCGGTGGACCCTCACGCGACCCGATGGGAGCACCGCCGATGTGCTGACCGGCAACAGCGTGCCCCTGGTTCCCGGAAACATCGTCCAGTTTGGGCGGGTCCGAGGAGAGATCGGCGTCTGAAAAGACAAGGCCCTGGAGTCATCGCGGTTGTCCGCGAAACTCCAGGGCCTTTTCTTTGATGGTCGGGGAGACAGGATTTGAACCTGCGACCCCTTGGTCCCGAACCAAGGCTGGGGAGCGCCCAGGGGTTATCAGCGGTTCACAACCCTTGGTAAATACTCGGGTTTCTGAAGCCGGGCCTGTCCAGCCGTCCCATCCGGTACGCGAGGACACCAAGGATTTTGCTGCTATCTTGCTGCTGGGCTCCACCCAGACGCCGTCAGCCAACGATCTTGGGCGGCTGCTGACAGTCCGGGAAGTCGCGGAGCGGCTGGGCGTGTGCCGGGCCACGGTGTACCGCCTACCGCAGGCCGCTGGTTCGATTCCAGCCGGGGCCACTCGCCCTGCTTCCCAAGTCCCC
>NZ_DASVWK010001118.1:0-3763 GCF_036389735.1 Archangium sp. | reverse complement strand
CGTGCCTCGTGGCCAAGTACGGCTTCGACGCCACCACGGGCTCCTCCGGCTCCAACGACTGCGTGCAGGCGCCCCCGGGTGGCTCCAACTTCTGCGGTGCTCTCGCCTGGGACACCTACTGGGGCGTCCACAACTACACCGTTGTCGAGGCGCTTCACTGAAACCCCCAAGGATAACGACCATGACCTTCCCTCGATTCTTCGTTCGGTCCGCCGGAATGATGCTGGCGGCCACCCTCCTCGGCGGTTTCACTCCGGAGCCCGCCATGGCCGCTTCCAACCTGCGCGGCGCCTCGGGCGCCACGCTCGCCCCGGGTGACGTGGCCCCGGGCCGGCTCTACGCCCGCGACGTCCGCGAGGGCATCGGCCCGGGCCTCGTCTCGGTGTCCACCCCCACCTCGCCCAAGCTGCCGCTCGCGACGCCGCTCGCGCCCGAGACGCAGCGCTCCAAGTCCACCGTGCTGCATGTGAATCCGCGCTCGGCGGCCGTGCAGGTCGAGCTGCCCATCGACACGCCCGACGAGGCGTGGGTGATCCTCGTCCCCAAGGGCACCAGCGCCCGGGCGGGTGAGGAGGCGCTGCGCGACGTGGCGCTGTTCGATCCCCAGGGTCGCCGCGCGGACAAGCGGGCGGCGCGCGACGCGCAGAACCAGATGGGCGTGGACTCGGAGAAGCTGAAGGGCATCACCCAGCCCATGTCCATGCTGCGCCTGAACCGCGGGATGGGCCGCGGCCAGTACAAGGTGCAGGTGGGTGCCAAGGCGGCCGCGCTGGGCTTCGCCATCGAGGTGCGCCAGCCCTCCTCCCCCATCGAGCTGTCGCTCACGGCGTCGTCCATGCAGCTCTTCCCGGGCGACGAGGGCTACGTGACGGTGGGCGTCCAGTCGGACACGCCGGTGGATCACGTGCGCTACGAGGCCGCCCTCTACAACCCGCGCTTCGAGAAGGATCGCGTGGTGCCGGTGGTGAAGGTGGGCAACGAGTACCGGGCCCTGGTGTCGCGCGCGATGAACGAGAAGGACGAGCCGGGCGCGTGGGTGCTGGAAGTGCGCGCGGTGGGTGCAGTGGGCGGACAGGCCTTCGACCGCCTGGGGCAGACGGGCTTCGGCTTCGCGGTGCCGACGGCGCGGATCGCCTCGGTGGGCCGCGAGCGCCTGGTGCGTGACGCGAGCGGCAAGGTGACGGCGCTCGAGGTGGACGTGGTGCTCGAGAGCCAGTCACTCGACCGCTACGAGGTGACGGGCTCGCTCGTGGCGATGGATCCGAAGGGCGTCGAGCGGCCGGTGGCCGAGGCGCAGGTGACGGACCAACTGGGCGCGGGCACGCACACGCTGACGCTGCGCTTCGAGGCGGGCCATGCGGGCCTGTCCAAGCTCGACGGCAGCTACGCGCTGCGCGGGCTGCGGCTCTTCTCGCTCGGGACGAACAGCCTGTACCACCGCCTCGCCAAGGGCCTCGAGGTCCGCTTCCCGGCGGTGCGCGTGTCCGAGCTGGCGGCCCCCGAGCTGACCCCCGGCATCGAGAGCATGGTGCGCGAGGGCGAGTTCAACCTCGGCCAGTAGTACGCGGTAGCCGGGGGCACGGTACACACCCGTGCCCCCGGAGCATCACCCCCCGATGCGCACGGTGAAGTCGCCGAAGCCCTCTCCCGGGAGCCGGTCGCGCTTGAAGGCGGCGAACAGCGGCTCGAGTGCCGCGAGGAGGCCCGCCTCGTCGAGGTTCTCGCGGTAGAGGCGGTTGATGCGCTGCCCCCGGGCGTCGCCGCCGAGGAAGAGGTTGTAGCGGCCGGGCCCCTTGCCCACGAGGGCGATCTCCGCGAGGTAGGGCCGGGCGCAGCCGTTGGGGCAGCCGGTGATGCGCAGCAGGATGTTCTCGTCCGCGAGCCCATGGGCCGCGAGGCGCTCCTCCAGCAGCCCCACCATGCGCGGCAGGTAGCGCTCGGCCTCGGCCATGGCCAGGGCGCACGTCGGCAGGGCCACGCACGCCAGCGCGTTGCGGCGCAGGGGGCTGGCCCGCTGGAAGCCGTCGAGGCCATGCGCCTTCACCAGGGCCCCGATGGCCGGGCGGTCATCCGAGGCGATGCCGGCGATGATGAGGTTCTGGTTGGGCGTGAGGCGGAAGTCGCCCTTGTGGATGCGGGCGATCTCCCGCAGGCCGGTGAGGTGCCGCTGGTCGCCCACGTCCGCCACGCGACCGCTGTCCAGGTGGAGCGTCAGGCTCCAGCGCCCGTCGTGGCCCTGGATCCAGCCGAAGCGGTCGCCGTTGTGCTCGAAGGCGAACGGGCGCGCGGGCTGGAGGGTGTAGCCGAGCCGCTGCTCCAGCTCGGAGACGAACCAGGAGATGCCCCGGTCCTCGATGGTGTACTTGAGGCGCGCGTGCTTGCGGCTGGTGCGATCGCCGTAGTCACGCTGCACCTTCACCACGTTCTCCGCCACCTCCAGGAGCTGCTCGGGGCGGATGAAGCCGATGACATCCGCGAGCCGGGGGAAGGTCGCCGCATCGCCGTGCGTGGCGCCCATGCCGCCGCCGACCAGGACGTTGAAACCAATCACCTCCCCGCCCTCGATGATGGCGATGAAGCCGAGGTCCTGCGAGAAGACGTCCACGTCGTTGAGCGGCGGCACCGCGATGCCCGCCTTGAACTTCCGGGGCAGGTAGGTGGCGCCGTAGATGGGCTCCTCCTCACCGCCGGCCACCTTCTCCTTGTCCAGCCAGATCTCGTAGTAGGCGCGAGTCTTCGGGAGCAGGTGCTCGGAGAGGCGGATGGCCCACTGGTGCACCACCTCGTGCGCGCGCGAGTCCACCGGGTTGGGGTTGCACATGACGTTGCGGTTGACGTCACCGCAAGCGGCGATGCTGTCCACCAGGGCGGCATTCATCCCCTGGATGGTGCGCTTCATGTCGCCCTTGAGCACGCCGTGGAGCTGGAAGGCCTGACGCGTGGTCAGCCGCAGCGTGCCGTTGGCGTAGGTGCGGGCCAGCTCGTCCAGAACGAGCCACTGCTTCGGGGTGCACACCCCACCCGGCAGGCGGGTGCGGATCATGAAGCTGTAGGCCGGCTCGAGCTTCTGCTGCCGACGCTCCTCGCGAATGTCCCGGTCGTCCTGCTGGTAGCTGCCGTGGAACTTGATCAACTGGGTGTCGGCCGGGGCAATGGCCCCGGTGAGCGGATCGGCGAGGCTCTCGGCGAGGGTGCCACGCAGCAGGTTGCTCCGCGCCTTGATGTGCTCCACCTCGGAGAGGGCCGGAGTCGGGTTCTTGCTCATGGTGTTCCTCACTCAGTAGACGTCGCGCAGGTAGCGCTGCTGCTCACGCAGCGAGTCGAGATGAACCTTCGCGTCCTCGCGGCTCTTCCCGCCGTGGGTCGCGATGACATCGAGGAGCGCCTCGTTGACGTCCGGCGCCATGCGCTGGGCATCGCCGCAGACGTACAGGTGGGCACCGCCCTCCAGCCAGGAGTACAGCTCGCGCCCCTTCTCGCGCAGCCGCTGCTGCACGTAGACCTTCTGACCCTGGTCGCGGGAGAAGGCGAGGTCGAGCTTGTGCAGCGCCCCCTGCTTCAGCGCCTCCTGCCATTCCACCTGGTAGAGGAACTGGGTGCGGAAGTGCTGCTCTCCAAAGAAGAGCCAGTTGCGACCGCTCGCGCCGGTCTCGGCGCGCTCCTGCACGAAGGCGCGGAACGGAGC
This sequence comes from Archangium sp., assembly GCF_036389735.1. Classification (GTDB taxonomy): domain Bacteria; phylum Myxococcota; class Myxococcia; order Myxococcales; family Myxococcaceae; genus Archangium. The sequence goes on along the minus strand of NZ_DASVWK010001118.1, from coordinate 78 downwards.
CACGCCCGTGCCGGGGCCGATCATGATGACGTCACGGCTCGCGTCCTTGGGGAGGCGGAAACGATCGTTGGCCTCGAT
>NZ_DASVWK010001117.1:0-12607 GCF_036389735.1 Archangium sp. | reverse complement strand
GCTTCTCCGAGGAGCGCCTGGCTGGCTTCCTCCAGTTCCTGCGCACCGACGAGGAGCGGCTCTACGCACTGCTGCGCGCCCATCCAGACGACGCCAGTGTCCGACGCCTGGCCCTCGGCGCCGCCCTGCTCCTCAAAGGTCGTTCCGTCGACGAGATGGCCGACATCTCCCATACCGTCTACCGGAGCCTGGGCGCCGGGGATCGCGACACCCTCAAGCGGCTGGGGGGGCTGCGCACCGAATTGGCCGAACTGTCACTCCACGGCCGTGGCGCGCTTTCACCGACAGCCTACCGACAGCGTCTCGGAGAGCTCTCCGTGCGGAGCACTGCCCTCGAAGCGGACCTGGCCAGGCGCTCCGCCCCCCTGCGCGCGCTGACCGCCCTGCCGCCTCCCGGGGAGATCGTCGACCGTGTCGCCGCGGCCCTGCCCAAGGACGCGGCCCTCGTCGAGTTCATCACGTACGTGGACCGCCCGCTCGTGCCCAGGCCCGGTGCGCCCGCGTCTCGGCTCCCCGGCCCGCTGCGCTACCTGGCGCTGGTGCTCTTCCCCGACGCCACCATCCGCTTCCAGGACCTGGGACCCGCCGAGCCCATTGACTCCGCCGCCTCGCGCCTTCGAGACGCCCTGGCCAACCGGGACGCCACCTTTGAAACCCACGCCCGGCAACTCCACCAACTCGCCTTCCAACCCCTGCTTGCGCTGCTGGGTGAGACCCGCCGCCTCTACCTCTCGCCGGATGGCCAGCTCGCCCTGGTGCCCTTCGGCGTCCTGCACGATGGCCACCAATACCTCGTGGACGCCTTCGACCTCACCTACGTCCCCTCCGGCAAGAGCCTGCTGCCGCGCCCCCAGGAGAGCAGCCCCCCTGGCTCCGTCGTCGTCCTCGCCGACCCGGACTTCAGTGCCCCCCTCCCCCCCCCCCTTCACCCCCAGGAGGACGCTCCCGCGCTGACCGAGCGCGGTATGCCCGGCGAGTATTTCTTCTCCTCCAGTTCGCGCGCGGAGCTGTCACACCGCGCATGGGCACCCACCCCCCTGCCAGGTACCCGTCAGGAGGCCAAGGCCATCCAGCGCCTGCTGCCCCAGGCCGAGCTGTTCCTGGGCCCCGAGGCCACCAAGGAGCGGCTGCTGCACCTGCCCACCCCTGGCATCCTCCACCTGGCCACCCATGGCTTCTTCCAGGAGGATGCGCCCCAGCACCCGGGCTCCCGCGCCATCGGCCACTTCGGTGCGCTGGGCGAGGACACCCTGGCACCGAGCTCCACGGACTCCTTGCTGCGCTCGGGCCTCGTGTTCGCTGGGGCGAGCGCTCCGGCGCCCTCCGGTGCCAGTCCCGTCTCCCCCTCGTCCGACAGCGCGCTGGCGACGGCGCTGGAGCTGGCGGGCCTCGACCTGTGGGGCACCCAACTGGTCGTCCTGTCCGCGTGCGATACCGGGCGAGGCGACATCAAGCTGGGCCAGGGCGTGTACGGGCTGCGCCGGGCCTTCCTCGTGGCGGGAGCGGAGACCGTGGTGATGAGCCTCTGGAAGGTGAACGACGAGACGACACGCGCGTTGATGGAGGCCTACTACCGCAACCTGTTGGCGGGACAGGGCCGCGCCACCGCGCTGAGCGAGGCGATGCGCGAGCTGCGGGGGTCCCGGCCCCATCCCCATTACTGGGCCCCCTTCATCGCCCTGGGGAGCGCCGCCCCCCTGCGCGCCATCACCCCCACCGCGCTCGAGACGCCGCGAAGCGGGTTCTAGGCGAAGCAAAAGAGAGCCCCGTCGCTCCTCCCTCATCGGGAAGCGCGGCGGGGCTCGGCTTTGGCCGTACCGGGCTTGGACCGGTTAGAAGCGGCCACCCACTGTCGCGGCGAAGTTCAGCAGGTTGCCGCCGGTGTCACCGGTACCGGTGGCGGCGTCCGCGAACTCCGTGCCGAAGAGGATCCGGTACGAGGCGCGCGCACCAGCGAAGAGGCTCTCGTTGAAACGGTAGTCCACGCCGGCCGCGAGCGGCACCTCCTGCACGATGTCGTTGCCGTACAGGGTCTCCGCGCCGTCGGTGACGTTGAGGTAGCTCACGCCGACGCCCGCTCCCACATACGGACGCACCTTCTCCTGGAGCACGAGCGGACCGGCCTTGGCCATGACGCCGAGGTTGTAGCGGTACAGGGCCTGCTCATCCACGATGCGCGCATCGTTGATGGGGAGGCGCTGACCCTCGATGCCCGCCTCGATGCCGAGGTTGCGCCAGGGCTGGGCCGCGGCGGTGATTCCGAGCAGGGGGCCCGGAGCCGTCACCTCGCCCCCGTCACCGGTGAGGCCACCCACGCCCACGCGCGCATCCAGGCCGACCTTCGTCCGCTGCTCGTCGAACTTGACCTCGCTGCCCACCCGCGAGGCGTCGATGGCCGCGAACGCCGACCCGGCGGTGCAGCAGGCCACCACCGCGAAACCGCCCATCCACGAACGAACTCTCATCTCGTCCTCCCGTCCTACGAATGTCTGTTGGACGAAAGCTGCTCATCCTCCGGAATGGGGAGGATGGGACCCCACACCAACCTGGATGGTCGGTCACGCCTCGGGCGTGGTGTGGAGGGCTCGCCTGGTGCCTCGCCCTGGGCGGTGACAGCGCGGGCTAGCGGCGACCGAAGAGCTTGCGCAGGCCGGAGAGGAGCCCGCCCGGACGTGTCTCGGGCTCGCCCTCCAGCGGCGAGCGGGCGATGACGGCGTCCAGCTCCGCGTCCTCGGGCATGTCCGCGGCGAGGGTGACGGCGTGGCGCTTGCCGCCCGGCAGCGTCGCGGCCAGCGAGAGGGTGCCATCCTGCGAGAGGCTGAAGTGCACCTCGGCCTCGCCGGGGCGCTCCAGGGAGAAGGCGAGCGTGCCGAGGTACTCGTTCTCCGTCGCCACCGGCGAGGGCCCCTGGAAGAGGGCGAGCATGAGCGGCCCGGGCGCCGTGACGGGAAGCACGAGCGTCTTCTCCGCGGGCAGGCGGGTGTTGCGCTCGAGGACGCGGCGCAGCGTGCCCCCGCGCTCGGCCACGCCGATGGGGACGGAGAGCACCTCGGAGACGGTGGCGCCGGGCTTGCCGGCCTCGGCGTCGAGGAGGCCCTGGCCCAGCAAGGCCGCACCGAGTGCCGCCGAGTGGGTGGCGTCCACGTCCGCGCGCACGGGCACGCCCAGGCTCTCCTCCAGCCGGCGGCGCACCAGCGGCGAGCGGCCCTGGCCTCCCAACAGCAACACCTCGTCGAGCCCCTGGGGCGTGAGCGCGCTGGACTCCAACACCTGCCGCACGAAGAGGGTGATGCGCTGGACGAGGTCCGCGGTGAGGGCTTCCAGGCGCTCGCGGTCGAGCGAGAACGCGGGCCGTCCACCGGGCAGTGGCACGGAGACCTGCTCCTGCTCGCCGAGGGCCACCTTGGCGGCCTCGGCGGCGGTGAGCAGCGGGGCCCAGTCGGAGGGGTGCTCGGGGCGGGGGATGCCCTGGGCCTGGAGGTCGCTGGCGAGCGCCTCGGCGATGCGCGCGTCGAAGTCCATGCCGCCGACGGTGGGGTCTCCTCCGGTGGTGATGACCTCGAGGTCATCGCCGGTGAGCTGGACGACGGACACGTTCAGGCCGCCGCCGCCGAGCTCCACCACGAGGATGCGCTTGCGGGCGAGCCCTCGCCCATGGCCGAAGGCGAGTGCCCCGGCCGAGGAAGAGTTGAGGATGCGCAGGACGTTGAGCCCGGCGAGCGTGCCCGCCTCGCGCATGGCGGCGCGCTGGCGCTCGTCGAAGTAGGCGGGGACGCAGAGGACGGCCCGGGTGACGTCGTGGCCGAGGAAGGTGCTGGCGGCGGACTTGAGCTCGCGCAGGAGCCGGGCGGTGAGCTCGCGGAGGAGGAGGCCGCTACCTCGCAGCTCGATGCTGGCATCTCCGTGAGGGCCGGCGACGAGGGGGAAGGGCAGGGGACCGCCAATCGCGCGCACCAGGGGAGAGCGGGCGCGCAGCCCGAGGAAGCGACGGAGTCCGAAGGCCGCATGACGCGGGGAGCGCTCGGCCTCGGCCCTGGCGGCCGCGCCCACGAGGAGCTGACCCGCCTCGTCCACCGCGACGAGCGAGGGGAGGGAGTGGGCCTCACCGAGCGGGATGAGCCGCAACGTGCCCTGATGGTGGATGGCGACGCGGGCCCGCGAGGTGCCGAGGTCGATGCCAAGCACCACCTCGGGAGGCGCGACCGCCACGGGCGGAGAGACGGACACGTCGAGAATGGCGCGACGGCGGCCCTTGCTCTCGGGCGAGGGCGAGCGGCGCGGCTCCTCGGGGACGGGAGGGCTCTCGCGGGCGACCTCCGGGAGCGCCGCCGGGGCTTCAGGGGGCTCGACGGGAGCGGGCGCGGGGGCTGGGGAGACAGGAGGCTCCACCACCGGAGCCGGCGCGGAGGGTGCCGTGGCGGGATCGAGGGGCTCGAGCTCCAGGAGATCGTATGCGGCGAGTTCCGGCTCTTCGGGAGCGAGGTGATCCAGGACGGCGTTGGCGATGAGATCCTGGGTCGTGGGTCGCTCGGGGAGCGCGGGCGCGGCGGCCGGCCTCTGTTCCACGACGGGCACGGTGAGCGGGGCGCTCTCCGGCTCCGCCACGATGGGCGGCTCGGGCACGACGGGTGCTGGCGGCGCGACCGTGACGGGAGGCTTCGCCCGGGCCGGTGGAGGGGGCGTGGCCGGTTTCGGAGCGGGGGGCACCGCTTGCCGTGCCGGAGCCTTGGCCGTCGGTTGCGGAGCGCCTGGCCCGTTCTGCTTGGAGGTAACGGGGGCCGCGGGCTTCGCGGGAGCCGCGGGCTTCGCGGGAGGAGCGGGCACGGCGGGCCTGGCCGCGGTGGGAGGCGGAGCCGCGGGTATGGCCGGTTTGGGGGCGGCCGGGGCGGTGGGTACTGGAGGGGTGGGGGGCGCGGTGCCCGTCTCCGTCGGCGGAGGGTCGCGCAGCGCGGAGACCAGCGCGGACATCGCCACCTGCTTGCGCAGCGCCTCGGCGGAGATGACGGGCCGTCCGCGCTTGCCCGGTGTTGTCGCTCCCTCGGTGCGAGGGGCCTGGGCCTGCTCGGGTGCGCTCGGTGGGGGCGGCTCCGGTGCCTGGGCGGGTTGGGCCGGGGAGCGGCGGCTCACGATGCGGTCGATGAGCGCCTTGCTGAACGCATCGAGCCGCACGAAGCGCACGGTCATCCCGGCGCGGGAGCCCTCGGTCTGCGTGCGCACCACCACGCCCTCGCCGCGCAGCAGGCGCCCACCATCGGCCAGCACCAGCTCGAAGGCGAGCCCCGTGCCCTCGGGCTTGGGCGAGCGCGTGGCGATGAAGAGGCCCCCGCGCGCGACGTTGGAGCCGTACTTCTCGATGAACTCCTCCTCCGTGGCGTACGGGAGACGGATACGCAGCGGGAGGAGCTTGTTGGGCTCGACCGTCACCGTCCGTCACCGCCGCCCGGAGGAACTCATTGCAGGGGAATACGCACGGGCTCGGTGCCGCTGGTGGGCAGCACCAGGGTCAGCCCGGGGGCAATGGCGGACGGGGGCACCTCGAAGAGGAGGACGAGCGTGTCGCGCTGGTCCTTGTCCCAGGTGCGGTCCAGCTTGCGCGTGCCGGCGAGAGTCTGGGCGTCCTGGGCGAGGGGGTACTCCTTGTCGGCCGCGTCCACCAGCTTCGCGCCCGAGAGCGCGAGGGAGGCGGACTGGGGGCCGACGTTCTGGGCGATGAGCTGCGCGCGGAGGAAGAGGTCCTGGGTGGTGAGGCTCACCTTGCCGGTGCCACGCAGCGAGTGCAGCGACTCCAGGCCCGTGAGCTTCAGGGCGAAGGTGTCCACGTGCACGGTGTCGTTGGCGCCGGGCGGGGTGAGCGTCCTGGCGGTGTCCGCCTCGTGGCCCGCGGCGAGGTCGGCGAGCCTCGCGTTGGGGTCTCCCTCGGAGGACGAGGGCGGTGCGGAAGGCGCACCTCCCTTGTTCACGCGGTCCACCTCCTGGCGCAGCTTCGCCAGGGTGCGGTCCTCGAAGGGCGCGGGCTCCTCCTCCTTCTTGCAGCCCCCGAAGAGGGCCGCCGAGCAGAGGAGTGCCGCGAGGCCACGGGCGGACGGGCTCATGAGAGGCTCGTCCCCTTCACCAGCTCGTACAGCTTGTCGAAGGCGGCGGGGATGCGCGAGGGGTCCTCGCCACCGCCCTGGGCCAGGTCCGGCTTGCCACCACCGCGGCCGTTGACCTCCTTGGCCATGTCGCGCAGCAGGTTGCCCGCGTGGATGCCCCGGGCCACCACGTCCTTGGTGGCGGCCACCAGCAGCACCACCTTGCCGTCCTTCTCGCCGCCGATGGCGATGATGCCGGACTTGATGCGGTCACGGAGCTGGTCCGCCAGCCCGCGGAACACGTTGGGGTCCGCCGGATCCATGCGGGTGGCGAGCACCTTCATGCCGTTGATGTCGCGCGCCTGCTCCATCAGGTCCTTACTGGTGCCGGTCTGCGCCTTGACGGTCACCTCCTCGACCTTCTTCTCCAGCTCCTTGACGCGCTTCTGGGTGGCCTCGACGCGCTTGAAGAGGTCCTTGGGCGAGGTCTTCAGCAGCTCGGCGACCTTCTTCAGCTCGCGCTCGGTGTCGCGCACGTACTGGAGCGCGCCCAGGCCGGTGACGCCGGTGATGCGGCGCACGCCCGAGGCCACGCCGGCCTCGCTCACCAGCTTGAAGAGGCCGATGTCACCGCTGCGCCGCACGTGGGTGCCACCGCACAGCTCGGTGGACTGCGGGTGCACGGTGACGACGCGGACGGTCTCGCCGTACTTCTCGCCGAACATGGCGACGGCACCGGACTTCTTCGCCTCCTCCAGGTTCATGATGCGCGTCTGGGACTCGGCGTTCTCGCGGATCCACGTATTGACCAGGTCTTCCACCTGGTCCTGCTGCTCGTGCGTCATGGGCGCGAAGTGCGAGAAGTCGAAGCGCAGGTAGTCCGGCGCCACCACGGAGCCGGCCTGCTTGACGTGCTCGCCGAGCACCATCTTGAGCGCCTTGTGCAGCAGGTGCGTGGCCGAGTGGTTGGCGCGGATGGACGAGCGGCGCTCGCCGTCCACGCCTGCCTGCACCATGTCGCCCACCTTGAAGGTGCCCTGGGTCACCTTCACGTGGTGGACGATGAGGCCCTGCACCGGGCGCTGCGCGTCCTTCACCTGGGCCACCGCCTTGCCGCCGTGGCCCACGACGCGGCCGGTGTCGCCCATCTGGCCGCCGGACTCGCCGTAGAAGGGCGTGCGGTCCAGCACCAGCTCCACCTCGTCGCCCGCGTTGGCCTCGGTCACCTCGGCGCCGCCCTGGGTGATGATGGCGCGCACGGAGCCCTCGCCCTCGTGACCCACGCCCTCGTAGCCGAGGAACGTGGTGGGGCCCAGGCGCTCCAGGAGCTTGAGGTGGATGGTGGCGATGGCCTTGTCCTTACTGATGCCGCCCTCGTCACCGCCCTTCTCGGCCTCCTCCTTCTTGAGCTTGTTGAAGCCCTCGAGGTCGGTCTCGAAGCCGCGCTCCTTGAGGATGATCTCCGTGAGGTCCCACGGGAAGCCGTAGGTGCCGTGGAGTTCCCAGACCTTCTCGCCCGAGAGGCGCTTCTCCCCGGACTGCTTCATCCGGGCCACCTCCTCGTCGATGAGCTTGAGGCCGCGGTTGAGCGTGCGGCGGAAGCTCTCCTCCTCGTGCTTGCAGACCTCGAGCATGAAGGTGCGGTTGTCGCGCAGCTCGGGGTAGGCGTCGCCCATGAGCTCGATGACGCGGTCCACGACCTTGGAGAAGAACACGTCCTCGAGCCCGAGCAGCGAGCCGTGGCGGATGGCGCGGCGCATGATGCGGCGCAGGACGTAGCCGCGGCCCTCGTTGGAGGGCTGCACGCCATCGGCGATGAGGAAGGCGGCCGCGCGGCTGTGGTCCGCCACGACGCGCATGGAGGCCCCGCCCTCCTGGGTGTAGGGCTTGCCGACCAGCTCGCTCACCTTGGAGATGATGCCCTGGAAGAGGTCCGTGTCGTAATTGGAGCGCTTGCCCTGGACGACGGAAGCGATGCGCTCCAGGCCCGCGCCCGTGTCGATGGACGGCTTGGGCAGGGGGATGAGCGGCGCGTCCTTCTCCTTGCGCTCGAACTGCATGAACACGAGGTTCCAGATCTCGAGCCAGCGGTCGCAGTCGCAGGCCACGCCCTGGCACGGCCTGCCCTTGGCCTCCTCGACGCAGGGGATGTCGTTGCCCTGGTGGAAGTGGATTTCGGAGCACGGGCCGCAGGGGCCGGTGTCGCCCATGGCCCAGAAGTTGTCCTTGAGGCCGAGCTTGAGGATGCGATCGCGGGCCACGCCCTGCTTCGCCCACAGCTCGAAGGCCTCCTCATCCCAGGGGATGCCGCCCTCGCCGTTGAAGACGGTGACGGCGAGCCGCTCCGTGGACAACCCGAGCGTCTTCGTCACGAACTCCCAGCCGTAGGCGATGGCGTCGGCCTTGAAGTAGTCGCCGAAGGAGAAGTTGCCGAGCATCTCGAAGAACGTGTGGTGACGCGCGGTGTAGCCCACGTTGTCGAGGTCGTTGTGCTTGCCACCGGCTCGCACGCACTTCTGCGAGGTGGTGGCGCGCGCGTAGTCGCGCTTCTCGCGGCCGGTGAAGACGTCCTTGAACTGGACCATGCCCGCGTTGGTGAACAGCAGGGTGGGGTCGTTCTGGGGGACGAGGGAGGACGACGCGACGCGGCGGTGGCCACGCTCTTCGAAGAACTTGAGGAACGCCTCTCGAATCTGGGAGGCGGACAGGGAAGAGGGCATGGTGAGGGTATATGCCACAAGTGAGGGTTGCGCTGCGTTTCTTGAGGACCCGGGTAGGATCCAACTCCTGACATGCGCTCCCCATCCCACCTTGTCGCCTGCTGCCTGCTTGTCCTCCCCACAACCATCCTGGCCCAGGCCGACCCGCAGACGGCCTCGTTGAGCCGGACACTGGTGAAGGGGGCCGAGCCCCACCACCGTGTCCAGGCGGCCCGTGTCCTGGGGGACTCGGAAGACCCCGAGGCGCTCAAGCCCCTGTGCGAGGGACTGAAGGATCCGAGCGGCGAGGTCCGGGCGGCGGCGGCCGAGGCCCTGGGGACGCTGGGGGAGGTAGGCGGGCTGGAGTGCCTGGTGGCCCGGAAGGAGGAGGCGGACCCGGCGGCGAAGGCGGCCACCGAGGCGGCCCTGGGGAAGCTGGAGGCGCTGAAGGCGAGGGCTCCGCGCCTGTACGTGCTGTTCACCGGGGTGAAGGACACGACGGGGACGGTGTCGCCGGAGTGGGTGGCGTCCACCGAGGCCCGGATGCGGCGGAAGCTGGCGCAGATGGGGGCGCTGTTGGCCCCGGAGAAGGAAGCCGAGAAGGCCGCCAAGGGTGTGTTGGCCACGCACAAGCTCCAGGGCTATCGGCTGCTGACGGAGATCCGCCCCGGGCCCCAGGGGGGGTTGAAGCTGTCCGTGATGGGCCTGCGCTACCCGGGAAAGCAGCTCATCGGAGCTGTGGAGGTGCAGGCGTCCGGGGCAGAGCCGGGGGAGCTGCTCACGGCGCTGGCGCCCCAGGCCATCGAGGAGGCCGCGAGTTCGTTCGGCTGGAAGAAGTAGCGCGGCGCGGCATGAAGGGGGGGCACCGCGTTTGGCGCGGTCCAGGCTAGGATTGCCTTCCTGACATGCGGTGCTCGTCCTCGCTCCTCGCCCTCGTTTTGTTGACCCTGCCCGGAGCCGTCCAGGCCCAGGTGGATTCCCGGATCGCCGCACTGAGCAAACAGCTCGGAAAGGGGCCGGAGCCGAAAGTGCGCTCCCAGGCGGCGCTCGGCCTGGGCTCCTCGGATGACCCCGAGGCGCTCAAGCCCCTGTGCGAGGGGTTGAAGGACCCGAGTGAGCAGGTGCGGGCGGCCGCGGCCCAGGCGCTGGGGAAGCTGAAGGAGCTGTCCGGGCTGGAGTGCCTGAAGGCCCGGAAGAGCGAGACGGACGCGGCGGCGAAGGCGGCCATCCAGGCCTCCATCGAGGCGCTCCAGTCGTTCAAGGAGCGGACCCCGCGCCTCTACGTGCAGTTGAGCGGGGTGAAGGACAAGTCGGGCCAGGTGAAACCGGAGGTGTTGAAGGTCACCGAGGCGCGGATGCGGCGGAAGCTGACGCAGGTGGGTGCCCTGCTGGCGCCGCCGAAGGAGAGCAAGGCGGCGGCACAGGGGGTGCTGCGCAAGCACGGCATCCAGGGCTTCCGACTCCAGGCGGAGATCCACGCCACGGAGGCGGGAGGGCTGCGGGTGTCGGTGGTGTGCATCGGCTATCCGGACCAGGCCCTGCTGGGAGACGTGGAACTCCAGGCGTCCGGAGCCAAGCCCGAGGAACTGCTCAAGGTGCTGGCGCCCCGTATCATCGAGGAGGCCGCGGACACGTTCGAGTGGGACACGTGAGCGTCCCCCATGAAGGTTGGATTGACTCGGGCAGGGTAAAGGGGAGATGAACGCCCCCATGTGGCGGCGGGTCTCACTGAAAAACTACCGGAGCATCGAGCGGGCGGAGGTGGAACTCGCGCCGTTTACGGTCCTGGTGGGAACCAACGGCAGCGGGAAGTCCAACTTCGCCGATGCGCTGGTGATCGCGAGCGAGATCTCCTTCGATGCCGCCTCCGCCATCAAGCGGCGCGGGGGCATTGGTTCGATTCGCCGCTGGGGTATCCCCGAGACCGAGGAGACGCGCGTCACCGTCCGGGTCGCGAATGAGAAAACGGAGCTGGATGCCCGGTTCGCGGAGCAGTTCTTTTCCTTGCTTCCGAATCCGGAGTCGGGCTGGCGCTTCGGGACAGAGTTCGTAGCCCAAGCGAATGGAGGGGCCGTCAGCCGTTTTGAGCGCAGCGCTGATGGGGCGCACCTCGTAGATGCAGATGGGCGCACAAGCGTGTCGGTTGAGTCGCTGCCTTCAGCGACGAGCATCATGCTCTACGCGCGTCAGATGCTCGGATCGGCAGCGTTCAGGCTTTTTCGAACTCACCGGCTCCAATTGGAGCTGGCCAGGATGCGTGTCCCCCAACTGGCCAGTGAGGATGCCGAACTCGAGGTCGACGGCAGCAATCTCGCAGGGGTTCTGCGTCGCTTGAAGGCTGAGCGAGAGCATGACTTCACGACCGTGCTCCTGGCCATGAAGAGGCTGATTCCCGATCTGGTGGACATCTCGGTCACGGAGACGGGAAGGTTTCTCTTCGTTGAGTTCGACCAGCAGCAGGCGGGAAGGGTCGCGAGATTCGGCATCAGTGAGATGTCCGATGGTGCGCTCCGAGCACTGGGCATCATCGTGGCCGCACAGACGATGCCATTCGCTCGGTTCCTCATCATCGAAGAGCCGGAGGTCTCCATTCATCCTGGAGCGGCCGCTGTGCTCTATGAGGTGCTCAAGGAGGCATCGAATCGAGGCGCTGTCCTCGTGACGACCCACAGCCCGGAGTTCCTCGATGCCGCACGTGAGGAGGAGATCCTCGTCTGCCAGTATGGGGACGGGGTGACCCGAGTGGGGCCGCTCGCCAGCGCTCAGCGCCAGGTCGTGAATGAGGGACTCCTGAGTCTCTCCGAGCTCATGCGAAGCGAGCCCCTGCGCATCGAGGGCGAACCGCCCGATGTGATTGACCCGACCGTCATCAACCCGTGAACCGGCTCGTCTGCATTGTCGAAGGGCAGGGCGAGGTCACGGCCATTCCGAGTCTGTGTGCCCGGGTCATGAACCACCTCGGAATCCAAGGTTGGGTCGTCGACAAGGAACCCATCCGTCGGCCGCGCGCCTCCCTTGTGGATGGGCGATGTCCGGGACCGAAGCGCCCGTGTCGGGAAGAGGGGGTGATTCGCGCGATGGAGATCGCCCGCTCGCGGCGAGCGGATGCCGTGCTGATGCTCTGCGACGAGGACGATGACTGTGCCGCGGCGTGGGGACCCGATGCCACGCGCGTCATGGGTCAAAAAGTGCCGAGCCTCGCGGTGATGGCCGTTCGCGAGTACGAGACCTGGTTGTTGCTGGCGAGAGACCACATCTCGCTCGGCGCCGCGGGCATTCATCGTCCGGAAACGCTCCGTGATGCCAAGAAGGCGTTGGCGATACTCGTCCCTGGCTACCTGCCTACCACGCACCAATTGAGCGAAACGCGAGGCATCGACGTGGCCTTCTTGCGCTCGCGCTCGAAGTCCTTCGACAAACTGGTCCGGTCCATCGCGGCGCTTTGCGGAACTCCGGCGCGAGGCGGGTAGCACGAAGACGACGCCTCAGCCCTTGCGGATGAGCCCCATCTCCTCGATGGCGGAGAAGAGGCGCACGCGGGCCTCGGACCAGGGGAGCAGTTCCACGCGGTAGCCGGCGAGCGCGTCCAGCAGCAGTTGCCGGTAGCTGGGGTGGCCAGGGTCGGCGATGACGACCACGCCCCGGTCCCCATGCGAGCGGATGAGTCGGCCCACGCCCTGGCGGAGCAGCAGCAGCGCCCGGGGCATCCGGTAGTGCAGGAAGCCCAGGTGCGAGCTGCCGCCCCGCGCGAGCGGCTCCTCACGCGCGGCCACCAGCGGGCGGCTGCCGGGCTCCAGTGGCAGCTTGTCGATGAAGACGCAGCCCACGCCGCGTCCG
>NZ_DASVWK010001116.1:0-7785 GCF_036389735.1 Archangium sp. | reverse complement strand
GCCCAGCTCGGCGCCATGCGCGTGTCACGGCCCGAGGGCGGCACGGTGTACGGCCTGGAGGACGCTCCCCCTCCCACGGGCGAGGACCGGCTGCGCGAGCTGGGGGAGCTGGTCGTCTCGATGGATGACAATGAGCTGTTGGTGGTGGTCCGCACCCGCCCGGGCTCCGCGTCCCTGGTCGCGTCCGCCATCGATCAGGCCCGGCTGCTCGAGAGCCTGGGGACCATCGCCGGAGATGACACCATCTTCGCCGCCCCGGCCCGGGGGAAGTCGGCCCGTACGCTGTCCAGGAAATTGAAGGCACTCTTCGGAAAGGAAGAAACCCCGTGACGATTGCCAAGACGGCCGCCTCCGGCGGACCCGGCCTCCACCCGGAGGTGCTGGCCTTCACCAGCTCGCTGGCGCTCGACAGGGCCCTCCTCAAGGAGGATCTCGTCGGCAGCCTCGCGCACCTCACCATGCTCTCGCGCACGCGCATCATCCCCTCGGAGGACGCGCGCGCCATCCGCGAGCAGCTCGTGGCCATCATGACGGCCTCCCGCGCCGGCACGCTCGTGCTCGCGGACGAGGAGGACGTGCACATGGCCGTGGAGGCGGAGATCACCCGCGTCCTCGGGGAGCGCGCCGGCCTCCTGCACACCGCGCGCTCGCGCAATGATCAGGTCGCGTTGGATCTGCGCCTGCACGTGCGGGAGAAGATCGCCGAGGCGCTCGGCGTGCTCGCCACGCTGCTGGAGGGACTGGCCGCTCGGGCCGAGACGGAGCGCGAGACGCTCATCCCCTCGTATACGCACCGGCAGCGGGCGCAGCCCATCTCGCTGGCCTACCTGCTGTGCGGCTACGGGGCCATGTTCACCCGGGACGTGGACGGGCTCGGCTTCGCGCTGGAGCAGGCGTCCTCGCTGCCGCTGGGCGTGGGAGCCATCGGCGGCACGTCGCTGCCCATCGACCGCGAGGTGACGCGCGAGCTGCTGCGCTTCCCGCGCGTGACGATGAACGGGCTGGACACGGTGGGCGACCGCGACTTCGCCATGGACTTCGCCTACGCGGCCATGCGCTCGCTGCTGCACGCCAGCCGGGTGGCCACGGACTTCTACGACTTCGCCTCGCCCGAGTTCGGCTTCGTGAAGCTGGACGGGGAGATCGCCTGCGGCTCCAGCATGATGCCGCAGAAGCGCAACCCGGACGTCTTCGAGCTCATTCGAGGCAAGTCCGGACGCGCGGTGGGCAACCTCACCAACCTGGCCGTGCTCGTGAAGGGCCTGCCGGGCGGCTACAGCCGGGATCTCCAGGAGGATCGGCAGGTGCTGCTGGAGACGGGCCCGCTGCTGACGAGCGTGCTGTCCATGCTGCACCTCGCGCTGGGCAAGGTGCACTTCGATCGGGAGCGGTGCTTCGCGGCGGTGGAGTCGGACTACATGCAGGCCACGGACGTGGCCGAGGCGCTGGCGATGAAGGGCATCCCCTTCCGCACGGCGTACAAGGCGACGGGAGCGCTGGTGCGGGCGTGCCAGGAGAAGGGATTGCCACTGGCCAAGGTGACACTGGAACTGGCACAGTCGGTGGACCCCCGCTTCGACGCCGAGGTGCTGAAGAGCGCGGATCCGCGGCGCGCGGTGGAGCGCAAGGCCAACGCCGGAGGCACCGGACCGGCGTCGGTGGAGAAACAGATTTCCGAGCTGAAGACCCACGCGGCTCGGGCCCGGGCGGCGGCCAACGCCATCCCGCGGCTCGACTCCCTCTTCGATTCCCTCCAGGAGGCACCCCTGTGAAGCGCGATTTCCTGACCCTGGCCGACCGTACCGAGGCCGAGTACCGCGCCCTCTTCGACCGGGCGCACGCGCTCAAGGCGAGCCGCAAGCGCAAGGAAGTGGTGACGACGCTGGCGGGCCGGCATCTGGTGCTGGTGTTCGAGAAGGCCTCGACGCGCACGCACCTGTCCTTCGAGGCGGCGATGTACCAGCTCGGCGGCACGGTCTCGACGATCACCTCGGCCAGCAGCCAGATCGCTCGCGGCGAGACGATCGAGGACACGGCGCGGGTCATCTCCGGCTACGCGGACTGCATCATGTTCCGCACCTTCGGGGATGACCGGCTGACGGCCTTCGCGAAGGCGTCGCGGGTACCGGTCATCAACGGCCTGTCCGAGGGCGGGCACCCAGTGCAGGTGCTGACGGACCTGTTCACGGTGGAGGAGCGGCTGGGGAGCGTGAAGGGGAAGACGGTGGCGTTCGTGGGTGACTGCGCGAGCAACATGGGCCTGTCGTTCGTGGAGGCCACGCGCTACTTCGGCTTCAACCTGCGGCTGGGGTGCCCCGAGGGCTACCGTCCGCCGGCGGCGGTGCTGGCCGACGCGGCGACACGGGTGCTCGTCACGGCGAGCGCCACCGAGGCGGTGAAGGGCGCGGACGTGGTGGTGACGGACGTGTGGACGAGCATGGGCCAGGAGGCGGAGTCGGCGAAGCGCAAGAAGGACCTGCACGACTACCAGCTCAACCCGGCGCTGATGGCGAAGGCGAACCCGGGCGCCATCGTGCTGCACTGCCTGCCGGCGCACCGCGGCGAGGAGATCACCGACGAGGTGGTCGACGGCGCGCAGTCGGCGGTGTGGGACGAGGCGGAGAACCGGATGCACGTCCAGAAGGCCCTGCTGGAGCAACTCATCCTGGGCTGAGAGCCCCGATACCGCTGAACCCAACCTTCTCCAGGAGCACCCATGCTCAAGGTGGCGATCATCATCGGAAGCACGCGGCCGGGTCGTAAGGGCGAGGCCGTGGCCCGCTGGGTCCACGAACTCGCGAGGCAGCGCGACGACGCCGAGTTCGAGCTCGTGGATCTCCTGGACTTCAACCTGCCGCTGCTCGACGAGCCGATGCCGCCGGCCATGGGTCAGTACACCCAGCCGCATACCAAGGTCTGGGCCGCGAAGATCGACACCTTCGACGCCTTCGTCTTCGTGACGCCCGAGTACAACCACGGGACGTCCGGCGCGCTGAAGAACGCGATCGATTTCCTCTACCGCGAGTGGAACAACAAGGCGGCAGGGTTCGTGAGCTACGGCAGTGCCGGCGGAACGCGCGCGGTGGAGCAGTTGCGGCTGGTGATGGCCGAGCTCCAGATCGCCGACGTGCGCTCCCAGGTCATGCTCTCGCTCGCCACAGACTTCGAGAACTACAGCGCCTTCAAGCCGGCTGCCCGCCATGAGAAGTCGGTCAAGGCCATGCTGGACCAGGTCATCGCCTGGGGCGGTGCGTTGCAGACGCTGCGGAAGAAGTGAGGACACGGTGGGCGGGACTGCTGCTCGCCATGGCCCTGCTGTCCACCGGCTGCGCTTCGCTGACGCCACCGCCCAGCCGAGGGATGATGAGCCTGCGCCACACGGCACGCGAGGCTGCCGAACCCACGTTGGCCGAAAGGCCAGGCGAGAAGCCTTCGCGCGCCCTCGTCTCCCCGCCTGAGACCGAGGCAGCGGAGCCCGCGCGACAGAGCGCCACCCTTGCCCGTCAGGCGGTCTTCGGTGCCGTTCTCGACGTGTCGGGCTCCACTCGCCGCATCGCCGGGGAGTTCTCCCGAATCAAGGCCAGCGAGGCCGGTATCGGCGGCCGATATGCCGACCTGTTTGGCCCTTTCGTGGAATATGGCGGCCAGCAACTTCGCTGGATTGATGCCGAACTCGCCGCCGTTACCCGGCTGGCCCATACCTCCTCCCAGGTGGATGACCCGGACATGCAGCTGGCCCTCCTGCGCCTCGCCGGCCCACGGCTCGAAGCAGCCATGCTGGGCGCCCTCCTGCTCACCGTCTGGCTCGACTTCCTCAACCTCGCCGATGTCGTGCTCCGTCAGTGCCCCTATTACAGCGTGGAGCGACTGTTCAGGGGGCTGCACCCGTTGCAGCGGATGATGGAACCCTCGATGACGGCCCTCGCCTCACTGGAGCCAGGGCAGGTCGAGGCCGCGGCGAGCGACCTCCCCGCGCTCGTGGGCCACCTTACGGGTGAATTCGCCGCGACCCGTGAGGCCGTGCGCGTGGCGGCGGAGCGGTTCGAGAAGATGCTGGTGGTGAAGGATCTCATCGAGATGTTCACCACGGCCTCGGCGATGAAGATGGCACTGCCCCGGCTACCGCCAGCCGCTCCCGCCACGCTCGGCATGGGCCTCATGGCGGGCTCCAACGGCGTGATGATGGGCACACGGATTGTCGTCTCCGCCGAGTGGGAGGAGATGATGCGTCAGCTCGTGCGAATGGGCGTCCTCTCCATTTCCGCCGTGAGCGCCACTGTCCGGATTCAGGCCGGTCAAGTGATGATGGCCGAGTCTCACGACGAGCTACCGCAGGGCGTTCGCGACGCGCTGGGCGATGGGCCCGAGGTGCGGGGCATGCGTGTAACGGACAGAGCAGGCGCTGGCATGGCCGAGCCACCACAGCACCACGTCCTGCCACGAGAGTTCCGCGAGTGGTTCGAGAAGCGTGGTTTCACCGGCGAGATGAGCATCGACCAGTTCTGCGTCAGGATGGAGCAGGCACGTCACGAGGCGATTCATGGCGGTGGCAACTGGCGCCTGGGTCGCACATGGCCCGGCGAATGGAACCGGATGCTCATGAAGGCACTGCGCGATGCTGAGGTCGATGCTGGTCGGATGTTGACGCGGAACGAAATCCTGAAGCTCGTCGCGAAGAACATGAGGGACTATAAAATCCCAGTGAACTTCACCCCCTGGAGAGGAAGATGAGCGAGGACCGTTCCTGGGAGGGCAACTGGAAGGCCCGCCTCTATGAGCGGGTCCGAGAGCGGGGCTTCGATACGCTCACCGCCTTTGCTGAGGCGCGTCCCGCCATCCCGCTCTATTTGTTGGCCGAGGAGCTTGGCGAGGATGACGTCGCCGCAGTGCAACTGTTCAGCGGGTTACTTGCCGAGGCGGAGCGGCGCAAGCAAGTCACCCGCTTGGTGCGCGATGTTCTCGTGCGCGAACTTGCCGAAGGACTTCCCGGCGGCTGGCCGACCGAGATGGACGATGCAAACCGTTTCGAGGTTGCCATGGCGCTTGGCCGCTGGTCCGCTTACACCCCAGAAACTCATCAGAAGCGTGTCGAGCAGGCCAGGGCAGCGCTCCGCACGGCGCCACCACCACCAGGCTGGCGCCCGCTTGGCCCCGACGACGAGCGGCTCCTCACGCTCTTGCCCGACGAGGAAGTCTGAACTTCATCCCTCGGCTAAAGCTCCCGCACCTCGAACGTCATGCCCGCGCGCCGCAGGCGCTCGACGAGCCGCATCCCCATGGTCGACGCGGGGGTGCGGACTCCGCCCTCGGCGGGCACCCCGTCGAAGGCGAGGCACAGGGCCGACTCGGCGAGCATCCGCGACGTCGCCGCGTAGCCGGGGTCTCCCTTGGCGGCCACCGTCGCCTCCAGCCGCACGGGGCGTCCGCTCTTCACGGACGTCCCCTCGCCCACGAGCCGCACCTCGAAGAGACCGCGCTCGCGCTCCTCGGCGGAAGGGCCCTCGCCAGGGGCGGGCAGCACCCGCTTCTCGAGCTGGCGCCGCACCACGGGCACGGTCGTGGCCACCATGAAGGCGCCGAGCCCCACGGAGGTGCCGACGGCGGTGAGCATCCCCTTCACTCCGGGCTTGAAGCTGGCCACCTCCGAATAGAGGAAGTCCTGGCCCCAGGGGTAGCCGAGCAGGGCGTTGGAGCGCCGCACCACACGCGTGTTGACGGCGCCCATCACGAAGGGGGCCGTCCACCGGCCCAGCTCCCGGCTGTAGCGCACGCCGAGCTGGTCGCGCTCCTCGGGGGTGCCGCGGCGAGGCTCGGGGTCGAGCGCGTGGGGGTTGCCGAGCACGCGGCGCACTTCGCGGTCCGCCGTCGACTCGTCCACGGCCTGGAGGAGGCTCGCCACGGTGCCCCCGCTGAAGCCGCCGCGCATCTTCGTCACATGGAGGCGCACGCGGGAGCAGTGCCCCCCGTGCTGCTCGCGCATGTGCTCCTGGAGCATGAACACGCCCAGGTCCGAGGGGATGGAGTCGAAGCCACAGGTGTGGACGATGCGCGCCCCCGTCGCGCGGGCCTGGGCGTGGTGGGCGTCGATCATCCGGCGCATCCACTGCACCTCGCCCGTCAGGTCGCAGTAGTCCCTGCCACCCCGGACACAGGCGGCCACCAGCTCGCTGCCGTGGCGAGCATAGGGGCCGACCGTGGAGATGATGACGCGCGTGCGGGCCACCAGGGCGTCCAGCGAGGCCGCGTCACGCGCGTCTCCGAGCAGCAGGGGAAGCTCGGCACAGGCGGGGTTGAGCGCGGCGAGCCCCGAGCGCACCTGCTCGAGCCGGGCGCGGTCTCGGCCAGCGAGGGCCCAGCGCGCCCGGTGGGCGTCCTGGTTCCGGGCGAGGTATTCGGCGACGAGGCGGCCGGTGAAACCGGTGGCGCCCCACAGGATGAGATCGAACTCGGCCTTCGAGGAGTCAGGCATGGTAGGAGGGGTTTGCCCGGGTTTGACGCCGAGCGTCAACACCCCTGACACTCTCCGAGTATGTCGTCCGACGCCTTTTCCGCGCTTTTCGCCGCCCAGCCCGCCCTGCTCGCTCCCATGGAGGACGTGAGCGATGCCGTCTTCCGGCGCATCTGCCGCCAGTTGGGCGCGGACGCGTGCTTCACGGAGTTCGTCAACGTGGACTCCCTGCTGCTCGGGTGTACCCGTAACGAGCGCAAGTTGAAGCTCGCGGAGGACGACCGTCCCACCGCCATCCAGATCTACGGGGCGGACCCGGCGCGGCTGGTGGAGGCCGCACGCATCGCCGAGGCGGCGGGGCCCGCCTTCCTCGACATCAACTGCGGGTGCTGGGTGCCGCGCATCGCCCGGCGGGGCGCGGGCGCGGGTTGGCTGAGAGACCCGGAGGCCATGGTCGCCATGGCGGCACAGGTGGTGCGCGCGGTGTCACTACCGGTGACGGTGAAGACGCGCATCGGCTGGGGGCCGGAGGACCAGATGCCCATCGTGGATCTGGCCCGCCGGCTGGAGGACGTGGGGGTGCGTGCCCTCACCGTGCACTGCCGCACCGCGAAGATGGGCTACACGGGCTCCGCGGACTGGCGCTGGGCGGGCATGGCCCAGGAGGTGGTGCGCATCCCCGTCGTCGTCAACGGGGACATCCGCACCGCCGCGGACATGAAGCGCGCGCTGGAGGAGACGGGCTGCGCGGGCGCGATGCTGGGACGGGGCGCCATCGAGCACCCGTGGGTGTTCCGCGAAGTGAAGGCCCTGCGCGAGGGCCGCTCCCCCACCCCACCGACCACCGCCGAGCGCCTCGGCCTGCTGCGCGAGCACCTGCTCGCCAACGTGGCCGCGCGCCGAGCGGGCTGGGGTGTCACCTACACCCGCCGCTACCTCGCGGGCTACCTGCGGAATGTCGAGGGCGGCGCCGAGTTGCGCATGTATCTCAACCATTCCGATCAGCTCGACGACTGGCTGGAGCGCATCGCCGCGCTGGAAGCACGCCTGGCCAACTGAGCCCCACTCAGCGCAGCGGCAAGGCCACCATCGCCTCGGCGAAGCGCTCGAACACCTGGCTCGCCGTCAGGGCGGGCTGCTCGTCGATGTTGTTCAGCATCAGCGCGAAGACGACGCGCGGGTGCTCCTTGTCGTTGGGGCGCTCGGCGACGCCCACGTAGGCCTTCTGTCCCGACAAGGTGCCCGTCTTGGCGCGGATGAGCCCCCGCGCCCCCGGGGACAGCGTGGTGTTCGCCAGCGTGCCGTCCACCCCCGCGATGGGCAGGCTCTCCACCAGC
>NZ_DASVWK010001115.1:0-2148 GCF_036389735.1 Archangium sp. | reverse complement strand
TGGTCCACCCGGTGGTCATCGCCGGCTGGTTCGGGCTCCTGGTGACGCTGCTCAACCTGCTGCCCGTGGGACAGTTGGATGGCGGACACCTCACCTTCGCCTTGTGGGGCAACCGGGCGAGGGTGGTGGGCAAGGCCGTGGCCCTGGTACTGCTTTTCCTTACCTTGTTCTACACCATCACCTGGGGCGTCTGGCTGCTGGTGGCCACGAAGCTGGTAGGGTTCGGTCACCCGGAAGTGACGCAGCCAGCCGAGCCGTTGGGGCTCGGGCGGAAGCTGGTCTGCGCGGTATGTTTCCTGGCCTTGGCGGGTTGTGCCATGCCCGTGCCCATCCGAATGGTGATCTGGTGAAGTACTACTGTGAGGCTTGTGAGCGGATCGTTCCTCCGGCGGCGTTCCGGATCGAGGACGACCAGCTCGTGCTCAAGTGCTCGCGCTGCAAGGTGGAGACGCGCGGTGGGTCCGAGGGGGACGGGGAGCCCGTCCCGGCGGCGGCCTCCAAGCCCAAGCCCAAGTCGGCCGACGCGCCCGTCATCATGCTCGCGGGGGAGGAGGCGGAGCGCGACCCCATCGAGAACGAGCCCACCCGGCGCATCGCGGTGCCCGAGGCGGTGCTCGCGGCCATCGAGGCCGAGGCCCAGGAGTCGCGCAAGAAGAAGGAGCCCGCGGCGCCGGAGCCCGTGGCGGTGAAGATCTCCGCGGCGCAGCCCGAGGTGATGAAGTTCGAGGCGCCGGAGCGGACGAAGACCCCGGCGCCCATGCCCGTGGTGGCCAAGGCCCCGGCACCGGAGCCCGCGCCCTCGAGGCCCTCGTCGCCCAAGATGGTGATGTCGGAGGCCGCGGCGGCCAACCTCGTGGTGTTGAGGACCTCCGAGGTGAAGGCACGCCTGGCGGCGGAGTCCACGCCCGCGCCGATGATGAGGACCGCGGACCGGCCCTCGAGCGCCCAGTTGCGCGTGGTGGAGGCTCCGGCCCCCACTCCGGCCCCCATCCCCACCGCGTCCGCTGCGTCGGGCGAGGCGGAGGACCCCTTCTCGCCGCCGCCGGGCTACTGCCCCAAGTGCATCGGCGTGCGCAGGGACGGCGCGGTGGTGTGCCCCTACTGCGGGCTGGAGTATGCGCGCTTCCGGGCCGAGGAGTTCCGCCCCTCCACGGCGCTGCACTCCACGTGGCTGGGGGTGTTGGAGCTGTGGGAGAGCAAGGGCGCGCACGACAAGGTGCTGTCCCTGGCCTCGGAGCGCGGTGAGCTGGCCACGCTGGGGCGCCTCTACCGCATCCGGCAGGCTCGCTTCCCGGATGATGCCGTGGCGAAGCGCGGGCGCGAGGAGGTGCTGCGACTGGCCTCGGCGGGCTCGGGTCTCCTCCAGCCCTCGGAGAAGCCCGACAAGCGCACGAAGATCAAGACGGCCATGCTGGGCGTCGTGTTCTTCATCCTGACGATCATCGCCGTGGCCATCGCCATGAAGGCGCGGGAGATGCTGCTGAGGCCGTAGTGCACGACGCGCGGTGCTGGAACAGGTGGGGGGCCAGTTGGAACTCGGCTCCACGCCGGGCTTGACGCCGCCGGACCTGCACGCCCGTGGACACTTCCGTCAGCCATCCCTGGCCGCGACACCTTGCCGCATTGGCGGATGTGAGGCGGTTGGGGAGAGTGCGCGTCCCATGCGTGCCTTGTCGCTCACCCTGCTGTGCGTCCTGTTGTCGCCCCTCGCGGGCTGTGTCCGTGTGAAGCCATTCGAGCGGGGCAAGCTCGCCTCGGCGGCCATGGCACCTCCCTGGGCCGAGGAGGGCATGGCCGCCGAGTACGACGCCAAGCTGCTGGAGACGCAGACCGGTGCGGGCCTGGCTGGTGGCGCGCCTGGAGGCGGGTGCGGCTGCACGCAGTGAACGCCGTTCTCCCCGCTTCTTTCACCCTTTGCCGAGTGGAACCCCCATGAGTCGACTGCCTCGCTCCCTTTCCGCCGTCCTGTCCCTGTGTGCCATCGCGGCGCTGTCCGCCTGTGAGGAGGACCCCCAGAAGAACGAGCCGACGGGGACGCTGCGCGAGACCCTCTTCGTGGCTCACGAAGGGCATCTGGTGTCCTACGACATCGCGACGGGCCAGGAGCGGCCCGGCACGGTGGAGGCCGTGACGAGCCCGGTGGACCCG
>NZ_DASVWK010001114.1:0-4308 GCF_036389735.1 Archangium sp. | reverse complement strand
AACGGGCCTTCGAGCGTTTCTCGCGCGCCGCGAAAGCGAGCGGGCAGGCCGCCGAGGTGGTGAGGGGGGCGGAGGGCGTCGCGCAGGCGGGACGCGCCAGGACGTTGGCTGAATTCCTCCCCCGGGTGGGCCCGTTGCTCGTGGGCCTCGTCCTGCTCTACCCCTCCAGCACCGCCGGGCCAGCGATCGACCGTCGCCCGGAGTGGGTCGACGCTCAGCGGGAGTACGAGGCGCGACTGCTGGACGTAGCGGAGGAGTCACGGCGGCTCATGGAGGAATTTGAGCGTCAGGAAGCAGAGGAGGTCGTGCCGGACTTTGATTCGGATCCGGTTGCGGCGGTCAAGGTTCCCACCTCTTGGCGGACTGAGACCAATCCGGCGACGGGCAAGCCCTACACCAGTGTGGAGGAGTATGACCGGATTCCGCGTTACCCGAACCAGACCTGCAAGAACAGCCTGCTCGACAAGCTTGAAGCGGAGAAGGATCAGCTCACCAACGAAATCCCTCGCTACAATCCAAAGGTGCCCAACACGAAGAACAAAAAGAAGCTGGAGAAGGTGCCGTGCTCCAGGATCCGGCTGCGTCTTGACGCCGTGAAGAAAGTTTTGGAGAAGCGGTGGGAGATTCAGAAAAAATGCTTTGGAGGCAAGCCCGATCCGGGCCACAACACAGCGATGACCCAACTCGACACAGCGATCGAGCAGCACGATACGTCCCGGGTCAAGGCGCTGCTGGCTGCGGGGGCCGATCCGAACGAGCCGCAGCCGGAGCCGCCGGGGTTGCGTCCGCTGCAAGTGGCCATTTACGAACTCTCCGATGGGGGCGAACTCGACGTGCTCCTGGCGCTCCTTGAGCACGGCGCGGACGTCAACGCGTGGGATGTCGAGCGGGACAGGACCCCCTTGTTGGTAGCGGCCTGCGAAGACGAATTGGCGGCAGTCGAAGCGCTCGTGAAGGCGGGGGCCGATCCCAACGTGTGCAGCCGCGACGGCATCACGCCGCTGCGGACGTCTGCGGAGGTTGGCAATCTGGACATGGCCTCGCTCCTCCTGGGCGCGGGGGCGACTCGGACGATCAACGACTGGGGAGGGCTGACCGGATACACCGCGCTCGGGCACGCGGCACGCCGGCTGGACCTTCCGATGCTCAAGCTGCTTCTCGACGCGGGCGCCGATCCGAAGGCCCCGGACGAGGACGGTCGACCCGCCCACTACCGTCTGCCGCCGCGCGCTGAATCCGATTCCCAGACGTGGGACGCCGCGTTCGAGTTGCTCGGAGGAGCGAAGGACCGCATGCCGTTGTAGAACGGAGGTCGTGCGCCTCGGGCTCACGGGCACGCCGCTCGACTTGGACAACCCCGCGCACCTGGACGCGCTCAAACGGGCCTACGAGAGCTTCCCGGAGATTGGCGGGCGTGCAGCCTCAAAACCATCAACAACGTGTTGACGGTGCTGAGCAAGCTGCTGGCGGTCGCGGAAGAGCAGCGGGCAATGGAACAGGCCCCGCGCGTGAGGCTCTTCGCGAAGCTGCCGAAGCCGCCCTTTGATTTCCTCACCTTCGAGGAGGCAGAGCGCCTGAGCAACGCCGCCGAGCCGGAATGGCGAGCACTGATGTGTGCTCCAGTGTCGTGTTCCGTCGGGCCTCTTTCGGCCCTTGAGAGGCTCCTGAGAGTCGTGACAAAGGAGGTCGCACCATGAAACGCCCCTTGAGCGCCGCCATCCTCGCCCTCGCCCTCGTGCTCCTCGCTCCCGCCCCGGCCTTCGCGGACGTCGAAACCTGGGACTGGTTCGAGGCCCGGCTGCCCCTCTCCGAGGGGCAATTCGGGATGCCCCAGAGCCTGCGGCTCTTCACCGACACCCGCTTCGGCGCACGCTTCCCTGGTGGACTGGGGCAGATGTTCTTCCGGGTGGGGCCCCTGTGGGATCTGCACCCGAACCTGCTGCTGGCCGTGCACTTCACGTTCTACGTGAACCAGTTCGATCCCGCCGGCAGGCCGGGCACGTTCGAGACCGTGTTCCGGCCCGAGTTCGAGCCCAACCTCCGCGGCCGCATCGGGGATTTCACCCTCAATGACCGCAACCGCCTCGAATACGCCTACTCACCGACGCGCCCGGAGGGATCTTTCTGGCGCTACCGCAATCAACTCCGGGTGAACTACCAGCCCGTCGACTCGAAGCGGAGCTGGTTTCCCTATGCCTGGAACGAGGTGTTGCTCCCCTTCAACGTCGGATTCAACCAGAACCGCCTCTCGGCCGGGTTGGCGTTCATTCTCAGCAAGCACGCTCGATTGGAGACGGGGTACATGCTGCGCTCGCGCGCATCCGCCGCGGGGGCCTGGGAGCACGATCACATCTTCAACCTTTACCTGTTCTACGCGCCGGACATCCCGGCGATCGCCCAGAAGGAACTGCCCACGGGCCAGGGCGAGTGAGCGAGAAGGGTATCAGACGACTCGCAGGTAAAACGCGGAGCGAGGTCAGCCCCACCGACGCGCTGGCAGATGTCCCGCTGGGATTTCTTCATGCACGCGAGCTTCGAGATGCACCGGGGGGGACAGCGGTATGGACAAGAACCTGACCGGCTCGCCCTTGAAGTCGCCATTGCTGTAGACCCTCGGATTCCAGCGTGCTGGGCTTGATCGTTCGCCGAGCTGCAAGCCGACTTCGCCACCTGGATGGCTTTTCTCAGCCAGTCCGCCCTACACTGTTCACTTACAGTGCGCGCGCCGTCACTGCTCCACACGGCTTGGTGGAGCGCGCATCTCACGTGTCCAAGCAACCAGGAGCAATCATGCCGAATCTCACTGTGGGAAAAGTGCAACTCACTAACTTCTCGACCGTGGAGAGGCTGACTGTCGTGAAAACTGCCTATTTGAAGGTTTCCATCCTCCTCGACAAAGCCATCAAAGCACTGAAGGATGATTTCAGCACGCTCAACAACACAGAGGAGGCTCGATTCACGAAGTGGTTCGGCGCAACGACCAACAGGAGCTACGTCCTCGACCGGCTCAAGCCCATGCGTCTGCAACTCAAATTCAAGGGCCTCGTGGTCCGAGAGGATCTCACCAATCCCAATCTGTACGGCTCCGCCCCAAGCGTTGCAGCCGCCACGGGTGTTGCAAACGATGTTATCTATGGGTCCGAGGCCGCCAGCTTCTTCGATGCCAGCGCACCACTATTGAAGGACATCACGGCCGCCAACAACCTGGCCAGGATGACCATTGGTCCCAAATTCTATACGGCGCCACTGCTTGGAACGAATGACTCCCAGGTTGGAACCATCATCCATGAACTCTCCCACCTCGTCAGTCATACCGAAGATGTGGAGGATGAGAACTATGGCTATTTCCCTGCTCCTGCCGTCCCGGTCCCAGACAGGAGTGTTTTCTATGGAGAAACAGCCTGCAAATGGCTCGCGCAGAACAGGCCACTCCACGCCCGGCACAACGCGGACAGTTACCTGATGTATGTTTGTGCGTTCTCGTAGTCAGGCCAAGGCCCCCCTGCAGGTTCGGGTCAGCGCCTGACCTCAGGGCGTGCGCGCCCCCAGCACCGCGCTGGGCGCTGGGGCCGCACGCCTGGGGGAATGAGGTGCACGTCCACGGGAACTTCCTGGGAGCCGGGCCCCTCCAGCAAGGAGCCGGCGCGCTCCCCTCACAGAGGCCCGTTCAAGAATCGAACCGGCAGTTCGATTCTTGAACCGGGCCCGACACGGCGAGTTCAGGAATTGAACGGCGCGCTCCAATCCTCCGAGGAGACGCAGGGCAACCCCTCGGATTCGCATGGGTGCGTCCTGGCACGCCCCATGCTCCCTCGCCACCTCAATGCCCGCACCTTCCTCCTCCAGTTCCGCGAGCCGGACGGCCTTGCACCTCTTGTTGCTGGCCATCCTCGGGCTGGGTCTGGGCTGCAAGAGCCCACTCTCCGAGGACCCGTCCGCTTCCCAGGGAGCGGAGACCGTCACCGTCTCCTTCTCCATTGGCTCCAGCGACCTGCTCGCCTCTTCCCAAGGCGCTGGCCCCTCCGCGCTGGCTACTCCCGTCTCCGCCCTCGGCTTCTCCTTCCAGGACATCACCCGCATCCGCATCGACGTCCTCGCCCGCGAAGCGGATGGCACCACGCCCCTACTCTTCCGCGACATCAGCCTTTCCAAGGGCTCCGATGGCCTCTGGACGGGCCGGCTTCCCTTCCTCCCCAAGAACAAGCCCCTCTCCTTCGTCGCCATCGCCTCCAACACCTCGGGGGCCGAGCTCTTCCGGGGCTCCACCCACCAGACCCTCACCGAGGACAACACCCCGGTGAGCATCGT
>NZ_DASVWK010001113.1:0-2122 GCF_036389735.1 Archangium sp. | reverse complement strand
CGCCTCGGCCTTCTTCTCCACCTGCTCCACCGCCTTCAACAGGGGGGCGAGCGAGGAGGGCAGCTCCAGCCGGCCCTTCCGCACCTGGCTGAGCACGGCCTCGCCCAGCTCGCGCAGCGCGCGCTCCTTCTCCTTCTGGATGAAGTCGTGCTGCGTCTTGGCCCGGGCCAGCTCGGCGTGCTTCTCCACCTGCTGGCGCAGCTGGGTCATCTGGGACTGGGCGCTCTGGAACGCCTGCTGGATCTGACGCAGGGTCTCGGACTGCTTGGGGTCAGCGGCCACCGGGCGCAACCTCTCGGAAAAAGGACGCTTCCTGCGTAGCGTGCGCCCGCGGCGACTGTCAACTCCGCCTAGCCCTTGCGCAGGCGGGCGGCGAAGAAGCCGCCTCCCGGCACGCGAGGCGGCAGGGCCCTCAGGAAGGGGCCATCGCACAGCACCGCCGCCCGCTCTCCGAAGAGGGGCGCGAGCGGCTCCACGGTGAAGCCGGGCACCGCGGCGAGGAAGTCCCGCACCACCGCGTCGTTCTCCTCGGGCAGCAGCGAGCACGTGGCGTACACCACCAGCGCCCCGGGCTTCACCTGCCCCGCCAGCTCCTTCAACAGGCCCAGCTGCGTGGCGTGGAACTCCTCCACCGACTTCATGGAGAGCTTCCACTTCTGATCCGGCTCCCGCGCCAGCGAGCCCGTCCCACTGCATGGCGCGTCCACCAGCACCACGTCCGCCTGTTCCAGCGTCAGCGGATGCGGGAAGGACACGTGGCGCAGCGAGAGTTCCCGGGCCCGCTCGCGCGCCTGCGCCAGCCGTCGGCGAGAGCGATCCCCCGCCAACACCTTGCCCCGTGCCCCCACCTCGTCCGCCAGCGCGAGCGTCTTGCCGCCCGCCCCCGCGCACACGTCCGCCACCGTCCGCCCCGCCAGCGAGCCCTCCAGCGGCCGACATGCCTCGACGATGAGCTGGCTGCCCACGTCCTGCACCTGGAGCCGGCCCTCCTTCATCACCCGTGTCTCGAAGACGCGGTGGCTCGCCTCGGTGATCCGCACCGCGTCCAGCGCCACGTCCACCGCCTCGGCGGAGACCTCCTCCTCGGCCAGCCTCGCCAGCACCTCGGCCCGCGTGCCCGAGGGCCGCGCCCGGAAGTGCAGCACCGGATCCTCGTCCAGCGCCGCCAGCATCGCCTCCACCACCGGCTCCGGGTGCAGCTCGGCCAGCCGCTGCACCAGCCAGTTGGGGAACGAGTAGCGCGTCGCCAACCACTCCGGGCCCGAGCCGGGCACCGCCGGCTCCGGCAGCGGCGCGTCCGCCATCCGGATCAGCAGATCATCCTTGATGGTGCGTGGCCGCACCGGGCCGGGGAGCTTCACCTCGGGGCCGCTGCGCGCCCAGCCCACGCCACAGAAGAGCCGGCGCCAGAGGACGTAGCGCACCAGGGCCAGGTCCTCCAGCAGGCCAATCTTCCCCGGCGGGTGTCCCAGCGTGCGCGAGGCGAGATCCAACAGGCGCATGTGCCGCGACATCTCGCGCACCGCGAGCGCCGTGAAGCGCCGCTCCTGGCCGCCCAGGCCCTCGGCCTCCTTCAGGGCATTGGCCAGCGCCAGCTTGAGGGGATCTCCCTTGAGCACCGAGAGGTGTGCCTGGAGGGCCGCGGTCGCCGCGCGCCGCGACGGGCGCCCCAGGTGCTCCGCGTCCAGGAATGTCGTCGGCCAGAGAGTGCTCACGCTCACCCGGTGGGGCTCCTACCCTCGCAGCGCCAGCGAGACGGCCAGGCACTCCGAATGGGTCCGCACCTCGCGCGGTCCGGCCGCCAGATAGAAATAGTGGGGCCCCACCCGCCGCTCGCCGTCCACCTCGAGCTCCCCCTCCAACAGCATCACGCCCGTCCGCCCGCGCTGCACTGGATGGGACGAGCCCACCCCCGGCGCCATCCTCACCCACAGCGGCCCGCCCGGCTCCTCCACCACCCGGATGCCTGGAGCGGCCTCGCGCCACGCCTCCTCCGAGGGCACCCGACCAGCCGCGAGCCCCTCCACCGCGCGCCGCAGGCCCAGGAAGCGCTCCACCAGGTCCATCATCTCGTCGATCTGGAAGGGCTTGGCGAGTACCGCGTCCGGCTCATGGGGCCGCA
>NZ_DASVWK010001112.1:0-20036 GCF_036389735.1 Archangium sp. | reverse complement strand
GGCCGCCATCGACCCGACCTTCGCCCAGGGCATCTCCCGCACCGACAAGACCGTGCGCCGGGGCATCTCCCGCCTCGTGGCCCGGTACGGCCGCTCCATCACCCGGCGAGACCAGACCACCCTCGAGCGCGTGGAGCGCCTGCGGGCCTACCTCGCCCCGGGTGGTGCGCCCCAGGAGCGCATCCATGGGCTGCCGTACTACGCGAGCCGCTTCGGCGGCCGTACCTTCACGCGCCTCGTCCTCGAGGCCTGCGTGCCCTTCTCGGGAGACCTGAGGGACCTCACGCCATGAGCGCGACCGATCCGGCCTACGGCCTCGAAGTCCTCGCCTTCGGGCCGCACCCCGACGACGTCGAGCTCTTCTGCGGTGGGCTCCTGGCGCGCATGGCGGACCTCGGCTATCGCACCGGCATCGTGGACCTGACGCGCGGAGAGAAGAGTTCGCGCGGGACTCCCGAGATGCGCGCCGCCGAGACGGAGGCGGCCTCCCGCGTGCTGGGGCTGACGGTCCGCGAGAACCTCGGGCTGCCGGATGGATGGATCGACCCGTGGGCCGGTTTCGAGGCGCCCGAGGCCGAACGGGCGCGGGCCGCTCCCGTGACGCGCGTGGTCGAGGTCCTCCGCCGCCTGCGCCCCGAACTCGTCCTCGTGCCGTGGCAGCAGGAGCGCCACCCGGATCATGAGGCGACCAGCGCCCTGGTGACGCGGGCGCTGTTCTTCGCCTCGGTGCGCAAGTTCGAGACCGAGCCCCCCAGTGCGCCCTTCACCCCGAGGCAGGTCCTCTACTATCCGATGCGCCACCTGGCCCAGCCGAGCGTCGTCATCGACGTGACGGCGGCCCACGAGCGCAAGATGGCGGCCATCCGCTGTTACGCGAGCCAGGTGGAGCCTCGGGCGGAGGGTCCGCGGACCCTGGTGGGCTCGCCCCTGTCGCTCACCTCGCTGGAGGCCCGCGACCGCTTCTACGGCGCTCACATCGGCGTCTCCCACGGCGAGCCCTACGTGCTGCGCGAGACCCTGGGCCTGACGGACCCGGTGGAGCACTTCCGGCGGAATGGTTTCGCGCGCCCCTTGTTCTTCCCCGAGCCCCGATGACCGACCGTCTCAACCTGGCCATCACCTGCTTTCCCACGTTTGGTGGCAGCGGCATGATCGCCACCGAGATCGGTCTGGCGATGGCGGATCGCGGCCACCGCGTCCACTTCATCGCGAGAGATCTGCCGGTGCGCCTGCACGGCATGACGCGCAAGGTCATCTTCCACGAGGTGACGGAGAGCGACTACCCGGCGCTCTTCCACTCGGGGACGTACCCCCTGGCGCTGGCCTCGAAGATGATCGAGGTCGCCAGCTACGAGCGCCTGGACATCCTGCACGTCCACTACGCGGTGCCCCACGCCACGGCCGCCTGGATGGCGCGCGAGGTGCTGGGGGACAAGGCGCCGCGCATCGTGACGACCCTCCACGGGACGGACACCACACTCGTCGGCATCGATCCCAACTACCTGCCCATCACGCGCTTCTCCATCCTGCGCAGCGACGCGGTGACCACGCCTTCGGAATTCCTCCGGCGCGCCACCTGGGAGGGCTTTGGCATTCCCCCGGAGAGCTGTCCCATCGACGTCATCCCCAACTTCGTCGACACGGAACGCTATGCGTCCGTCCGGGACCGGCAGGCTCTGCACCAGCTCTTCCCCGGCCTGCCGGAGGACGAGCCCGTGCTCGTCCACGTCTCCAACTTCCGCCCGGTCAAGCGCATCGGCGACGTGGTGGCCGTCTTCGCCGCGGTCCACCGCGAGCGCCCGTGCCGGCTGCTGATGATCGGTGACGGGCCCGAGCGCTCACCCGCCGAGCGCAGGCTCCGGGAGCTGGGCCTGGAGGACCGGGTGGCCTTCCTGGGCAAGCAGGAGAGTTTCGCCGAGCTGCTCGCCGCGGCCGATGTCTTCCTGCTCCCGAGCGAGCAGGAGAGCTTCGGCCTCGCCGCGCTCGAGGCGCTGAGCTGCGGCATCCCGGTGGTCGCGAGCAACATCGGGGGCATCCCGGAGCAGGTCGACCACGGCACGACGGGCTACCTCGCGCCGATGGGGGACGTGGAGGGCATGGCCGGCTACGTCCTGGAGCTCGTGCGCGATCCGGAGCTCTGGGGGCGCTTCTCGCGTCGCGCCCGCCAGAACGTCCTGGATCGTTTCCAGCTCGCGCCGGCCATCGATCGCTACGAGGCCCTCTACCGCCGGCTTACTTCTTGCCCTTCCAGTCCTGGAGGGCCTTGGCGACCGGCTCCTTGAAGAAGAAGCCCGGATCCTTCTGACCCAGGTCCCAGGACGTCTGGGCGAACTTGCGAGCGTCGGCGTACTTGCCCGAGCGCGCCAGGATGTCTGCCTTGATCCAGTTGTTGTACCAGTGCGACTGGATGGCCAGCGAGTTGTCCGCGTACTTCAGCGCCGTGGGGTAATCCTTGGACGTGTCGGCCACGTAGCGCGCGGCGTTGGCCAGGGAGCGCCACGAGCCATTCAACGCGGACTGGATATTGGCCTGCGCATGGGTCGCCGTATCGGCCTTGATGGGCACGGAGACGCGCAGCTTCTCCCACTCGAGGTCGAGCGAGGTCTGGTCCTCGGTCGTATTGGAGAAGAGGAACGTCAGGCGCTCACGGGGAGGAATCTCGGAGGAGGTGGCGGAGACGCGGACGACGTCGTCCTTGGCGTCGTAGGTCTTGCCACCGCCGAACAGGCCGAGCTCCTTGTTGAGCACCACCGTCCACTCCTTCTGGGTGGGGATGGTGACGATGGAGTAGGTGCCCGCGGGGACGGGCTTGCCCCCGAAGGTCACATCACGGCTGAAGGTGATCTTCGTGGCCGCGTTGGCGCCGGTCCGCCACACCTGGTCGAAGGGAACCAGCCCGCCCCAGACCGGACGGCCCCTCACGCCGGGGCTGGAGTAGTCGACCGACACCTCGGTCAACCCGACCGTCTGCGACACCTTCGCCGCCGGGCTGGCCGCGGGCAGCTCGAGCTGCGCCGAGGCGGGCCGAGCGGCGAGAACCACGAGAACAGAGAACACGCATCCGAGAACCTTCTTCATCGTCCTCATTTCGTCCCTTCCTCCTTAGGAGGTTGAAAGAGCGCCGGACTCTATACCGGCGACCTTTCAAGGGCGTGTTCTTCTGCGGTGCTATTCGAAGGCGGAGATGTCGTCCTTCTCCTTCTCCTTTTCCTTCTCCCGGGGCTGCTGCCGGGCGGGGCGCGAGGTCCGGGCGGGCTCGGAGACCGGAGCGGCCTTCACGGGCGCCAGCGTGACGTTGACCTCCCGCGAGGCGTCCAGGACACCGTCGAGGTTCACCATCTGCTTCACCACCTGGTGCTCGGCGAGCTGGAAGGTGAGCTGATGCTCGGCGCGGGTCAGCCGCCAATCCAGCGGGGTGGTGCCGAGCTGCGTGGCGCCGTCGAAGACGGTGGCGCCCGAAGGCGTCGAGCGGAGCTGCACCAGGATCGAGCTGTCCACGGTGGACGCCGCGGCCTTCTGCTCGGGGATCGGCTCCTTCTTCACCTCGATGACGGAAGGCGGAGTCGCGGCCGGAGTGGAGGGGCGCATCGCGACGACGGCGCCCCCCGCGCCGATGAGCAGCAACGGCAGCGCCACGAAGGCGATCTTCTTGCCCAGGGAGCCGCGCTGCGCGTCCTCGGCAGGGGATTGGGTGCTGTGGCGGGGCGGGGGAGCATCGGGACGCGGGGTCTTCTGGCGAGTGCCCGACGCGGCCCCACTGCCGGCGCGCGCGGAGCCCGCGCCGGAGGGCTGGGTACCCCGGGCCACGGGCTGGGCGGGGCGGGCGGCGGAGGGCTGCGAACCCCCGGCCCGAGCCGCGGAGGGCTGGGAACCACCCCGGGCGGCCCCGGTGGAGGGACGGGAACGCGGCGCCGCGCTCGGCGACGAGCGACCCGGCCGCGACACACTGCGCTGGCCGGGCTTGCTGCCACCGCCGGCCTCGGGAGCCGAGCCGGAGGGGAGCGCGTCGAGCTCCGCGGACGACAGGTCCGCCACGGCGTCCATCATGGCGTCGAGGAACTCCTGGGCGCTCTGGTAGCGATCCTCCTTCTCGCGGGCGAGGGCCTTCTGGAAGAAGTCTTCCAGGGCCTGCGGGATGGGAGCGCCCTGGCGCTTGGCATTGACGCTGGGCGGGGGCTGCGTCAGGGCGGCGGTGAGCGCCTTGCGCACCGTGTTGGCGCCGTAGGGCGAGGTGCCGGTGAGGCAGTAGAAGAAGACGCCGCCCATCGAATACAGGTCGGAGCGGTGATCCACGCCCTCGCCACCGGCCTGCTCGGGCGGCATGTACTGCGGGGTGCCGAGCACCTGTCCGGTGGAGGTGAGCTGCTCCTCCTCGTCCTGCTCGAGCGCCTTGACGAGGCCGAAGTCCAGCACCTTGACGAAGTCCCGCCCGTCGAGCTGCTGCACCATGATGTTGTGGGGCTTGATGTCGCGGTGGACGGCGCCCTGCTCGTGGGCGTGGGCGAGGCCGCGGCAGGCCTGCTCGGTGACGTCCAGGGCGCGGCGCAGGGTCATGGGGCCGTCGCGCTTGACCAGCTCGCGCAGGCTCTCGCCCTCCAGCAGCTCCATGACGTAGTAGCAGGTGCCGTCCTGGGCACGCCCGAAGTCATAGATGGTGATGACGTTGGGGTGGCGCAGGCGGCTGGCGATCTCCGCCTCGCGGCGGAAGCGCTCGAAGAACTGGGGCGCGGCCGCGAGCGAGGGGTTGAGCGTCTTGACCGCCACTGGCCGGTGGACGGAGGTCTGGGTCGCGCGGAAGACCATGCCCATGCCACCCTGGCCGAGCACGTCTTCAATCTTGTACCGGCCATCGAGCACCTGGCCGATGAGCGCCATCTGCGCGGCGCCACAGAGATGATCGGAACCTTCGGTGCTACCGCAGTGCGGGCAGGGGGAAGCCATCAGGAGGCCGAGTATAGGCAACCCGGGCGGCTGGGGGCAGGGGGACTGACGGGGGGGGCCCCGGATTCTGGCCCCGGAGGGGGAGCGGGCAGGCATCTCCGGCGTTTCCGGGAGGTCCCAGGACTGTTACATCCCCGCCCGCCATGAGTCTCGTCATCGCCCAGGACATCTGCCTCTCCTACGGGAAGAAGGTTCTCTTCGACAGCGAAAGCTTCACCCTCGGCCCCAAGGACCGCATCGGGCTGGTGGGGGCCAACGGCACCGGGAAGAGCTCCCTGATGAAGATCCTGGCCGGGGCGCAGCACCCGGACTCTGGGACGATCACCTACAGGCGGAAGGCGCGCATCGGCTACCTGCCCCAGGAGCTGGCGGGCTTGCCCGCCGGGTCCGTGGTGGACGCGGTGATGAGCACCGTGCCGGGCCGGGACGCGCTGGAAGCCCGCCTGCGGGACACCGAGGCGGCGCTCGCCGGGACGACCAACGAGGAGGAGCAGCTGGAGCTGGCCCAGACCCTGGCGGACCTCCATACGGAGCTGGACCACTTCGAGGAGCACTACGGCCGGCACCACGCCGAGCGCATCCTCAAGGGCCTGGGCTTCCGCGAGGCGGACCTGGCCAAGCCCACGGGGGCGCTGTCGGGCGGCTGGCGGATGCGCGCGGCGCTGGCGGGCCTGCTGCTCCAGGACCCGGACCTGCTGCTGATGGACGAGCCCACCAACCACCTGGACGTGCCGACGCTGGCGTGGTTCGACGGCTTCCTCAAGCGCTCCAACAAGTCGCTGGTGCTCATCTCCCACGATCGCGACTTCCTCAACCGGCAGATCGGCCGCGTCCTCTCGCTGGAGGTGGAGGGACTGCGCTCGTACGTGGGCAACTACGACACCTACAAGCGGCAGCGGGCCGAGGAGATGGAGCAGCTCAAGGCCCAGGCCGAGCGCGTCGAGTCGAAAAAGGCGGAGCTCCAGGCCTTCATCGACCGCTTCGGCGCCAAGGCCACCAAGGCGCGGCAGGCACAGAGCCGCGCGAAGATGCTGGAGAAGATGGAGGACGTGCAGGTGCTCGAGGAGCGGGCCACCATGCGCTTCCGCTTCCCGGAGGTGGAGCGCTCGGGGCGCGACGTGGTGATGCTGGAGGGCATCCAGAAGCGCTACGGGGAGGCGGTGGTGTACTCGGGGCTGGAGGCGCGGGTGGAGCGCGGACAGCGCATCGCGGTGGTGGGCGCCAACGGCGCGGGCAAGACGACGCTCCTGAAGATCATCGCGGGCGAGCTCGTGCCGGATGGGGGCACGGTGAAGCTCGGGCACAACGTGGTGATGGGGTATTACGCGCAGCACCACGCGGACAAGCTGGACAAGCACAACACCATCATCGAGGAGGTCCGCCCGCTGGCGGCGGACAAGCCCGAGAGCTTCATCCGCGGGGTGCTCGGGTCGTTCCTGTTCTCGGGGGACGACGTGAACAAGCCGGTGGGCGTGCTGAGCGGTGGTGAGCGGGCGCGCGTGGCGCTGGCGAAGCTGCTGCTGGTGCCCTCGAACCTGCTGCTGATGGACGAGCCGACGAACCACCTGGACCTGGATTCGACGGAAATGCTGATCGAGGCGCTCCAGGGGTACGGGGGGACGCTGGTGTTCGTGTCGCACAACCGCAGCTTCGTGAACGGGCTGTCGACGCACGTGTGGGACGTGGTGGGCGGGAAGGTGGTGCCGCACCCGGGCAACCTGGACGACTACCTGTACCACCAGGAGCAGCAGCGGCTGGCGGCCGAGGCAGCGGGGCTGGGCGAGCGGCTGGCGGAGAAGGCACCGACGGCGGGCCTGTCCGAGAAGGAGCGCAAGCGGATGGAAGCCGAGGCGCGGCAGAAGCGCAGCGCCGTGGAGGGCCCCATCAAGAAGGAGATCGCGAAGCTGGAGGAGGCGATCTCCAAGCTGGAGACGGCGCAGAAGGAGCGCGAGGCGCAGCTGGCGGACCCGGTGCTCTACAACGACTTCGCGAAGGCCAAGCCACTGATGGACACGCACCGCGAGGGCAAGGAGCAGCTGGAGCAGCTCTACGCCCAGTGGGAAGCGGCACAGGAGAAGCTGGCCGAGGCCACCGCGTCCCTCTGAGGAGGCCGCACTTGCGCATCGGCATCGACCTCGGCGGAACCAAGATCGAGGCCCTCGCCCTCGCCGACGACGGGCGCGAGCTGGCACGCCACCGCGTGCCCACGCCTCGTGACGATTACGAAGGAGTCGTTCAGACCATCTCCGATCTGTGCGCGCGCCTGGAGCAGCGGACGGGCCAGCGCGGCAGCGTGGGCGTCGGCATTCCGGGAACTCTCTCCTCGCGCACCGGGCTCGTGAAGAACGCCAACTCGGTGTGGTTGAACGGGCGCCCGCTGGACCGCGATCTCGCTCGGGCGCTGGGCCGCCCCGTCCGACTGGCCAATGACGCCAATTGTCTGGCCGTGTCCGAGGCGACCGACGGGGCCGCCTCCGGTCAGGCGGTGGTGTTCGCCGCCATCCTGGGCACGGGGACGGGCGCCGGCGTGGCGCTCGGCGGGCGCCCCCATGTGGGCCGTAATGGCGTGGGTGGTGAATGGGGCCACAACCCGCTGCCGTGGGCGACGCCGGAAGAAACTCCCGGCCCGGAGTGCTACTGCGGCAAGCGGGGCTGCCTCGAGACGTGGGTGTCCGGCACGGGCTTCGAGAACGACTACGCACGGCTGACCGGCACCCGTCTCCGGGGGCCGGACATCGCCGCGCTCGCCGAGGCCGGTGAGCCCCCGGCGGTCGCGACGCTCCAGCGCTATGCGGACCGGCTGGCGCGCGGCCTCGCTCACGTCATCGACATCCTGGACCCCGACGTCATCGTGCTGGGCGGTGGCATGTCCAACGTCTCTGCTCTGTACCAGCTGGTGCCGGAGCGATTGCCCCGCTGGGTCTTTGGGGCGGAAGTCGACACGCCCCTGCGCCCAGCCCTGCACGGCGATTCGAGCGGCGTGCGCGGGGCCGCCTGGCTGTGGCGTCCCGGGGAGGAGTAAGAGGCCTCGGGCCTCGTCAGGTCGGAGCCGGTGGGGTAAGCGGTGGGCCATGAGACTGACCACCGCGACCCTCTGCCTCGCCCTGCTGGCCACCGCGTCCTGCACCCATGGCTCGAATCGCCAGGAGAACCCGTCGAGCCCTCCCTCCACGGACCTGGCCGAGCGCGGCCGCGCGCTCGCGAAGCGCGTCATCATCGCCGATGGCCACATCGACGTGCCCTACCGCCTCCAGGAGAAGCTGGGGCCCGATGGAGAGCCTACCGAGGACGTCTCGCAGCGCACCGCCCAAGGGGACTTCGACTACCCGCGCGCCGTGGAGGGCGGGCTGGACGTGGCCTTCATGTCCATCTACGTGCCCGCCGAGCTGCAGCAGAAGCCAGGGGCCTCGAAGGCGCTGGCGGACTCGCTGATCGACATGGTGGAGAAGCTCGCGCGCAAGGCGCCCGAGAAGTTCGCCATGGCCCGCTCGGTGGAGGAGTCCCGGCGCAACTCCCAGGAGGG
Organism: Archangium sp.; assembly: GCF_036389735.1. Taxonomy (GTDB): domain Bacteria; phylum Myxococcota; class Myxococcia; order Myxococcales; family Myxococcaceae; genus Archangium. The sequence continues at coordinate 11,572 of NZ_DASVWK010001112.1, read as the reverse complement.
CAAGATCTCCTTCGCGCTGGGCATCGAGAACGGCGCCGCCCTCGAGGACAAGCTGGAGAACGTCGCGCACTTCCACCAGCGTGGCGTGCGCTACATCACCCTGACGCACTCCAAGGACAACCTCCTCAGCGATGCCTCCTTCAACACGGGCAAGCGCACCTGGAATGGGCTCAGCCCCTATGGCAGGCAGGTGGTGGCCGAGATGAACCGCGTGGGCATCATGGTGGACGTCTCGCACCTCTCGGATGACGCCATCCGGCAGGCAGTGGAGGTCAGCCAGACCCCGGTCATCGCGTCGCACTCCTCGTGCCGCCACTTCACGCCCGGCTTCGAGCGCAACATCAGTGACGAGCTCATCCGCGCCGTGGCCGCGAAGGGGGGGGTGGTGATGATCAACTTCGGCTCCGGCTTCCTCACCCAGGCCGCCAACGCCTACGAACTGGAGATCCGCAAGGCGGCCCAGTCCTTCGCCCAGGAGCACGGGCTGACCCGGGAGAGCCCCGAGGTGGCCGTGTTCATGGAGACCTACATGCGCGAGCACCTGGCTCCGTTCGCGAAGGTGGAGGACGTGGCCGACCACATCGACCATGTGGTGAAGCTGGTGGGCATCGACCACGTGGGCCTCGGCTCCGACTTCGATGGCGTGGGCCCCACGCTGCCCATCGGGCTCAAGGACGTGTCCCAGTACCCGAACCTGTTCCGCGTGCTGCTCGAGCGCGGCTACAGCGAGGCGGACATCGAGAAGATCGCCTCCGGGAACGTCTTCCGCGTGTGGCAGCGGGTCGAGGTCCACGCCTCCGGTCGATGAGCGGCCCTGCCCGGCTCCGACCAGGGGTGGATCAACTCGTCGGAGCCGGCGGCCAGATTTCACCCAGCTTGAGCTCGGTGGCCTCGAAGGGAGCCGCTCGGATGACGTCCTCTTCGCCGTAGACGCCCAGCTCCAACCAGCGCCCGTTCAGGAGCTCGCTCACGGTGAGCGTGCGGGCCTCCAGGTCGACGAACCACAGGTGGCGTACGCCGATACGCGCGTAGAACGGCCGCTTGATGCGCTGGTCATAGGCGCGCGTACTTGGCGAGAGGATCTCGCAGACCCAGTCGGGAACGACGGACAGGCGATCCTCGGGAAGCTCGGGGAGCCGCTCCCGGCGCCAGCCGGCCAGGTCCGGGACGAACTCCGCCGAGCCCTCCACCTGAATGCCCGGCTCGATGAGAATCCACCAGCCCCCCGGTCCTCCGCTCCCCAGCTCGAACGGACCCTGGAGCTCTCTCGACAGCCTGCCTCCAAAGTGGACATGCCGGGGGCGCGGGCGGGGATGCGTGTAGAGCGTTCCGTCGATGATCTCCCCCACCACTGTTTCAGGCAGGGCCTCAAGATCAGCCAGGGTAGCCGGCGAGCGGGGGGCACGAGCGGTGGACGACATGGATCAAGTCTGTGGGTACTCACCGTCCCTGGCAAGAGAGCCCTCGGTCATCTGCCCGCTGTCGCGCGCCAGGAGGACCACAGCAACAACCCGAGCAGTGCCTCGCCGCCGCGCCCTGGGTGTCGAGCAGGAGCCAGCTATCGAAGGGTGGCTCACCACCAGGGAGCTTGAGGCCCTGGCGCGGTTCCTCATGGGCCTCGTACGTCTCCCGGCAGAAGTCCTGGAGGGCGCGCGGGTCACGGCGTTGGAGCAACTCGTACAGCCTGGGCTTCCTGACGGTCTGCTCGACGGCGTCGCTGTACTGCTCGAGCTTGAAGAGCACTGTCCCCGCCACCGTCCGGGCGGCGTAGGTGTTCGCGCTCAGCGCCTCCCGCTTCCGGTCGATCACCTGGGCACTCATCACGGTGAGCGAGGCCCCGGCCGTGACGAGGAGCAGCCACGCGATGCTGCCCAGGATCCCCGCCGGCATCGGGTGCCGCTGGCACCACCGCCACCCTCGTGCGACCCTGCCAATGGGCCGGGCCTGGATGTGCTCGCCCCGGAGGTAGCGCTCCAGCTCCTCGGCCAGCTCCTCCGCCGAGCCGTAGCGGCGCTCCGGACTCTTAAGTACGGGCAGCCGTCGTGCTCGCCGACCTCGTAGATGGGGACGATGTTCGGATGATCCAAGCGGGCCGCGGACTCGGCCTCGGCGCGGAAGCGGTGGAGCTCGGCTTCGCTGGCCAGCCCGCCACACACGAGCATCTTCAGCGCCACCACGCGCTCCAGTCGGAGGTGCCGCGCGCGGTAGACGATGCCCATGCCGCCTCGGGAGAGGGGCGCGAGCAGCTCGTAGTCGCCGAGGCGGGGCAGGTTGTCCGAGGTGGTGAGGTGGAGCTCGGGCTCCGCGTCGAGCCCTCCGAGCAGGAGGCACCGGGGGCACAGGCCCGCCGCGCGCAGGTTCAAGCCGCACCGGGGACACTGTGGCGGCGTGGGAGCAATCGTCATGCGCTCGGCTCCCGTGGCTACTCGAGGGCGGACAGGAGCTGCCGGATCTCGTCGTCGACTTCCTCGGGGTGCTCGACGGTCTGGGAGATCTTGGCCCGGAGCAGTTCCCGGTACTGGCCTCGGAGCCGGTGGGCCGCCACCTTGACCGCCCCGAGGCTCATGCCCAACTCCTCGGCCACCTGGGTATAGGAGACGTGCTCCGCGTCACCCGTGAGGGTGCCGCGCAGCTTCTCGAAGAGGGCCTGCTTGCCGAGCAGGGCACACTCGTTGGCCAGTGTGGCCAGGACGTGCTCCAGGAGCGTCAGGGCCCAGTGGCGCTCGTAGAGCTTCTCGGGAGTCAGGTCGTGCGAGAAGTCGGTGCTGTAGAGGCCCTCGGCGGTCTGTCTGTCGATGAAGATGCGCGTCTGGCCTCCTCCGCGCTTCTGGGCCTGCTCGCGCTCCCACTCGTTGGCGAGGAAGTGCTTGAGCGAGGCGAGCAGCCAGGAGCGGAACCGGCCGCGCTGGCGATCCACGGCGGCGAGGTGGTTCTTCTCCAGCAGCAGGGTGAAGAAGCCTTGCACGAGGTCCTGCGCGTCCTCGGGGGAGTGGCCCTGGCGCCGGGTGAAGGCATAGAGGGGGTACCAGTAGAGCCCGCAGAGGGAGGACAGGGCCTCGTGGGCCTCGGGGGTAGCGCCCTGGCTCGCGGTGAAGATCAGGCTCCAGCGTGTCGTGGAGAACTTCCTGGGGCCGAGCTCCGAGTGCTCTCCGGATCCTCCCTCACCACCGTGATCCTGCGACATGGGCTTTCCCCCCGCATGGTTCGAGGAGGAAGCCTAGGGGCGGGTTTTCCCGCGTCGCCACCGGGAGCCGGGGAGACTGTCGTCTTCAAGCCTTTGGACGGCTCCGGCGGCCGAGCGAGGGTGCGAGGAGGAGCACCAGACTCAACACGAGCGCGGTGGGACGCAGCCAGTCCCCCCAGGCGACCATGAGCGTGGACAGCCGCGGGTTCGGGGGAACCGTCACGGCCACGCTCGCGCGCTGGTCGTCCGGGACGGCGGTGATCACCTCGCCCGTGGAGCTGATGAGCGCCGAGATGCCCGAGTTGGTGACGCGCACCTGCGGCAAGCGTGTCTCGATGCTGCGAAACGCCGCTTGGATCAGGTGCTGCCTGGGCCCCGGCGTGCCCGAGAACCACGAGTCGTTGGACAGCGTCATGATCAGCTCGGCACCCAGGCGGGCCTCCTCGGCGACGTAGCCGGGGAAGATGGACTCGTAGCAGATGAGCGGCGCGAGGATGAGCGGCCGACCGTCACGGAGCCGGATCGGCAGTGTCCGTGGGCCGGGCCCCCGCTTCCAGTAGCCTGTCCAGGGCATGCGCTCGCGCAGCCACGGAGAGTCGATCGCCTCGGGCACCCACTCCGTCAGCGGGAAGAGCATCGTCTTGCGGTACGCCGAGCGCGTCAGCGCCCCATCCCCTCCAGGGCCGAGCACCATGGCGGCGTTGTACTCACGCTCCTGCTCCAGGTCGTACGTGCCGAAGAGGAGCGGCACCCGGTGCCGATCGACGAAGGCGTTGATCTCCGCGTCGAACTCCGCGCCGGCCTCGCTCTTGGGCGTGCCGAAGGTCGTCGGGTACACCGTCTCGGGCCAGACGAGCAGGTCCAGCTTCCGGTTCAGCAGCAGCTCGTCCGAGAGCCGGTAGTGCGTGTCCAGGATCATCCGGACCACGTCGTACGTGCCCAGCTCGGCCGCGAGCTTCTCGTACTTCGTGATGTTGGCCTGCACGACGCCCACCACGAGCTCCGGTTGCCCCGCCGACTGCTCGGCCACCTGCCGGTAGCGGAGCTGCCCGTATCCGAGCCCGCCCAGCACGAGCACCGCCAGCCCGGCCAGGGGCGCCAGCGCGTGTCGAGGCCCCATCCGGGGACCGTGCGCCACGAGCGCCTTGCCCGCGGCGAGCACGCACTCATTGCCGAGGACGAGCATGAGCGTGAGCCCATGTGCTCCCGCGAGGTCCGCGCCCTGGCGCAGGAGCTCGGACGGGTAGAAGCCCTGTCCCAGGGTATCGGCGAGGAGCTTGGGGCACAGCCACTCGGTGCCCACGTACACGAGCGCGCCCGTGAGCGTGACGCGCCAGAAGGCCCAGGCACCCTCCCGGGGAGCCCGGCGCAGCTCGTACCGCGCGAGCGCGAAGGTGATGAACTGCAGCTCCATGAAGGGCGCCATCACCAGCAGGAGGAGCCAGCACACCGCCAGGGGCGCCCCGGAGTAGCCCTGGATGCCCCCGGCGAGCCACCCGAAGACGCTCGCGAAGAAGCCCATGCCGAGCAGCGCGCCGGCGAGAACGGCCTCGCGCCGGGATTCGAGCCGATCCAGCACCATCAGCCAGGGCACGAGCGCCACCCAGCCCACCGCGACCCAGCGCGCCTCCATGAGGCCGAGCAGCCAGATGAGGGCGGTGGTGCCCGCGACTCCGAGCAGCAGGGTCGCCAGGCGCTTCGCGCGAGCCGCACCCACGGTCATGGAATGGGCTCCACTCCCTCTGGCCCTTCGGGCAGCTCCAGGATCTCGATGGGCATGCCCGCGGGCGCCAGCTCGGGCGGCACGACGAGGCTCTCGGGCAGCTCGACGGGCTTTCCGCTCGAGTCCACCGGCTTGTAGTCCGGGTGGAACATCAGGATGGGCTTCACGCCCTCCCCTTTGTCCGTGGACTGGTAGTGGCGCACGTAGCCGGGAGGCAACTCGAAGTCCTCGGGCACGATGATGCCCTGTTTGAGCTTCTCGGTGCCCGGACGGTACAGGTTGATTCCCTCTGCGGGGCCGGACGGCGGGGCGTCTTGCGCCATGGCGGGCTCCTGGGGCGCGGGCACGGAGGCGTCAGGTCGAGGGCTCTGGACAGACGTGGGCCGCACCACGGGCCGGGTGGCCGGGGGCTCTTGCGGAGCGGACCGGGTGGGGGAGGGGGCCGCGACGCTCGCGGGCTCCGAGGTGTCGGGAACCGGGCCTGGCGACGACACGAGCCACGCGCTCAACACGAGGCACAAGGCGGTGACGCCGAGCGCCAGCCACACGAGCCAGGTGCCCTGGCCGGTGCGCTTCTTCTGGATTCGGGTGACGCCGTCACGGTCGACGTGACGCTCATCGGTGGGAGGCTGCGACGCCATTCTCGCCCCTGTTCTCCTGGACTCGTATGCTACGGGGCCCTTGTCGCCCGGGCAATCCGTCGAGGAGCCGGGGGGCGACATCCGGTTGCCGCCCCATGATCTCCACGCCCGTCGATGCCTCCGTCGCTCCGCGCTTCCACGTCCACGCCTACCCGCTGGTGTTGAGGATCCTCCGCTTCGTGCTCCAGGTGGTGCTCGTGGTCAGCACCCTCTACGCCTCGGCACTCATCTTCTTCTTCACCTTCACCGGAGCGATGGACCCCAGGCCCCCCGCACGGGCGGGGTGGCTCTTCCTGCTCTCGGTGGGCCTGTTCGGCCTGCTCCGGCTGCTCGACTGGCTCACCTCCGCCATGCTCTTCGTTGAGCCGGAGCGGCTCGTGCTGGAGCGCCGGGGCGATCGGTTCGAGATTCCCCTCGCCTCGGTGGAGTCCGTCAGGGTCTGGTGGCTGTTCCCGCCGGGGATGGGCCTGTCACCGCGGATGCAGTCGGGGCGTGCCTTCCGGTACGGCCTGCGAATGGCGGATCCACTGCCGGTGCTGGAGGCGCTCGGTCGGGAGGACTCGCGGGCCTCGGCGGCGGCGCGGCACCCGAACACCGCCTTCGCGCACGCCCGCGCGCTCGTCCGGAGGCGCTGGTACCTCTGGGTGCTCAAGTTCGTGTTGTTCCCGCTGCTGCCCGGGGGCGCCATGTTCTACACGCACCAGATGATCACCTACGGGGGGCCGTACGGGCAGTACCAGTGGTACGGGCTCGGGCCGTATCTGCGCACCTTCTCCACGTATTGGCTCTTCTCCACCGCGGTACTCGTGCTGTGCGCCTTCCTGCTGCGCGCCGTGGCCGAGCTGGTGGCCTTCGTGGGGGCATGGATCTCCCCGTCGCACGCGCGGGCCGTGCGGCGGTTCGTGGAGATCTCCTGCACGGTGCTCTACTACGTGGGCTTTCCCGCGATCATGGCGTGGCAGTACCTCGGGTGAGGCGTCGAACCAGACCTCGGCGTCGCGTTACTCCCGGGGGGCGGTGTTCAGGCTGGGAGTCCACCCGGAAGTTCGGCCTGCTTCCCTGCACCATCCAGCGCCAGAGCCACTCCAGCGGGCCCATCTGGAAGTGCCGCAGCCACCATGCGCTGTAGAGCAGTTGAAGCGCACACAGCCCGAGCGTGATCAGCAGCGCCACGGACGGCCCCACCCTGCCAAACAAGCCCAGCCCGAAGCCGTAGAAGACCAGCGCTCCCAGGACGGACTGCAGGATGTAGTTCGTCAGCGTCATCCGGCCCGCCGGAGCCAGGAGGGCCAGCCAGCGGCGCCAAGTCGGGTGCACGCACAGCAGGGCCATGCCGCAGATGTAGAAGAGGGTGAGGGCCTGATGTCCAAGGTAGACGAGCGGTATGCACGCCATGAAGAGGACTGGTGGCACGTGGAGGCCCCCGGCTTCCTGGAAAAGGCCCGCCGCCAACTGAAGGGCCTGCCCCAGTGCACCCACTCCCAGTCCCCACCAAGCCAGGGTTTTCAAGCGTGACCGGTGCTGTTCCGCTTGTTGGAGGTACTGGTGCCGCGCCATCCACACGCCGAAGAGGAAGGTTCCCGCGACCGGAGCGGCGAAGGACATCAGCAGGGGCCACTCATAGCGCCACATGGCCAGCGAGTGCTCCATTCGAATGAACCCCGTCAGGGAAGGCGACCGGTACGCTTCAGCGACCCGCTGCCAGTCCGGCATGGAGGCCGTGGCCCCAAGTAACTCCGTGGCCACATCCGCCGCGCACGGGACCAGGAGCACGAGCACTCCGCCGATGATCAGCAACCCGCGTGAAGACCAGCGGTAGGTGAGTAGCAGGAGGAGCCCGCCCAGCACGTAGTAGCGAAGGATGTCCCCACCAAACAAGAGATGGGCGTGGACGAGCCCGAAGACGAGCAGCACGGCCAGTCGACGCAGGAAACTCCGGTGGAAGGAATGGCCCCGGCGCTCGGCGCTCTTCAACTGGAGGAAGAAGGAAACACCGAACATGAAGGCGAACATGATGCGCGACTTGTCCGTGAACAGGAACGTCACGGCTTCATGCGTGAGCCCGTTCGCCATCGGGAAAGGCAGGGCCGCCCGCTGTTCAGGCGAGAACATCGTCCAGCCACAGAACAACCCCGTGCCGTGGACGATGAAAATGCCCATCAGGGCCGCGCCTCGCAGGATGTCGAGGGTCAGGATGCGTCTGGCATCATGCGGGTTCATCTTCGCCAAACTCCCTCTTCAAGGCCATGACGAGCGCAACGAGGGCTTCGCGTTCGGCCAGGCTCAAGGCGGGGTTCCAGACATCCATCAACAAGCAGATTCGCCTGCCATTGCCGCGGTTCCAGACTTCGTGCTCGAAGCTGTCATCGAACAGGAGGCATTTCCCTTCTGTCCAGGTGCGAGTCTCCGTACCGACCCGTATGCCGCACTGCTCCGGGATGTCGATCGCGAAGTGAAGGTTCAACGTGAAGTTGCCCATGTCGGAGTGGGGCTTGATGTGCGCGCCAGGTCCCACGATGGAGAAGTGCATCTCTTGCAGAGGGCAGAGCACCTCGCCCAGTTCCGACCGCATGAAGGCGGCGGTGGTCGGACACAGGCGACAGGTCTCTTCAACGGGCGCTCCATTCTGGAACAGGTAGAGCGATGACCATTGCTCCCGTTTGAATTCCCCTAGATCGTAATGCGAGTAGGGCTGGATGGCATCGCCCGCGTCCACCACCGCGTGGATCTCCGCGCGGATTGCCTCGTGCAGGGACTCGAGCCTTGTCGCCAGGGCTCGAATCCTGGGGAATTCGTCGAGATCCCTCCAGGGCGAGGAAGAGACGCCGGGAATGACGTAGCGGGCTCCTCGCTGGAGACGCTCCTGTCGAGTGCCGGGCCCGGGATCGAGCATCTCCTCGATACGGGCCGTGGCGCCAGGGCCGTACTTCTGCTTGATGGGCAGAAACATGTCTTCTGTCAGCATCACTCACTCCCTTCGGGGGTCATGCATGGGTCGTGTACCAATCGACCAGACGTCTCGGAGTCGCGCGCTCCACGGTCCGCTGCACGAGGCTGCGCACGCCAGGGAAGGGGAACTTCCACCGGTTGAGGGGTGCATCGAAGAAGTCCACCAGCAGGATGTTGAAGTCATCGTTCCCATACACGGTGTGCCACCAGTGCACGGGGATGAAGAGGGCTTCGCCAGCGTGCAGCGTGCATTCCAGGCCGACGAGCCGCTCGAAGTCAGGGAACCTCGTGGGATCCACCTGCTTGTCGGTATCCAGATCCAGGAAGCTGAAGTTGTAGAAGCCAGGGTCATACCAGGCCCGCGGGTAGAGCGAGGCCGGCTGGGCCGGATCAAAGAGCACGAAGCGCTTCGTTCCAACGACCAGCGAGGAGAGGGCGTCCGTGGAGCCATGGAAGTGGAGCGGCGCGTAGGTCTTCCGACCGATCATGACCGCCAGATCGCCCACGGCCGAGCGGCGGTATGGGGTGGGGCCCAGATCCCGTTCCACCTGCCAGAGCACCTGGCGCAACGGTACTTCACCAATGCTCCCGTGGCGGCTGGCCTCGGGGCTGTCGACGAGCTGCGCGAGGTACTCGCGTAAAGGCATCCGCTTGACGAGGGTCTCTCCATCCGGGGACAGCTTGCGCACGGGCACCTCGTTGTCACCGCAGTGCTCGCTCAAGTACTGAGGCGTCCATTTCGTGGGCGCTTCCCACCCCTCCATGCCGCCGGTGATGACCACAGGCTGGCCCTCCACCAGCCAGCGCTGCGTGAATTCCTCCAGATCAGGCCGGTGAATGCGTGGAACTTCCCCCATGATTTTCATGACGTGCCCTCCCTTTCTGTGGTTTTTGGGTGGATCGGGCTCGGGGCGCCTGGGGCGGAGCCCCCTGCCTCTTCATGTGGCTCGGGCAGCGACTTCTCGACATGGCGTAGGGAAGGCCGCATCGCCAGCAGTAGCGTCTTGGTGATGGACAACACCCCCACCACGATGAGCAGGAGCCTCGAGCCCGGCTCCGGCCCCGTGCCGACGAAGGCCCTGGCTGCATGGGCCAAGCCGCTCTCGCCGCGCACCAAGGGATCGCACACGTACTCGACCAGGGGCCCGGCCATTACATAGGCCAGGGGCAGGGCGCCCATGACGGCGGTCATTCCCATGGCGGACACCCTGCCCTGCATCTCGTGCTCGACCTCGCGCTGGAAGATGGCCTGGGCACACCCGTTCATGTGGGGGAGTGAAAAGAAGAAGATGAAGATGACGACCCCGAGCAGCTCGATGCGCATCAGGCCAAACAACGGCACGCACAGGCCGGTGATGAGGTCAAAGGTCAGGACGCCCAGGATGTGCCGCCGGGGACACCCCCAAAAGGACAGCGTGGCGCTGCCCAGCAGCATGCCCACGCCCCCAATGGTCATGAGGGTCCCCATGACGGCGGGGGACGTCAGCGTCAGGCCTAGCGGGATGACCACGACCTCCATCAGCCCCAGCAGCAGGTTGCTGCTGGCGGCGAGCACCATCAACCAGGCCAGCCCCGAGTGCCTGGCCAGGTAGCGCCACCCCTCGCGGATGTCGCGCAACAGGCCCCGTCCGTACTGCGAGATCCCCTCGCGGACCTCGGTCCTGACATTCGGGATCCGGATCAGCAGCAGCCCGGAGAACGCGATGAGGAACGTCAGGAAGTCCACGAGGAGGATTCCCCGCAGGCCGATGAGCGACAGCAAGACCCCTCCGAGCGCTGGGGCGCTGAGCTGGGCCATCCCCTTGCTCACCTGCACGATGCCGTTGATGTTTCCCAGCCGCTTCTTGGACACCAGCAGCGGGACCGCCGCGCTGTACGCGGGCCAGTGGAACGCGCTGATCGCCGAGAGCACGGCATTGAAGGCATAGAGCTGCCACAGGCTCAGCGCTCGCGTGCCCAACAGCAGCAGCAGCAGCAGTGTGCAAAGCCCGGCCCCCAGGTCACAGAGCCTCATGTTGTGCCGCCGATTGTGGCGGTCGACGAGCGCTCCGGTGAACGGAGCGAGGAGGGCTCCGGGAAGGGTACCGGCCAGCAGGACCCACCCGAACCGGGTGACCGAGCCGGTCTGTTGGTAGGACCAGATGCTCAGCGCGAAGGTGGTCATGCCAGATCCCACCAGGGAGGCCATCTGACCCAACCAGAACAGGCTGAGCCGACACCCTCTCAAGCAGGTGCTGAAGAGCTTCATGGGCCTCTCCGAACGGTGGCGAGGGACGAGCGGAGGAGGTGCGCCAGGCCGTCCACCTGTGGCGCCGCCAGCATCGTGAGGTGATCACCCGGCACCCGGTAGACGGTGACGGGCCCCCGCGTCTGGTGCCTCCACCCCCATGCCGGGTCCGCGCTCAGCTCCTTCGTCATCCTCCCGTCCACGTCCTCGCGACGGAACACCTCGGCACGGAACAGCGAGACAGGCGCGGAGAGCTTCCCATGTGGCGTGTACCGGGCCAAGGTGTTGGCCTTGAAGACCTGGACGAACCCCCGCACCTGGGCCACCTCGGCCTCGGGTGGGAGGATGCCAACGGCCTGAAGCCGCCGCAGGAGCAGCTCCAGTTGTTCCTCCGCGCTCCGGTTCGCCAAGTGCGAATACGGCAGGGCCAGGTCGACCACGAACATCCGCTCCACCAGCCTCGCGATGCTGTCGGTCCACTGGGCCTCGCTCCAGCTGGCACACGGCAGCACGTCGTCGCTGGAGAAGGGGGCCGGATTGTCGAACGCGGCGAGGAGGGCGACGGGCTGGCCCCGTTGCTCAAGCTGGTAGGCCACCTCGAAGGCCACACTGCTGCCAAAGGAGTGACCGCCCAGGAAGTACGGCCCTTCTGGCTGCACCGACAGAATGGCCTTCACGTAATGGGAGGCCATCTCCTCGACCCGGGTGAGTGGCGGCGTCTGGCCATCCAACCCGCGGGCCTGCAGGCCGTAGAAGGGCTGGGCAGCGCCCAGGCGCCGGGCCAGCTCCCGGAGGTACAGGACATTTCCTCCCGAGCCTGGAATACAGAAGAACGGCGGCCCGTCGCC
>NZ_DASVWK010001111.1:0-5861 GCF_036389735.1 Archangium sp. | reverse complement strand
TCCGTCCTGGCTGGCTCCGCTCGGGGTGGGGTAAGGGGACGTACGTGAGCTCCCCTCCCGAAAACGTGGCCCTCGATTTGTTGCGTGCCACCCGGCGCGTCATCCGCGACCGGACGCGTGCTCCCAGCTACTGGGCCGCGGCGGATCGCTTCTCCTCGCTGTGGCTCGGCGGGCCCCTGCGCTCGACCTCGGAGTTCTACCTCGCGGCCGGGCCGGATCTCGCCATCATCGACTCGCTCTATGAGGAGGCGATGCTCTCCGCGGACGCCGTGGACGCGCTGCCGAGACTCACCCGGCGGATCCAGGAGATGGTGGAGCCCGAAGCGGCCTCGCGGTTGCTCCAACGGTACGAGGCGGGGCTCCCCGAGGTGGACTTCCTGGAAGCGACCCGGGTGATCATCGCCACGCTGACCCTCCAGGGGTACTCGGCGCTCCAGGGGAGGGGCTCGCCCCGGCTGGCCTCGCGGTGGTTGGAGGCCTGGGCCGAGGCCCTGGGCCAGCAGAACCTCCAGCAGCAGCGGGTCTGCGGTTTAGGCGTGCTGGCACGGCTGCCTCCCGAGGCCCGGCCGCTGTCCCTGGCGCGGCTGGACCTGCCGCCCGAGGCGCTGGTGCCGGGCAGCACCTCCTTCTCCGAGGGTGTGACGGAGTTCCTGGAGCGGTACGGGGGGACCAGCGCGGCGCCGGTGGCCGTGATCGGCACCCTGGCCTTCTCCACGTTGCCCACCGAGGAAGTGGAAGTGCTGCTGGAGCTGTTCACCGGCGAGGCGGGCCTGCTCTCCGCCATCTCAGGACTCTTCCGGCTGGCGCAGGATGTGAGTTTCGATCCGACCGAGGCGATGAGTACCGGCGTGTTCGCCACTGCGGCCGAGCAGCGCCGGAATCTCCTGGAGATCATCTCGGACGGAAAATTCTCCAAGACACAGCTGGACGAGCGGTTGCGCGAGGCCTGGGCGATCCACGCGGCCCGGACGCGCCGTGCGTTCGAGGAGCTGCTCGCCGCACGAGGGCAGGGCGTGGGCATGGCGACGCTCTCCACCTTGCTCCAGGCGCTCTTCCAGGTGCTGGCGCGACTGGTGCCAGGAACCTGGAAGTCGGAGTAAGAATACATTCCATGGAGCCGTCCGCGCCCGCATTCGATGTGAAGCAGCTGGAGAAACTGCGCGTCCTTCAGGATGAGTCCGAGCCGAACGCGGTGGCGAATCTCGCGCGCGGTTTCCTCTCGCGTGCGTCGCAGCGGCTCGGACGGATGAGGGCGCTGCTGTCTTCGGGGGATGCCGCGACGCTCGCGAACGAGGCCCATGGGCTGGCGTCGAGCAGCGGCATGTTCGGGCTGATGCGGGTGCGCGTGCACTGCAAGGCGCTGGAGAACTTCGTGCGGGATGAGGGGCTCGCGGACGCGGGACCGCTCCTCGCGGATCTGGAGCGGGCGTACCTGGAGGCCCAGCCCCTGCTGATGATCGAGCTGGGCCTCGAGGACGGTCGTTGACTCCGCTCCAGACAGCTACAGCCCTGTAGCACCCTGTCCCTCCCTGTAGCGAAGGCCGCGTCCGAAGCCGGTAGGTCGACGTTTGGCGCCTCGGAGCGCCGGATCACGCCGGGCCGGAGGACTCAGGGGGTAGACGACCCGGGACAGGCGACGCAGATCGCGATCGTGGATCACCCCAGGACGCTCACCGCGGGCTCCGTCACCGGTTCCGCGATCAGCCCGAGAGGCTGAGGGCTCGTCCTGCCAGGAGTGCGCGACAGGGTGCTACAGGTCGAATGGGACGTGGAAACCGGCGAGTGCCGGACGCACACGGGGATCGCGGGCGCGAAGCGCCGGGTCCTGGGGAGGCGGTAACATGGCCGGTTTGGACTGGGTACAGGTGGACGTGGGTTTCCCCATGAGCCTCGCGGTGGTGTGTGCCGCGCGGGCACTGGGGATGGATCGACGGGCCTTCCTGGGGGCCATGGTGGAGCTCCAGATCTGGGCGGTGCAGGCGCTGCCCTCCGGGCGATTCGAGCCCTTCGCCGCGTCCGCCGGACAGGCCGCGGACGCGTCCGCGGACGAGGCCGTGTGGTGCGAAGCGGTGGAGAGCGCGGTGCGGTGGACGGGCGCGCCCGGTGCCTTCTGGAACGCGCTGCTGCGGGCGAGAATCCTGGTGCGCGAGGAGGAGTGCGTCCGCCTCACGCTCTGTGATCGCTACGTCCAAGTGCTTGAAAAGAGGAGCAAGGAGGCCGAGCGCAAGCGCCGGGAGCGCGCCAACAAGGCCGCGGCGGCGTCCGGCGGACGTCCGGCGGACGCGCCAGGGACGTCCTCGCCTAGAAAGAGAAGAGAGAAGGAGAGTGAGAAGGAAAGTCTTTCTTCTGCAGCAGGGCAGGAGGGCAGGGCGTCCGTGGGACGGCTCACGCCTGTCCCGACGCCGCCGGACGAGGACGTGTCCGTGGAAGCCGACCCCATCCAGCTCGCCCTTCCTGGCACGCACCTGGTGCCCGCCTCTCCTCCCGCCGAGGAGCGGTGCCAGGTCGCCGTGATCGCCGCCACCCCCCCGGTTTCTCGAGCAGCGGCCTTCTTCGAGGCCTTCCAGGACGAGCGCGGCAAGGCCTTCCCGGGCGTGCCTCGCGAGGACATGCCGGCGGGGTGGGCGGACTGGTACGGGCATGCCCTGGCGAAGGTGGGAGGCGACGAGGGCCGTCTGCTGGCGGCCTGCCGGGGCTACCTCCAGTCCGACTGGGGCCGCTCCCGCCAGCCGATGGGGACCGCCCTGGCCTTCTGCACGCCGAAGGTCTGGGTGCGGTACGTGCCGACTCCTCGGCCCGAGCCGGTGGAGGAGTCCGGCCCGCCGTCCGTGGACGTATCCACGGAGGCCGGCCGCAGGTGGCAGGCGTGCCTCTCCTGGCTGTACGACAACGGCAAGCGCTACGCCCTCTCGTGGCTCACCCGGGCCCGGCCCGTGGGCGTGGAGGACGGGCTCCTGGTGCTCTCCGTGCCGGACCTCTACTTCCGCCAATGGGTGGAAGAGCACTACGGCGAGGTGGTGGAGCACGTGGTGCGGGACTTCGGCCTCGGGGGCGTGCGCTGGCTGCTGCCCACGGACGAGGAGCGGACGGCGGCGGGCGTGGCGTCGTAGTCGAGCGAAGGGGCGTGCCGCTCCGTGAACCGTGCTATCGCGCGGCTCCTGGCTCGTGAAGTCAACACGAACCATCAAAGAGGGGGACGGTCATGAATCCTGGAGTCGAGCTGCGGGACTACAACCGCGAGGCGTGGAACCGGCAGGTGGCCAAGGGAGATCGGTGGACGCTGCCCGTGGGGCCAGAGGTCATCGCCGCGGCGCGCCGGGGCGAGTGGAGCGTGGTGCTCACTCCGCGCAAGCCCGTGCCGCGCGCGTGGTTCGGGGACCTGACGGCCAAGGACGTGCTGGGCCTCGCGAGCGCCGGAGGGCAGCAGGGCCCGGTGCTCGCTGCGGCGGGAGCGCGCGTCACGGTGTTCGACAACTCTCCCTCCCAGCTCGACCAGGATCGCAAGGTGGCCGAGCGCGAGGGCCTGTCCATCCGCCTGGTGGAGGGGGACATGCGCGACCTCTCGGTCTTCGCGGACGAGAGCTTCGACCTCATCTTCCACCCCTGCTCCAACAGCTTCGTGGATGACGTGCGGCCCGTGTGGCGCGAGGCCTTTCGCGTGTTGCGGCCCGGTGGGGTGCTGCTCTCGGGGCTCTCCAACCCGGTCACCTTCCTGTTCGACCCGGAGCTGGAGAAGCAGGGGGTGCTCCAGCTCAAGTACCGGATGCCGTACTCGGATCTGACGAGCCTGACCGACGAGGAGCGCCGCCGGTACACCGACGCGGGCGAGCCCCTGTGCGTCGCGCACTCGCTGGAAGATCAGCTGGGCGGGCAGCTCGAGGTGGGCTTCCTGCTCGCCGGTTTCTACGAGGACAAGCACGTCGAGGGAGACCGGCTGTCCGAATACCTGCCAGGATTGTTCTTCGGCACCCGGGCCCTGAAGCCCTCGAAGGGGGGAGCACCATGAGTCTCAGCGAACGCCTTCAGTCCTACATGCGCCACGCCGCCAGGGAGCGTTACGAGGCCATTCCGGTCAAGCCCTTCACGGTGTTCCTCCACGCCTTCGACCCGCTCATCTACTTCAACTACGCCATCCCGGACGGGTCCGTGACGGGCGACGTGCGCGAGCCCCTGCGGCGGCTCCGGGCGGAGTTCCAGGAGCGCAAGCGGGTGCCCCGCTTCGAGTACGTCGCCGAACTGGCGCCGAACCTGGAGGCCGCGCTGCTCGCCAACGGCTTCCGGCTGGAGGCCGAGGCGCGGGTGATGGTCTGCACGCGCGAGAGCTTCACCCCCACGCCCATGCCGGAGGGGCTCTCGTTCTCGGTCCTCACGTCCGAGTCCTCGCGCGAGGAGATCCGGGTGTACTGCGAGACCGCGCGGCGGGGCTTTTCCCAGGACGAGTCCTACGAGGCGTCCGAGGAGGAGGTTTCCAAGACGTTGGGAGAGCTGAAGGAGGGGAGGTCGGTGCTGGGGCGCGTGGAGGGAGTGCCGGCCGTGGTGGGCACCTTCACCGCGCCGCACGGAGGCATCGCCGAGCTCGGAGGGGTGGCGACGCTGGAGCGCTTCCGCAAGCGGGGCCTCGGCAGCGCGGTGACATCTCGGGTGGCGCGGGAGGCCTTCGAGGGGAGCGTGGACGTGCTGTTCTTGAGCACGGTGACGGAGGAGGCCGGTCGCATCTACGAGCGGGTGGGTTTCCGGTTCCTGACGCGGATGCTCTTCCTGGTCGATGCCGCGCACCCGGAGGGCGCCACGGCCCCGGTGTCGGGGTAGCGGGTGTGCTCGGTCCCTCGCACTCCAGGCTGGCAGGGGGGCCGTTTTGTTCTCAGCGGCGCGCGGGCGCGGTAGCTTGGCGGGAGATGGAGACCCACCTCGCGCGCGCGCTCGTGTGCCTCGTTGTCCTGCTTGCTGGAGTGGTCCATGCGGCCGAGGCGCCTGATGCCTCCCGTCCCCGGACCGTGCTGCTGCTCGGTGACAGCCTGATCGTCACCAGCTTTGGCGAGCACCTGGAGACCCTGCTGAACGCGCGGCCGGGGATCCGCGCCGTGCGGCGGGCGAAGTCCTCCACGGGCCTCTCCCGGCCCGACTTCTTCGACTGGATGGCGACCGGGCGCGAGGAGGTCGAGCGCCACCAGCCCGACGTGGTCGTCGTCATCATGGGAGGCAACGACGGGCAGGGGCTTACGGATGGGAAGGGCAAGGCCCAGGTGCAGTGGGGCGCGTCTGGGTGGACGTCCGCCTACCGCCAGCGCGTCGAGACCTTCCTGGGTCTCCTCGCGGCGCCCGGCCGGAAGATCCTCTGGGTCGAACTGCCTGTCACCGGGCTGAAGAACTTCGAGCGCAAGCTGGGCATCATCCGCCCCCTGCTGCGTCAGGCCGTCGCGTCGCGCGAGGACTCGGTGCACCTCGAAACGAAGTCGTTCTTCACCGATGGGAGGGGCGCCATGCTGAAGGAGGCCCGGGTCGACGGCTTCCGCAAGCCGATGCGGCTGAAGATGGACGATGGGGTCCACTTCACGCTCGCGGGCGGCCGGTACTTCGCCAGCAGGGTGTTCCCCTCGGTACTCGCGCTGCTCGAGTCCGTCGAGGACACGCGGCCCTCCCCCTCGGACGAGGCCATGACGGAGCCTGCGGTCTGCCGCGAGGGCGATGCGGCCTCCGAGGTACCGATGATGCCCGTGGCCTTCTGTAGCCCGTGAGCGCGTAGAGTCCGCGACATGAGCGCGGACGACAAGAAGGATGGCTACACCCCCGGCGACGTCTTCCACTCGGGGAAGCAGCCCGTGTACGCGGGGAGCCCTGGCTTCGCGGTGAACAAGAAGGCG
>NZ_DASVWK010001110.1:0-2614 GCF_036389735.1 Archangium sp. | reverse complement strand
AAGATGACCGAGCACGACGTGGACGTGGTGAAGCTGGACTCCACGCTCACCGACCGCGAGACGCGCGAGATGACGCGCGAGCTGCGCCGGGGCGAGCATGAGCTCGTCTACGTCACGCCCGAGCAACTGGAGAAGCCCGAGCGTCTCGAGGCGCTGCGCAAGGCGGGCGTCTCCCTCTTCGTCGTGGACGAGGCCCACTGCGTGTCCCAGTGGGGACATGACTTCCGCCCCGCGTTCCTCGCGCTGCGCGATGCCGTGCAGCAGCTTGGCCGGCCTCCCATCCTCGCGGTGACGGCCACCGCCACGCCCCAGGTGCGCGAGGACGTGCTCAAGCAGCTCGGCATGGAGAACGCCGAGCTCATCAACACCGGCATCCGTCGCGACAACCTCTTCCTGGAGGTGGCCCGCACGGTGAACCCCGAGGCCAAGAAGGCGCGGATGATGAAGCTGCTCCAGGAGGAGCGGGGCACGGGCATCATCTACACCGCCACCGTGCGCAAGGCGGAGGAGGTGTGGCAGTGGCTCCAGGACGCCGGCATCGAGGCGGGCCGCTACCACGGACAGCTGAAGCCCTCCGAGCGCCAGGAGGTGCAGCAGCGCTTCATGGAGAATGGCTACCGCGTCATCGTGGCCACCAAGGCATTCGGCCTGGGCATCGACAAGCCGGACATCCGCTTCGTGGCGCACTGGCAGTTCCCCGACTCGCTGGAGAGCTACTACCAGGAGGCGGGACGCGCGGGCCGTGACGGCGAGCCAGCGCGCGCGGTGCTGTTCTACCGGCTGGAGGATCGGCGCATCCAGAGCTACTTCCTCGGGGGCAAGTACCCCCGGCGAGAGGAGTCCCAGGCGCTCTACTCGGTGCTGCGCGAGCTGTGGGCCCACCGCCAGGGCAAGCCCGTGTCCCTCAAGGTGCTGACGGAGGTCTCGGGACTGCCGGCCAACCGGGTGAAGGTACTGGTGGCGCAGCTGGCCGGGGCCGGCATCCTGGAGCGAAGCCCACGCGGGCTGAAGCAGTTGCGCGACTTCGAGACGAACGAGGAGCTGGGCGAGTACCTCACCGCCTACGAGAAGCGCCACCAGACCGACCGGGAGCGCCTCCAGCAGATGATGCGCTTCGGGCAGACCACCGAGTGCCGCTGGCGCTTCATCAGCGAGTACTTCGACGAGCCCGAGCACGAGGAGTGCGGGCGCTGCGACAACTGCGAGGAGCGCGCCGCCGGGCACTTCGACGCCAACAGTCCCACCGCCATCGCCACACCTCCCGCACAGACGACCACACCCAGCAGTCCGGTATAGGTGGAAAAGCAGCACGCCACCTGTCCACACGCGCACAGGCCTGTAGCGGCATGGCGCATCCCGTGCGCCCCGGACCGGGGGCTTCTGCTAGCCTGACGCGCCGCATCCCTCCTCGGCCCGCCCGTCATGTCCTCGCTCGACGCCACCGCCACCGCCATCAATCGGACGTATTCGCAGGACCTCATCCCGGGCTATCGCCTGGAAAAGCTCGTGGGCACCGGGGGCATGGGCGAGGTCCACAAGGCCACGCAGCTGTCGCTGGAGCGTACCGTGGCCATCAAGCTGCTCAGCCCGCAGCTGGCTCAGGACAAGAGCTTCGTCGACCGTTTCCAGAAGGAGGCCGCGGCGCTCGCCACCCTCTACCATCCCCACATCGTCTCCATCCTCGACAAGGGGAACACGCAGACGACGTACTACCTGGTGATGGAGTACGTGGACGGGGCCTCGCTGCGCGAGCGGATGCGCTCGCCCCACCTGGAGCCCCTCGACGCGCTCCAGATGATGCTCCACATCTGCCGGGCCATCGACTACGCGCACCACCGCGGCGTCATCCACCGGGATCTCAAGCCGGAGAACATCCTCTTCGACGACCAGGCCGGCGGCGTCCCCAAGGTGACGGACTTCGGCCTCGCCTCCTTCCTCGACGACACCAGCTCGCGCTTCGCCCTCACCAGCACCCACGTGGCCATGGGGACGCTGTCCTATATGGCGCCCGAGCAGCGGGTGGACGCCAAGAACGCGGACGGGCGCGCGGACATCTTCGCGCTCGGCCTCATCCTCTATGAGCTGCTCGTGGGCGAGCTGCCCGCGGGCAGCTACGATCCGCCCTCGCGCCGCAAGCCGGGGTTGGATCCGCGGCTGGACGGCATCATCGCGCGCTGCCTCAAGCAGGCCCCGGCCGACCGCTACGCCACCGTCACCGACCTCATCAAGGACCTGGAGCCGCTCGTCCCCAACGCCACCACCGTGAGGCCGGCGAAGCTCAGCCGGTGGCAGCGTCTGGTGCTGGCGGTGAAGCGCGCCATCCGCGCCTTCTTCCAGGTGCTGACCGCGTGGGTGGTGCTGGCCGCGCTGGGGGTGTTGACCGTGGCGTGGCTGCGCACCACGGAGAAGCGCGTGCAGGTGCTGCCGGGCGCCGCCCTCACCGCGGACCTCGGGCCCCCCTCCGTGCGGCACATGGCCGGGCGGTTGGACACCAGTGGCACCCTGCGCCGGGTGTCCATGGGTGATGGACCGGACTCCCTCCCGCTGCTGGTGGCCGGCCGGCCCATCGAGGCCGCTGGCAAGACGCTCCTCTTCCCGCACGTGCACGGCCAGT
>NZ_DASVWK010001109.1:0-2350 GCF_036389735.1 Archangium sp. | reverse complement strand
ACTCGAAGATGATCGGCGTGCGCTCGGGAGGAAACCTTTACGTCAAGGCGAACAGCACGGGCACGTGGGTCGTGGCGGCCACCACCGCGAACACCTCGACCGAGGTCATCGATTGGGCGCCCACCGTCAGCGACTGGTATCAGGTGTGTGCGTACGGGGCCGGCGACTGGGACGATGTTCGCTTCACCAGCGACGCCTCGGACCCCGCGCGTTGTGGCGGCGTCGGCACGGCCGTCGATTTCTGCTTCGGCGCCGTGGGCCCGAACTGCGGCGGTGTCCCCGGCGCCTCGCCCTGTACCCTCAGGGGCGATGCCCTGATCGAGTGCCAGGTCGCGGTGGGCTCACAGCTCCACGACACGTGTTGCTCGCACAACCCCGGTGGGTACAACTGCGGCGGCATCGGCAATCCGCGCGGCTGGCCTTCGGACTGCCGGGCCGAGTGGGATCACGCGCAGAACGACGTGACGACCACCCGGCAGTTCCCTCGCGTCTTCGATCCCTCCGAGCCCTCGTACCGGCCCACGGACAGCGCGTACTGGAACTCGTTCTCCACCTACGACGCGCGCAACCGCGGGCTGCCGAACGGCGGGCTCGCCATCAAGACGCCGGTCGGCAAGGCGCTCTGGGACGTGGACGCGCAGAATGGCTGGTGCCAGAACCCGAGCAGCTACAACACCTACTGGAGCGTCCAGGGCTGGTACGCGGTCTGCCGCTGACTCAGGCAGGCAGGTGGAGGTGGGGGGCTTCAGCCCCCCCCATCGCCACCACAGCCACCACCCCCATCGCCACCACAGCCACCACCCCCATCACCACTCCCCCCACCACCTCCATCGCCACAGCCACTATCGCCACCGAAATAGCCACCGCCACCGCCATAGCCACCGTCGTTGGGCCCCTCCTCGGGAGACTTCTGGTGGCCGCTGTTGCTGACGCTCCTCCCCCGGGGGCCGCTCTTGCTGGCACTCATCACAAGGGAAGCGATGAAGAGGAGCTGGAGTGCCACGCAGGTCCATGAGGCCTCCCTGTCGGAGCATCCGGCCATCGTGAGCGCGACGAGGAGTACCGATGCCAGCGGAACCGCGTTCGTCCGGAGTTCACTCATCTTCAGTTCCCTCTTGAGCGAGATGCCTATTGGCTGGTGAAGAAGAGTGGTGCTCGCGGTTACAGCGACGCCAT
Source organism: Archangium sp. (assembly GCF_036389735.1). Lineage (GTDB taxonomy): Bacteria > Myxococcota > Myxococcia > Myxococcales > Myxococcaceae > Archangium. The sequence continues at coordinate 1,174 of NZ_DASVWK010001109.1, read as the reverse complement.
CCCCCGAGTAGCCGAGGATTCAGGCGGTCGCTGCCTCGTCGAGCACCATTGGACCCCCCGTGCCTTAGAGGGCCACCCGGAACGCCGCCTCGGTCTTCGCCTTCACCTCGTCCAGCGTGACGCCGGGGTGCAGTTCCTTCAGCACCAGCCCCTCCCCTGGCATGATCTCGAACACGCACAGGTCGGTGATCAGCAGGTTGACCACGCCCTTGCCGGTGATGGGCAGCGTGCACGTCTTGAGCACCTTCGAGGCACCGCGGGCGGTGTGCTCCATCAGCACCACCACGCGCTTCACGCCGGACACCAGGTCCATCGCCCCGCCGGGTCCCCGCACCATCCTGCCGGGTATCATCCAGTTGGCGAGGTCGCCATTCTCGGCCACCTCCATGCCACCCAGGATGGACAGGTCCACGTGCCCGCCGCGGATCATCGCGAACGAGTCCGCGCTGGAGAAGAAGCTCGCGCCCGGCAGCGCGGTGATGGTCTGCTTGCCGGCGTTGATGAGGTTGGGGTCGACCTGATCCTCGGACGGGAACGGGCCGATGCCCAGCAGGCCGTTCTCCGACTGGAGCGTGACCTTGATGCCCGGCGGAATGTGGTTGGCGACCAGGGTGGGAATGCCGATGCCGAGATTGACGTAGTAGCCGTCGCGCAGCTCCTGCGCGGCGCGCCTGGCCATCAGCTCGCGCCGGGCCATCTGCGCGGGGTCGGAAGAATCCTTCTTGGACGCGGTCGCGCCCTGCACGGTGCGGAACTCGATGCGCTTCTCGTACCGGGCTCCCTGGATGATGCGGTCCACGAAGATGCCCGGCGTGTGGATGTGATCGGGATCCAACTCCCCCACCTCGACCAGGTGCTCTACCTCGGCCACGCACACCTTGCCGCAGGTGGCGATCATCGGGTTGAAGTTCCGCGAGGTCTTCCGGTAGACGAGATTGCCGGCCTTGTCGCCCATCCACGCCTTGACGATGGAGACGTCGGCGCGAATGGCCTCTTCCAGCACGTACTCTCGCCCGTCGTCGAAGGTGCGGGTGTGCTTTCCCTCGGCGAGCGGGGTGCCGTAAGCGGTGCGCGTGTAGAAACCCGGGATGCCGGCGCCGCCCGCGCGGAACTTCTCCGCCAGCGTGCCTTGCGGTACCAGTTGCAGGTCGAGCTCGTTGGCCAGCACCTGCCG
>NZ_DASVWK010001108.1:0-1888 GCF_036389735.1 Archangium sp. | reverse complement strand
AGACGCTGGTCCATCTCGACGACGTCCTCCTCGGGGACGCCCAGGCGCTCGGCGAGCAATCGCGGCGAGGCCTCCTGTCCCGAGGCGAGCATGCGGCTCTCCTCCTCCCTCATCCGGAAGAACAGCTTTCGCTGCACGTCCGTGGTCCCCACCTTCACCAACCGCCAGTTCTCGATGATGAAGCGCAGCAGGTATGCGCGGATCCACCAGGCCGCGTAGGTGCACAGTCGCACGCCGCGCTCCGGCTCGAAGCGCTCCACCGCCAGCACGAGACCGAGGTTGCCCTCCTGGATGAGATCCATCAGCAGCAGGGGCGGGCGGTGGTGCTCGCGAGCCAGCTTCACCACCAGCCGCAGGTTCGAGGCCACCAGCCGGCCACGGGCTTTCGCGTCTCCCGCTTCCCGCACACGCTGGGCCAGGGTGCTCTCCTCCTCCCGGGACAGGAGGGGATGGCGCCGCACCTCCGCCAGCCAGGTCTCCAGCAGGGCCCTATCGTCAGCCGTAAGCCCCCCGTCATGGCGGCGATGTCCAGAGGACCGCGCCAGTCGGGCAGGGCGGAAGTGGCGGACCGACAGCATGTGGGGGACCCCTCTCGGCGGCTCAAGGTCGATCTGCGACCGATGCGGCCGTGATGCACCAGGCGTGCGAGGTACGGTCCCATTGGCGAGGGGCCCGGTCGCCCGCAAATCCTGCGTGCGAGCGGGCGGCCAGGCGCAGAAGCTGCGGAGGCCCCGGAATGTGTCGGGGCCTCGGGTCGGGTGTGTGTTCAGGCCTCGGTGATGGCGCCGTCGCGGATGCGCAGGTCCTTGTGGGAGAACTTCGCGCCCAGGGCGTCCGCGTTGTCGGCGTGGTTGGTGCCCACCTCGGCACTGGGGATGAGGTGGAAGGTGGCAAGCGCCTCGTTGGCACGCGCCTCGAGCACCACGAAGCCGTGCGCGTCGGTGTCGGTGAAGGCGATGCCGGGGTTGCTCGCGCGCAGGGTGGCATCCATCTCGGTGACGACGCGGCGATAGACGGCGCTGGTGGGCGGGAAGCCCGCGGCGACGACCGCCCCCGCGGCCAGTTCCTTCACCGCGGTGGACGAGATGGCCGGCGTGGTGAGGGTGGGCACTTCCTGTTCCACCGAGGCGAAGGAGGCGTGGATGTCCCCGGAGATGAAGAGTGCGTTGCGCACGTTGTTGTCACGCAGGTACTTGAGCAGCTCGGTGCGCTTGTTGGGGAAGCCGTCCCACTGGTCCGCGTTGAAGTAGAAGCGGGTGCGCAGGTTCTCCGGCGCCTCCGCGACAGTGGTCAGGTCCCACACCATGGAGGTGAGGGACACGGAGCTCACGACCACCTTCCAGGTGTTGTCCGCGAGCACCCGCTCGCGCAGCCATGCTTCCTGCGCGTCGCCCAGCACGTTCTCGCTGGCGCCCTGCGACTGGATGTAGCGGTACCTGGAGTACAGGTCGAAGGTCTGTTTCACCACGACGTAGCGGGAGCCCTGTTGGTGGAACAGCTCCGTCTTCCCCAGGTGCACGTAGGCGAGCCCGCGAGGCTTGTCGGTGGGGCTGATGGGGGCGGCGCCCACCTTGGCGAGGACCTGGTTCACGTACGCCAGCGCGAGGTTGCCCTTCACCTGCTGCACGGCCCTGGCGGCCGACTCCGCGCCGAGCCCCGCCTGGAGCGCGAGCTGCTGGTAGACCTGCTGGAGCGCCCCCTTCTGCTGGGCGTATTCGGGCGCGTCGATGTTCACGTACGCGTAGAGGTCGGAGGTGAGGGCCGCCGCGGCGCCCAAGAGCGTCAGCGCCGCCGCGTCCATCACCACCGTGCCGGGGTAGGCGTCCTCGGGGATGAGGTGGTCTGGCCGGTAGGTGCGCGCGTCGGTGGTGATGAGCCGCAGGTGCTT
>NZ_DASVWK010001107.1:0-10696 GCF_036389735.1 Archangium sp. | reverse complement strand
AGAGCCCATCCTGGCGGATGACAGCGATGCCCGCGTCACCGGCCCGGACGGGAGACCGGCACCCCTCGCAGCGCCAGAGCACGGACTCGGTCCGGGCGGCACAGTCCAGCTCCAGCAGGTACGTCCCCTCGGTGGGCCTGTCGGAGGAGCGCGCCATGCTCACGCTTCCCAGCGTGCGCTTGTCCAGGCCGAGCAGCTTGCCGAGCCGCGCGAGGAAGCCGGGACCACTACCGGCCCAGGCTTGAACGGCGAACAGGAGGACACCTGCGAGGACTCCACGGAGGACGTTTCGGTTCATGGGCCCTCCTGGGAAGCCACGGGAGCTGGCGAAGGGACGGACGTGGGCGAAGCCACGGGCGGGGTGGGCTGAGCGCTCGGGGGCACCACCGGGCTCTTCGTCGCCTCTTCGAGCGCCCTGGCCAGCACGTCGATGTCGGGCCCGAAGCGGATGGATTGCACCGCTTCGCGGGGAATGGACGTGAGGACGCCGCTTCCCTGGCCCGCGCTCCAGATGAGCAACGACTCCGAGGACTCCAGGACGAGGGCTCCGGAGAGGGTCTCCACCGCCGCGTCCTTTCCATGGCGCACCTCGACGGAGGGGTAGCTGCTCGCATGGACCGCCGTCCCGAAATGCATGAAGAGCGCGACCACGCCGAGTGGCAGCATCCCCCGGCACCCGAGCCAGGCCAGCCATACCTTGTCCCGGCTCTTCGACTCCGGAACCAGCGCGGTGATGACCGCCGCGCAGAGCAGCCACACCAGCATCGCCAGGCCGTAGAACACCTGCGCTCCCATCGGATCCGACTTCGCGAGGAGTTCGGCGTTCAAGGGGCCGATCGCGACCAGGAGGGGGATGTCCGTCGGTTGCCGCCAGACCGTCCCGAGGAGGACGAGCAGTCCCAGTAGCAGGCCCAGCGGCAGCGGAAGGCTCTCGCGGTTCGGCTTCAACCTGCCGATCCAGGCGGGCAGCTGAGGCAGCCGCTTGCGGCGCGAGAGGAACGCGACGGTAACCGAGCCCACCAGGAGCAGGGCGAGCGGCCACAGCAGGAGGGTGAACAGCAACTCCAGGCTCGCGCTCACCACGTACCAGGCTTCGGCCAGGTAGCGCTCGACGCTCAAGGGCGTGCTGGCGGGGATGCCCAGCCTGTTGAGGTGGGCGCGGTGCGAGATGTAGCCCCCCATGGCGACGGCGGCCACCACCTGGGCAGCGAGCTCCAACTGCTCCTGCCACGAGAACTCATTCGATGGATTGGAGGACATAGGTCGTCGTTGGCTTGGAGGGGTTAGCGGCCCGGCTGGCCGAAGGCGCCCTGCTGCTGGGGGGCGACGCCCATCAGGTCGTTGGTGGCGATGGGGCACCGGGCCACGGCGTTGGGATCCACCAGCACGGCGCCCTGGGACCAGTCGCGGTCCTGGAAGATGAGCGCGTCGCGCAGCTCCACGTCCTGCACCGCCTTCTTGAAGCCCCAGAGGCGCCCGCGCACCATCAGCCGGGTGCCCTTGGGAATGCGGCTCAAGTCCAGGTACTGCTGGGGCGCGAGCCGCGCGGTGATGTTGACGACGGTACGCTTCGGCGTGCCGAAGATGTTGAGCTCCCCGGCGTTGGGGTCGGGCGGGTACCACACCATCCGGGCCACAGCCGTCAGTGGCTCCTCCTCGACGGGCTCGCCCTTGCGCTTCTTCGGCTTCTTCTTGGGCTTCTCCACGGCCAGGTCGATGAGCTCGATGCCCCCGAAGGCCACCTGCCGGTCGAGGTAGTTCTCGCGGAACATCTTCTCCGCGGAGGAGGCGGCGGTGGCGTTGGCGCGGCGGACCTCGATTTCATAGCGCTCGCGCAGGGCGGGGAGGGTGAGGAAGAAGCTGTCGATGGGCTGGAGGCCCTCGGAGAGGAAGCGCAGCTTGCCCACGTCGATGGTGAGCACGACGGGCCCGAGGGCCGTCGCGGTCTGGAACCAGGACTGGGGCAGCTTGTGCTCGATGAGCACGCGCCGCACCATGGCCACGAGGTAGGCGTTGGCCTGGAAGCGCGGGTTGCTCAACTGCGTGTTGAGCGCCTCGACGAGCATCGGGTCCAGGTAGAAGTTCTCGTCGCGCTTGTGGAGCAGGGGCGCGGTCTCCGCGAGCATCGTCATCAGCCCGCCGAGGAGCTGGGCGCAGTTCGGATCGTTGGTTCCCTGGGAGAGGGCCCGGTACAGGCCCGTCTTGAGGAAGCGGCGGTCGAAGTCCTCCTCCTTGATGTTGGGCACGTCGTTGCCAGCGCCGAAGAAGACCTCGGGCTGGGCGGCGGCGGGGAGGGAGGCGAGACAGAGGACGAGTGCGAGAAGGGCGGATCGCATCGCCCGCAGGCTATCACGCCGGGGAGGGGGGCTTCTCGGGGGAGATGCGGAGGACGAGCGCGGCGGCGAGCAGCTCGAGGACGGCGGCGACGGCGAAGAGGCGGTGGCCGCCGAGCCAGTCATAGCCGGCCCCGGCGGTGGCATATCCCACCAGCCCCCCCAGTCCGAAGGTGACGGCGGCGAAGAGGCCCTGGCCGGAGGCGCGCAGGTGAGGGGGAACGCGGCGGGCCACGAAGGCGATGCTGGCCACGTAGAAGGCCCCGAAGGTCATCCCGTGGAGCAGGGAGAGGGCGGCGATGACGCTGGGCGAGGAGGCGACGGAGAGGCCGCCCCAGCGCAGGGCGCTGACGGCGAAGGAGAGGGCGAGCAGGTGGCGGGGGGCGATGCGCTCGGCGACGCGGGGGTAGAGGAGCATCACGGCCAGCTCCGCGGTGACGCCCAGCGCGGCGGAGACGCCCGTGACGGAGGGGGGCAGGCCGAGCGAGACGACGAAGATGGAGAAGGTGCCGTGGTAGGGCGCGCAGGCGATCCAATGGAGGGCGGTGCCGGCGAGGAGCCAACGCAGGTCCCGGTGGGCGAGGAGCTGGAAGCCGGCGAGGGGGTGGACGTCCTCGGTACGCGGGGGGGCATGGCCGTCGCGGAGGGTGAGGCTCCACAGGGCGAGCGCGGCCAGGAGGACGAGGGGGGCGAGCACGGTAGCGCGGCCCACGGAGTCCACGGCGAGGCCGAAGAGGGAGGAGGAGAGGACGAAGCCGAGCGAGCCGAAGAGGCGCAGGTGGGCGTAGGAGCCACCGGTGTGGGCGACGTGCTGGAGCGCGAGGCTGTCCACCAGGGGGGTGATGGAGGAGGCGAAGAAGGCGTAGGCGGCGAAGGTGACGACGAGGGCGGGGAACCGATCGACGAAGAGGAGGGGGCTGAAGCCGGCGCAGGCGCCCACGGCGAGGACGGCGAGGACGCGGTGGGGGCGGCCGGTGCGATCGGCGAGGTGGCCCCACAGGTGGGGGGCCACGAGGGCGAGCAGGGGACTGAGGGAGAGGAGGAGCCCTATCTGGGTGACGGAGAGGGCGAGAGATTCGAGGTAGGCCGGCAGAAAGGGCAGGACGATGCCGACAGCGCCAAAATAGAGGGAATAGAACCCGATGAGTGGGAGGCGCCCGGTGGCCTGGAGAGGGGGCATCACGTCGGGGGAGCGCTTAACACGCCGCGCTACCTTTTCGATCTGTTTGACCCGGCGGCTTTTGTGTAGTTTGGCCACGCCATGTCGAACCCGGAGAACCCCCAGCCCCAGCCGGTCACCATCGGTCAGATCAAGACCGAGGCCGAGCTGTTTCAGGCGCTCGCCATCCGCGAGGTGGTGTTCATCGAGGAGCAGCACGTCCCCGAGGGCATCGAGCGTGATGCCGAGGATGCGAAGGCGTACCACGTGCTGGCGTTCCAAGGCGGGCACGCCATCGGGACGGGGCGTCTGGTGACGCTGTCGGAGCCGCCGTCCGGAGAGAGCGGAACGTGGGCGCAGATTGGCCGCATGGCGGTGTTGAAGGCGCACCGCAAGGCGCGGGTGGGCGCGATGCTGCTGACGACGCTGGAGGACGAGGCGCGTCGCCGAGGCGTGAACGGCATCGTGCTGCACTCGCAGCTGTACGCGCTGGAGTTCTACAAGAAGCAGGGCTACGAGCCGATGGGTCAGGTCTTCCAGGAAGCGGGAATCGAGCACCTGGAGATGCGCAAGAAGCTCTAGCTGTTCAGATCCGCCGTCCCCGCTCGGCCGGAGTCTGCGCATGGCGCGGATCCTCGGGCCAGCTGTGCTTCGGATACTTCCGGCACAGCTCCTTGCGGAGGGCGGGGTAGTGCCGCTCCCAGAACCCGGCGAGATCCGTGGTGACCTGAACCGCCCGCATGTTCGGCGCGAGCAGGTGGATCACCAGCGGCACCCTGCCGGCACACACACTGGGCCCCTGGGCCATCCCGAAGAAGTCCTGAAGCCGTGACTCGACCCAGGGGGGCTTGCCGGGCTCGTAGTGGACCTTCGCGGTGCGCCCGCCCGGGAGCGCGACCTTCTCGGGGACGTGATTCGACAGCAAACGGGCCTGCTCGGAGGTGAGGCGGGCGTTGAGCGCGTCGAGGAGCGACACCCCCTCCAGGTCGGCGAAGCTCCGAGCCCCGGCGCACAGGGACGCGAGCGAGTCCCGCATCAACGCGTCGTCCACGGTGGGGAAGCCGGCCTCTGGAAACGCCTGGGTGAGCAGGGCGATGCGGGTGCGCCACTGCTGGAGGGCCTCGGGGTCTGCGAAGCGACCAGGACCCGCGGCGAGGGCCTGCTCGACGAGCACGCGCGCGGCGGCCTCGGAGGGAGGAGCGGGGGTGCGGGTCTCCTCGAGGACGAGGTTGCCGTAGGACAGGCGGGTGATGCGCTCGACGCGCTTGGCCTCGGAGTTCCACTGAAGGGCGTCCACCTCCTCCAGGGCATCGGGGTACAGGTCGAGGAGCCACTCGGGCTCGACGGAGCTGGCGAGGCGGATGATGACGCCGCGGCCGGGGCGCTCCTCGACGTCCACGGCGACCATGAGCTCGGGCTCCTGGACGACGCTGAGCTCGGAGAGCTGCGCGGTGCCACCACCAAACAGGAGGAGCTCGGGGGAGCGGGGCCGGCGGCGCCGGGCGACGCGATCGGGATAACCGGCGAGCACGCTGAGCATCAGCGCCTCTTCCACGGCCTCGGGGCGGGAGGGCTTCTGCCCCTGCTCGCGGACGGCGCGCCGGAGCTGGCGCTGCACGCGGTCCACGGCCTGAACGGCGCTGGACTCCAGGGAGAGCGACTGGACACGACCGGGGCCCGAGAGGTTGGTGCGGGCCTCGCGGCGGATGTCGCGCTCACCCACGAGGGCGGCGAGGAGTGCCGCGTCCGCGCCGACGCCACGCCGCTCGCCCTCGACGATGATGCGGGCCTGACGGGGGTGGAGCGGGAAGCGCAGGAGCCGCTGGCCGATGTCGGTGACGGAGCCGTCGGGGCTCACGGCGCCGAGGCGGCGCAGCAAGGTCTCCGCGGCCTCGAGCGAGGCGGGTGGGGGCGGCTCGAAGAAGGGGAAGGAGGCGAGGTCCTTCACGCCCGAGGCGCGCAGGGCGAGGATCGTCTCCGCGAGGTCCATGCGGCGGACCTCCGGGGCGTCCTGGTCGGGGCGGCCGTCGAAGTCGTGCTGGGTGTAGAGGCGGAGACAGTGGCCGGAGCGGGTACGGCCGGCGCGGCCGGCGCGCTGGGTGGCGGAGGCCCGGCTCACCTTGGAGAGCTTGAGGATGGGCAGGCCGGACCAGGGCGAGTGCGAGGCCACGCGGGCCAGGCCGCTGTCGATCACGGCGGCGACACCGTCGATGGTGACGGAGGTCTCCGCGACGTTGGTGGAGAGGATGATCTTCCGGCGGGAGCTGCGGCGGACAGCACGGTCCTGCTCGGCGGGGGTGAGGTCGCCGTGGAGGGGGAGCAGGTCGATGCCGTGGCGCTCGGCGAACTCGGCGCAGGCCTCCTTGGTGCGGCGGATCTCCCCGGCGCCGGGGAGGAAGACGAGCACATCACCGTCGAGACCGTTGGCGTGGAGGCGCTTGATGCCGGAGAGGACCTGGGCATCGAGGTAGCGGTCATCGGCGGTGGGGAGGTACTCGACGGAGACGTCGAAGCGGCGGCCCTCGGAGCGCAGGGTGGGGCAGTGGTCGAGGTAGGCGCTGATGGGGGCGGCCTCGAGCGTGGCGGACATCACCACGAGCTTGAGGTCGGGCCGGGGGCCCTGCTGGAGGCGGCGCAGGAGGGCGAGCGAGATGTCGGCGGAGAGGTGGCGCTCGTGGAACTCGTCGAGCACGACGACGCCGACGTCCCGCAGGGTGGGGTCGGAGAGGAGGCGGCGGCCGAGGACGCCCTCGGTGACGAAGGAGAGCCGGGTCTTGGGGCCGCGGACGTCCTCGAAGCGGACCTGGTAGCCGACCGTCTCACCGACGCACTCGCCGATCTCCTCGGAGACACGCTGGGCGGCGAGCCGGGTGGGGAGGCGGCGGGGCTGGAGGACGACGATCTCCTTGCCCTGACCGAGGCCGGCTTCGAGCAGAGCGCGGGGGACGCGGGTCGTCTTGCCGGCGCCGGGAGGGGCCTCCAGCACGAGCGACTTCGCCCCACGCAGGGTGGCGACGATCTCGGGCAGGAGCGGGTCGATGGGGAGGGCGACGTCGGCCATGGCCGATTCCTCTTAACGGTGGAGAGCGGGGCCTGCTTCAGGTGGGTTCGGAGGAGGCGGACTTGGGGTCTGCCTTCTTGCGTCCCCGCCTGGCGGTCGCCTTGGGAGCGGACTTCGCCTCGGCGGCGGGCTCCTCCGGAGAAGGCTCGGCGATGGGGGCGGCGGGGGGAGGCTCGGCGGCCAGCTGAGCCTCGGGCGCCGCGGTGACCGCCTCGGGAGCGGGAGACGCCTCGGCGGCGGGGGCCTCGGTGACTGGCTCGGCGGAACCCGACTCCGAGAGCGCGGCGAGCTCGGCCAGTTCGGCGGCACTGGGCTCGACGGAATCGCTCGCCAGGGGCGTGAGCTCCTCGGAGGTGCCGACCTCGGGGGCGGCGGCCTCGGGGGACTCCAGGAAGGGCAGCCCACGCGCGGCGCGCTTGCGCGGCTTGGCGGCGAGACCGGAACTCTCGAAGGCCTCGGGGAGGGGGGCGAGGGCGGCCTCGGCGAGGCAGCGGGCCTGCCGGAGGGCGAGATCCAGCTTCTTGCCGAGGGCGATGAGTTCGGCGCGGAGGGGAGCGGCCTGCTCGTGGGGGAGCTGCACGGGGACGAAGCAGGCCTGCCACTGGCCGTAGGCGGTGGCCACCTGGTCGAGCACGGGGCGCACGAAGGCGAAGTCCTCGCGGGCGAGGATGCGGGAGACGTAGGAGGACTTGAGCCGGCGCTCGTAGTTGGAGCCGAACTCCTGGAGGGCCTCGCGGGAGGCGCGGCGGAGCTGGGGGAACTTGAGGTGGGGGAAGAGGGCCTCGATGACGGGGGCGCGGCTGCTGGCACAGAAGGTGATGCCGGCGTGGAGCTTCTCGAGGGTGTCGACCCAGACATTCTGGAGGGTGAAGGCGAACTCCTCGCGCACCTCCTCCAGCTCGGGCAGATCGCGCACCTTCTCGAGCACGGCCTGGGCGGGGGCGCGCTCGGTGCGGACGATCTGGAGGGCGGTGGAGAGCCACTCCTTCTCGCGCTCCAGACCTGGGCGACCCGCGAGCAGCTCATCGGCGGCGGCGAGGCGCGAGTCGAGGGCCTCGGCGAAACGGACGAGATCGTAGGCTTCGAGGGTGGACAGCGACATGGGGAGGGGCTCCTCGGGACCTGGGCGTGACGGTCGAGATACCATACCCAGGTCGGAGGGGTGCCCGAAGAGCGAGCCCGGCTCAGCGGCCGTCGAGCAGGGCGGCAAGCGCTTCGGGGGCGGAGAAGTCGGCGAAGGCGTAATCGGCGCCGCAGGAGAGGAGGGCGTCCGGGGTGAAGTTCCCGGTGCCGACGGCGATACAGGTGGCGCCGATGCCCTTGGCGGCGGCGACGTCCTTGGGGGTGTCGCCGATGACGACGACGCGGCAGGCCTCGACGGGGACACCGAGCAGGGAGGCACCGCTCCTGGCGCCGTGGCGGATGAGCTCGGTGCGGTCCTCGTGGTCGCAGCCGAAGCCACCGAAGGAGAAGCGGTCGTAGATCCGGACGCGCTCGAGCTTGACGCGGGCTCCCTGGCGGACGTTGCCGGTGCCGAGCCCGACGGCGAAGCCCTCGCGGGAGTGGGCGGCCTCGACGGCCTCGCGCATGCCGGGGTGGAGGCGGTAGTCACGGTCCTGGACGCGCTGGACCTCCTCGGCGAGGGAGGCGAGGTAGGCGTCGATGACGGCGGTGATGGCCTCTTGAGAGGTGGAGGCGCCGATGACCTCGAGTCCCTTGCGGACGATGGCGCGGTCGGTCATGCCGGACATGCTGAAGGAGTCACAGGCATCACGGCGACCGTGGAGGCTCTCGAAAGCCTGCTCCATGGAGCGACGACCGGCGCCGCCGGTGGTGACGAGGGTGCCATCGATGTCGAAGAGGAGCACGGTGGGGCGCATGGCCCCATCTAACCCCCTCGGGTTGAACCCCTCAAGGCTCGATGTAGCTCAACCCGCGCTGGATGGCCTCGCGGACCTCCAGCTTCTCCTCGAGGGCAAGCCGCTCCTCGAGCACCTTCCGAGCCTCCGCGCCCCCTACACGTCCGAGCATCTGTGCGGCGGCGGCGCGAACGGCCTCACTGCGATCCTCGAGCAGCGGAGCCAATGACGGAACGGACTCGAGCCCGGTGCGGCGCGCGAGGGCGAGGGCGGCGGCGGAGCGCACGGAAGGGGGAGTCGCGGAGGGGCGCAGGAGCGCTTGGAGCCGAACGGAGGCCTCGGGGTGGGCCACGACGGCCATGGCGGTGACGGCGCGAGCGCGCTGGGTCTCGGAGGCTTTGGGGTCGTTGGCGAGCCCGGAGAGTTCGGTGAGGGCGTCGGGGCCGAGCGGGGCCCAGTCCGCCTCGCGAGGGAAGGCCTCGGAGCGGTCGAGCAGGCGGAGGATCTCCTCGTGCAGCGTGCCCGGGGACCGGGGTGTGTCGAGAGGAGAGGACTGCATGAGCGCGGCGGCGGCCTCGCCACCGGGGTGGGTGCCCGAGAGGAGCAGCGCGGCGAGCACGGACAGCCGCGGCAGGCGGTGCCGCCACCCATGAGCGGGCGAGGCGGCGCGAGCGGAGACGGGCGGTGGGGAGATGGACATGGGGGAGGGCTCCCTCGGTGCGGACCTTCGACGGACCCTGGTTATAGGCCGGAGGACCGGGTGGAGACGATGCACTCCGGGTGCGTTTTGCTGATGGTGGATTGTTGAAGTTTCTCGGCGTTCGGTTGAAGTCACTTGGCGTGCCGCTATATGTGGCGGCGCCATGGCTGGACGGGTCTTCTTCTTTCTACAGCACGCCACCTACGAGCCCGCGTTCCAGGCGGCGTCGATGGGCATCACCGCGGCGGCGATGGGTGATCAGGTGTACGTCGTCTTCGCCTTCGACGCCTTGAGAGCCCTGGTGAGGGGCGGTTTTGGGCGGCCGCACAGCGAGAAGGAGCTGGCGGAGAGCGCGAGGGCGGAGGGGCTGGGGGTGCCGACACCGGCGCGGATGCTGGAGGAGGCGAGGGCGTTGGGGGCGAAGCTGGTGGCGTGCGACACCACGGTAAGAATCTGCGGATACGTACCGGACGAGCTGAAGGGGACGTTGGACGAGGTGATGGGGCTGGCGTCGCTGTGGAGACTGACGGATGGTGCACGCACCCTCGCTCTATAGGGAGGCGTTGCGCGGAAGGCTGGCCCGGGGCCTGCGGGAGAGGGTATCCTCGGCCCGCTTTCGGGGCCGGTCCCTAGTGAGCGCGGGGTGAGCCCGCGCCTGATTTCGAGGAGCGACTCAATCTATGCGCGCCAAACTGACCCTCTTGCTCGCCCTTGCGGTGAGCACCTTCGGTGGTGTTCTCGCCGCCGGCTGCCAGACCTATGACTTCGAGCCGGTGGAGCCGCTCGCCGTCTCTCAGACGACGGTCGAGACGAGGGTCGAAGCCCGTGCTCTCAAGCCCAACCTGATGCTGCTGGTGGACACGTCGGGTTCGATGACCGAGCCGCTGGATAAAAACCTTGCGGCCTGCAAGCTCTCCAACGGCACCACCTGTGGCGGCGAGTCTCCGTGCCCGACGACGTGCCCCACGCGCTGGCGGGCGCTGCAGGGCGCGATGGACAGCTTCCTCTCCAAGAACGGCCGCGTGGCGCGCGTGGGACTGGCGACCTACCCGGACCTCACCCAGTCGAGTGTGTGTGGCGGCGCGACGACCGGGCTGCGCAGGGGGCTGCCCACGGCGGAGGATGACAACACGCTGATCGCCCAGGCCGCGGCCGTGAACGCGGCGATTCAGGGCATCCCCAACTCCGGCCCGAACCGGCCGCTAGGCGGAACCCCGACCAGCCCGAGCCTCGACTTCCTGGGGACGCTGCCGGAACTCCAGGTCGAGGGGCGCGAGGATCTCGTCCTGCTGCTGACGGACGGTCTGCCCAACTGCAACGAGAAGTTCGACGCCTCGAAACCCTGCACCTGCACGCTGGGCAAGCCCGAGGACAATCTCTGCGCGGAGGCGCCGTACAACACGGTGGGCTGCCTCGACAAGGATGCTTCGGTGTTGGCGGTGCAGAACCTGAGGAACAAGAAGATCCGCACCATCGTCGTCGGCTTCGGCGCGGAGACGGCCGCTGGTGCTGGCCCGGCGGTGCTCAATGGGATGGCCGAGGCGGGCGGTTTCGCGCGCGAGTGCAACGCGGACGCGGACTGTG
>NZ_DASVWK010001106.1:0-6489 GCF_036389735.1 Archangium sp. | reverse complement strand
ATCGACGGGGAGCCGCACCGGGTGGGCTACGGGGACGTGCTCGCGTGCGCGCCGGGCCTGGCGCCGCAGTTCATCGCCGAGAGCAAGGGCTTCCTCGCGGACATCGGCTGGAGCCCCCGCGCGTTTCAGCCCTGACGGGCGGACAGCCGGGCATTGGCCTCGCGCACCCGGGCCGACAGGATGCGCGCGATGTTGAGGACGACGAAGGTGAAGCCCTCGCGGTGCTGCTGCCGGAAGGTGGCCAGGTGCTCGGTGGTGAGCCGCAACAGCTCCGTGTCCGTGCGCGCCCGCACGGTGGCGGAGCGGTCCTCGAGATCGATGAGGCTCATCTCCCCGAAGAAGCCCGGCGCGCTGAGCACCGTGAGGGGCCGGGACACACCGCCACCATCCCGGCGCGTCAGCTCCACTTCTCCCCGGACGATGAGGTAGAGGCAGTCTCCGCGCTCGCCCTCCTCGAACACCACGTCCCCGGCGGAGTAGCGCCGCCGCTCGGACAGCTCGGCCAGGTGGGCGAGTTCCGCGCTGGAGAGCATCTCGAACAACGGCGATGACGACACGACGGCCAGCTTCTCCATGTCTCCCGTCCCCCCGGGACTCAGGTGGTTGGCCCGGAGTCTACTCCGTGCGCACCCCTCCGATGGCGAGGGCCACCTGGGCCTCGCCTCCGGGTTGGGCGGGAAACACCTAGCCGCCCTTCTTGAGCTCCGTGAGCACCAGCTTGGCCACGGCCTTGAGCGTGTCGAACACGCCCACGCCCGTGGGCGCCACCGCCTGATAGTCGGGGATGTTGCGCGGGTTGAGCGCCTGGCGCATCTCCTCGATCGTCAGCGCGTTGGGCAGGTCGCGCTTGTTGTACTGGAGCACGGCGGGGATCTTGTTGAGGTCGTATCCCTGCTCGGCCAGGTTGATGCGCAGGTTCTCGAACGACTCCATGTTGGCTTCCATGCGCTCGACCTGGGAGTCGGCCACGAACACCACGCCGTCCACACCCTTGAGGATGAGCTTGCGGCTGGCGTCGTAGAAGACCTGACCGGGCACCGTGTACAGGTGGAAGCGCGTCTTGAAACCGCGAATCTCACCGAGCGACAGCGGCAGGAAGTCGAAGAAGAGCGTGCGATCCGTCTCGGTCGAGAGCGAGATGAGCTTGCCCTTCGTCTCCGCGGCGGTCTTGTTGTAGATGTACTGCAGGTTCGTCGTCTTCCCGCACAACCCGGGACCGTAGTAGACGATCTTGCAGTTGATTTCGCGAGACGAGTAGTTGATGAAGGACATGGCTTCCCGGGTTACTCGCTGAAGAGGTTGTCGATATCGTCGTCGGAAATCTCGGCGAACGGAGATCCGACCCCGGGTCCATCGGTCTTCTTCACCAGGCTCTCGAAGATCTTGGTCAGCTCGTCGCTGGCCTTCTTGATGCGCAGGCGCACCAGACCGAGGCTCGTCCGGTTGTCGAAGATGACGACCAGGACCACCCGACTCCCGACGATCGTCATGTAGAGCGAGTCCTTGGCCCCCTCGTGGAACTGATGGGGGAACTCGTTCTCACCAATCAGCTTCGCGAGGCCGCCCATCGCCGCCACGTTACCGGCCGTCAGCGAGGCCAGCGAGGTGGTGTCGATGTTCTGCGTCTGCCCCGCGGAGGAGATGAGCTGCCCGTTCTTGTCGACGAGGAACACCACCTTCGCGTTCGCGTCCTTGGTCAACCGGTCGCAAACCGCGTTGATCTTGGTGAACTCCTCTTCGTACATCACCAATTGCGTGCCCATGGGCGTTTACGCTCCTAAGCGTTCGCTCGACCTGTACTTCCGCGGCCCCCGAGGGTTCCCCGTAGGTTTCCGGAATGAATTTCGGAGGTTAGGTGCGGCGCTCCCGACCGGTGGAGCTTTAGCAAAGCCGTTCCAACCCGGCAAGAAGCCACCTCACGGTAAGGAATCATGTGCTCCCGGGGCTGGCGTCCAGGCACGAGCCCGTGTCGGCTGCCTGCCGACATCCGTGGAGGGGGGACGATGTGGGGGAGGGTAGGGGATTCCATCGGGAGGGGGGGCCCAAGGGCGGGCGCGGCCTGTTTTGAGGGGACTTGTCCAGTCTTCACTATACTCCGGCTGTGCTGGTCCTTCCGCGCCACTTTTTCGTCCTCCTACTTGCGCTCACCCTGACGGTGCCGAGCCGCGCCGCGGCCCAGTCGGAGCCGGAGCGTGTCTCCTTACGGCTGCGTTATGGACTGGCCTTCCGCCAGGGGACCCAGGAGTCCGGGCCTTCGGTCACCTATGGAGGCTTGACGCCCAATGATTGGGCGCTGGGGGCCACCGCCTTCGACGTGCTCGGCCCGGAGTGGCTGGGGGTCTGGGCCAGCGTGCAGCGCGAGGGCTTCAGTCTGTTGCGGGGCGAGGACCGCGTCACCGGGGGCAGCCTGCTGCGCGGCTCGGTGGGCCCGGCGGCGCGGCGCTCCTTCGGGCCGGTGCGCGCGGAGCTGAGCGTGGGCTATGGCTTCGCCCAGCTCCCGGCCTTCTCCAGCGCGGGTACGACGCTGTTGAGCCCCGTGGTGCGCCATGCCGCGCTGGTGGGCGGTCGCGTCCTCGTGCCGTTGCCCGCGCGCCTGCGGGCGGAGGTGCGCGGCGAGGTGCCGGTGGCGCTCGGCTCCACGTCCAGCGGTTTCGTGGCCGGCGCCGCGCTGCTCGCTCCTCTGGTGCGCAGGGGCGAGTGGGGTGGAGCGCTGGTGCTGGACTACCAGTACGTGCATGACGCGCGGACGGCGGCGGACGGGGTGAAGTCCCGGCAGGGCATCAGCCGTGTCGGCGTGGCGCTCGAGCTCGCGTGCGGTGGGGGAGAGCGGGAGACCTTCACCGACTGGCTCTCGGGGCGGACGAAGGGCGAGCTGGTGCTCGCGGTGGTGGATGAGGACACCGGCGCCGCGCTGCCCGGAGCCGAGGTGGTGCTGACGGTGGGTGGAGTGGCGCAGACGCCGCGCGCCGCCGATGCGGACGGGCGGTTGACGGGCGTGGTGCTGCCTCCCGGTGAGGTGCTCGCGCGGGCGAGCGTGGGCGGCTACCTGCCCGCGGAGGGGCGCATCACGCTGGAGGCGGGTCGGCGCTCGGAGCTGGTGGTGCGCGCCCGCCCGGAGCCTCAGCAGGGAAGCGTGCTCGTCACCGTGACGGATGCGCGAGGCGGCGCGCCCCTGGCGGGTGCCACCGTCGTCGCGGGCTCTACCCAGGCCCTCACCGATGCGGCGGGCGTGGTGCGCCTGGAGAAACTCGCCCCGGGGCCGCTGGAGGTGAAAATATCCGCTGAGGGCTTCCGCGTCGTGCAGGAGGCCGTGGTCGTCCTCGCTGGCACGGAGACTCCCCTGCCCGTGTCGCTCGTCTCCGCACGGCAGGGGCTGCCTGCTACCCTGTCTGGTCAGGTGCGCAGCGTCCGTAAGGGCCAGCCGCTCCATGCCTGGGTCTCCGTCCCTGAGGCTAAGCTTCGCCGCCGGACGGACGAGAGGGGGACTTTCCAGGTCCAGCTCAAGCAAGGTAGGTATCGTCTCGTCTTCTCGGCTCCCGGGCATCTCTCCCAAACCAAGGTCGTCACCGTGCACGACGGTGAACAAGCCATCTTCAACGTCGATCTCTTCCCCAAGTCCCGGTGAGCATCCTGCGTACCTCCCTCGTATCCGCGTTCGTCCTGCTGCTGGCCACGGCCTGTGGTGAGGAGGAGTCGTTGCCTTCCACGCCGCCTCCGCCTTCCGTCGCGGAGGTGAAGCCCGCGGCCGTGGTGGACGCGGGCGTGGCTTCGCTCGCACAGCTCGCGGCGGTGAAGGGCGAGGTGCGTCTGGAGCGCGGAGGCCAGGTGGCGCCCACGACGGGGGGCCCGTTGTGGAGTGGGGACGCGGTGGAGACGGGGGCGGACGGAGGCGCCACGGTGCGCTTCGCCGACGGGCGCACGGTAGAGGTGGGGCCGGAGGCGCGCTTCGTCCTCAGCCAGGACGCGAGCGGCCTGGTGCTGGAGGTGTCGCGCGGCCTCGTGCTGTCGCGAGTGCCCGCCACCGCTTCCCCGGCGCAGGCGGGCTCCCAGGTGCAGCTCACCATCCTCACGCCCATGGGCCTCACCCGGGTGGGTTCGGACCAGAGCGAGGTGCAGGTGGGGGTGGCCGAGGGCGAGAGCCGCGTGGAGGTGTTGCTGGGCTCCGTGGAGGTGGTGGCGAAGAACGGGCAGTCGGTGCGGGCCTCGGAGGGGCAGTCCGTCTCGGTGAAGACCGAGGGCGTGACGACGCGGGTGCTGGAGCTGGCGCCCATCCAGGTGACGGTGCACGCCGCGGCGGGCCGCGCGGAGTGGCGCCAGAAGGGCAGTGCCCGGTGGCGAGTGGTGGACCGCAATGGCGAGCCGCTGAAGGCCGGTGACGCCGTGCGCGTGCGTCAGGGCACGGCGCTGTTGAACCTGGCGGGCTCCGAGTCCCAGCTCTCCCTGGGCAATGGGGGCGAGCTGGTGGTGGAGGGCGTGTCCCAGAGCGGCTCCGTCGACGAGGCGCGGGTGGACCTGCGCAAGGGCGAGCTGGGGCTGGTGCTGGCTCCGGGTCGCGCCAGCCGGGTGGTGCTGCCGGGGCTCTTGCTGGAGGCCCAGGGCGCCGCCCGGCTCGACGTGCGGCGCACGGAGGACGGCTTCACCGTGGACTCGCGCGCGGGCGACGTGACGCTGGTGCGCGGTTCGGCTCGCGAGCCCCTGCGCGCGGGTGAGCGCGCCACCGTGGGCGCCGAGGCCACCGCGCAGGTGGAGACACTGGCGCGGGCGCCGCTCGCGCTGCCCTCGGTGCCGGGCCAGCAGGTGTTCCAACGTCGTCCGTCGGAGGTGGCCCTCACGTGGGAGGAGGCCGGCGAGGTGCGCGTGGAGGTGGCCTCGGATGCCGACTTCAAGCGGACCGTGCTGGAGGGCGTGGCTCGCGGGGGCTTCGTCAACGTGACGGCGCCCGCCCGGGGCGCGCTGTACTGGCGGGTGCAGCGGCCGGAGGGCTCGGACGTGGTGCGCGGCAGCGCGTCCTTCGGACCGGAGCCCTCCTCCAAGGGCGAGCTGGATCAGCTGCGCAACCGCGTCCCCGAGGGCCCCGAGAAGACGACCATCTTCTTCCAGGACAAGCCACCGGCCGTCACCTTCACCTGCCCGCCGGAGCCGGGTGCGGAGTCCTACAAGGTGTCGGTGTACCGCAGCGGCGCGCTCGGCCAGCCCGTGGCGGAGCGCTCCGCCGCCTCACCCCAGGTGCCGCTCGAGGCGGGCGTCCTGAACGAGGGCAACTTCCTCTGGTCCATCACCCCGCTGGCCTCCAATGGCCGGCCGGTACGCGGTGGGCGGATGAACAAGCTGGAGCTCGTCTTCGACAACTCCGTGCCCACGCTCGTCGTCAACTCCCCGCGGGAGGGACAGCGCGCGGGCTCTCGCGTGCGCGTGACCGGTTTGGCTCCGGTGGGCTCGCAGGTCTTCGTGAATGACAAGCCACTGACACTCGACTCGAAGCACCGCTTCGATACGTGGGTGTCTCCCGCGGGGCAACCGCCTCGCGTGGTGTTCAAGATTTCCAGATCGGGCGCGCCGGATGTCTACACGGTGCGAACCCTGAAGTGAGGCTTTTGGGATGACAACTCAAGCCAAGACGGAACCCGGAACGAGCGCCGACGCGCAACTCCGGCCCTATGGCCAGTACGTGCTGATGCGCAAGCTCGCCGAGGGCGGCATGGCGGAGATCTTCCTCGCCAAGCGGCTCGGCGCGGATGGATTCGAACGCAACGTCGTCATCAAGCGGATGCTGCCCCACCTGTCGGGCCTGCCGGACTTCGTGGAGATGTTCCGCGACGAGGCGCGGCTGGCGGCGCGGCTGGTGCACCCCAACGTGGTGCAGATCCACGAGCTGGGCTTCACCGAGGACTGCTACTACATCTGCATGGAGTACCTGCCGGGGGAGGACTTCTCCACCACGGTGCGTACGGCGAGCTACCGGGGCGAGTACGTGCCCGTGTCGCTGGTGATGAAGGTACTCGCCGACGCGGCGCGCGGCCTGCACTACGCCCACGACTTCACCGACGAGTCGGGCCGGCCGCTGAACATCGTCCACCGCGACATCTCGCCCTCCAACCTGTACGTGACGTACGAGGGCCAGGTGAAGGTGCTGGACTTCGGCATCGCCAAGGCCGAGTCGCGCCTGGCCCAGACGCGCACTGGCGTGGTGAAGGGCAAGTACGTCTACATGGCGCCGGAGCAGGCCCGGGGCGGCGAGGTGGACCGGCGCGCGGACATCTTCTCGCTGGGCGTGAGCCTGTACGAGGCGCTCACCCACGTGCGGCCCTTCGCCCGGGACAACGACCTGGCGGTGCTCAACGCCCTGCTGGGAGGGGAGTTCCAGCCGCCGAGGGCGCTGCGGCCCGACCTGTCGCCGGAGCTGGAGGCGGTGGTGCTCAAGGCGATGGCGTATGAGCCCGCGCACCGCTACGCCACCGCCGCGGAGTTCGCGGACGACCTGGAGGCCCT
>NZ_DASVWK010001105.1:0-3227 GCF_036389735.1 Archangium sp. | reverse complement strand
GTTGCAGGCTGTCAACGTTGCAGCGTGTCGGAGCAATGCTGCTTCCCCCTTGGTATCTCGCCCCACTGATGAACACCCCCGCGTTGGAGTTTCCAGAGGAATCCACAGCAATGGGTGACTCAGCATCGAAGCGGTAATGTGCAACAGGCCCAGGAACATCCTGCGCCTCGCCAACTCTCGCATATAGTAAGAAAAAAATACTGACGACCAGTCGCAACCTACCCATGGGTGTCTCCTTTCTCTTGCAAGTAAACACGCTAAATCTGGCCCAGTCCGTCGCTCCACCAAACCTATCCTCGAAAAAGAGAGCAGAATCGAACGGAGAACAGGAGAAGGAAAAGTGTTGAAGGTCAGGAGAGATGACACTCGATGGGATAGGTCCACATTCCGTCGTTTAAATCTGGTCAGAAAATAAAAACCAAGGATACCTACCTGGGAGAGGCGCCCTTCCGTCGAGTTCCTGCCCACGTGTCCGATCCACGGCGTGGCGGCAAGGCCTGTGCTTTCCTCTGGGCCATGCGCTCCCACTTCAGCCGGACAGCCGTGAAGGTGGCCCGGTTCGTGGCTTGGCTCGACCGCCAACCCCGACTCGCCCCGCTGCTGCCGAAGGGAGCCGCCGCGTCCACGGAACGACTCCTGCTCCAAGTGGGACTGCTGAAGCCCTGGATGCTGCGGCTCTTCAGCGCTCCCTGGTACAGCCGGCTCCTGACCTCCATCGAGAAGCGCACCGTGCCGGGCCAGATACTGCTCGTCGGGTTGCGCAAGCGCTTCATGGACGAGGAGACCCGCGCGGCGTTGGTGGGAGGCTCGCGGCAAGTGCCCTCGTTGGAGCGGGGCTCGAACTTACCCGCGAGGCGGAACCATCTGGACGAGTCGCCGGAGCGCGTGGACCTGCATCGCCGCTACCTGTGGTGCCCGCGGGCCTGTCGGAGCTGAGGGTGCGCGGCCTTGAGTACCCCGCTGTGGCCAAGAAGCGCTGAGAGTCGAAAACCTCGCTCCGAGAGTCGAACGCGTCACATCGGGTAGGACCCGGCTCCTACTTGGTGTGCGGTCATTGGGTTTCTATTCCAGGGGGCCACTGGGCAGAGCGCCCCACGGTCCACACCCTGTGCTCGCCAATCACAGGATGGAGGTCGGGGATGAAATCGTGGCGTGGGGTGGTGCTGGGGTGCACGCTGGCGCTGGGGTGTGCCGGCTCGCTCCCGGAGCAGGAGGACGAGCGGACGCAAGCCAGTACCCCTGGGGACATGGGGGATGAGGAGCTGACGGCGACGTGGGACCGCCCGGAGCCGGGGAGCGCGCGGCTCGTCAGGGACATCTTCCCTCCGTCCGACCTGCCCTCACGGCTCGGCCCCGTCCCGGAGAGCCTGGTGGAGTTCCGCGGCAAGCTCTACTTCGCCGCCAACTTCGAGGACGGCCGCCGGGAGTTGTGGAAGAGCGATGGCACCTCGGGGAGCACCGTGCCGATCCTGCGGTTCCCCCCGTTCCCGGGCGGCTTCTTCATCGACCGGATGACGGATCTGACGCCGGTGGGCTCGCGGCTCTTCTTCGTGGTGGGTGATGAGCCTCATGGCCGCGAGCTGTGGGTCAGCGATGGGACGACCGGGGGAACGCGGCTGGTGAAGGACCTCACGCCCGGGCCCGAGGACGGTGAGCCGTTCGACCTCAGGGCCGTGGGAAGGACGCTGCTCTTCTTCCGCTTCGTCCCCTCGACTCCCACCGCTCCCTCCCGCACCGAGCTGTGGAAGTCCGATGGCACCGAGGCCGGCACGGTGAGAGTGAAGGATCTGGGGCCCGAGTCCTCCGTCCTCACCTCGAAGGCCCTCGTGGGTGACACGCTCTTCTTCGCCCTCTCGGAAGCGGAGCACGGCACCGAGCTGTGGAAGTCCGATGGCACCGAGGCCGGCACCGTGCTCATCAAGGACATCGTTCCGGGCCCCGAGAGCTCGAACCCCTTCAGCCTCAGGACCGTGGGTCGTCATATCTTCTTCGCCGCCACGGAGCCCGCTCACGGCACCGAGATGTGGAGGACCGATGGGACCGAGGCCGGCACGATGCTCGTCGCGGACCTGACGCCGGGCCCGGCCAGCGAGTTCCCGCAGGTCCTCGAGGCGGTGGGAAACTGCCTTTACGTCGCGAGGGTGGATCCCTCCGACCGCTTGATGCGCCTGTACAGGCTGAAGAACAGCGATGACGGCGTGGGCGTGAGGCTCGTCACCACGCTTCCCAATCCCTTCGCCGACGATCCCGATGCGTTCCCGTTCATCACCACCTCCGCCGTCGCGGGCAGGAAGCTCTTCTTCGGGCTCGGCATCTCCACCTCGGGCCCGGCTCCACGTGACGTCCAGCTCTGGGTGACCGATGGGACGGGCTCCGGAACGAAGCTGCTGCACCGGCCCTTGAGCCTGTCGGACGAATTCGGCTCCGAGCTCTTCGCCCTGGACGGCCGCATCCTCTTCACGGGCAATGAGGAGGCAACGGGCCTGGAGCCGTGGGAGAGCGACGGGACGGTGGCGGGTACGCGACGGCTTCAGGACATCGCGCCGGGGCCCGTCGGCTCGTTCCCCCGGAGCTACACCCGTGTGGGCTCGAGGGTCTTCTTCGTCGCCGACGACACGGTCCACGGCACCGAGCTGTGGGTCCTCCCGCTGCGGCGCTGAGCCGTGAGGAAAGAGGCCCACGAGTCCTTCCTCGCGGGCCTCTCGTGTCTACCGGGCGAACAGGCCCCGCAGGCAGAGGGCCACGTACACCGCGGAGAGGCCCGCCATGGCGGACTGGGACACGATCGCCGCGGGCCGTTCGAGCTTCTCACCGCGAAGCAGTGCGGGCAGCCGGGCGAGCGCTCGCGCGGTCCCCACCAATCCGAGCAACTCGAGGAGCGCCGAGCCTCCCAGCACGGCCTTGGGTGAGGAGCCGCGCCGCTCCAGCAGGCCCAGGCCGAGGGCCGCCGTCCCGAAGCCCGCGGGGATGAGCGCCGTCTTGTGCCGCGCTCCCGTCGCGACGTAGCCGCCCACTCCGAGCGTCGTCAGCAGGGTCCCATAACCAAGCGTCCAGTTCTCCACGCCGTACCTCCTCGATTCGGATTCCACCCGGGCCCCGAAAGGCCCGGGGGAATCTGGGCACGGCGCCGGCCGGTCACCACGTCATGACGGCCTTCGCGGCGGGGGCGGCGGGCTCGGCGGCGACGGGTTGCTCGAGGTCGCGGAAGCCCTCCTTCTTCGCGCGGA
>NZ_DASVWK010001104.1:0-14799 GCF_036389735.1 Archangium sp. | reverse complement strand
CCGAGCCCTCCCCGAGCGGCTGCTTGCCCACCCCTGGAGATTAGCGCAATGTCTCCGGCAACAGGCAGTGCTGTCAGATGCGTGCTTTTGGTGCCAAGCATTGGCAAGAATTCAAGGACAATATGCGGCAGATTGCTTTCGTGTTGGCTGTCTTTCTAACAACCATCATCCCTGCAGCAGCAAATGCAGACACGCGGTGTTACCAAGTAGTAGACCAGAGCCCTCCAATGCAGGGCCAGAGGACCAACCTAGCTCAGACGAACTGCTCTCAGACGCCAGCGAGCAGTTGCTGGAATCAGGTTGTTGCCTCGTCTCAGGGTCTGCCAAGTTATTCCCTGTGGCTTGCGGTACCCACGTCTTGGGGTTTCAATAATAATTGTCAGTTCTTTAGTTTCGAGGGGGAGGACCCTGGCGGTCCAATCGTTTGGTGGTTCTATAATGGGCTATCCTGTGGCGGTCCGTTGAATTGTAACGTAACGCCCCCCAACCCACTTCCGCCGTCCACTCTGGACTCCCCGGCTGTTCCGCTAACTGGAATTTCCACCGGAAGCACTCCGGCAACGGCCATGTTCAATGGCCGCATATACATGGCCTTCCAGGCGAATGACTACAGTCATCAACTCTTCGTCACTTCCTCTGCGGATGGCGTGAATTGGACCACGCCCGCCAGGGGCTACTCTGGTATCCGCATGGGAAGTGCCCCATCCATGGCCGTGTTCAACAACCGGCTCTACTTGGCTTTTCAAGCCGATGATTACAGTCATCAACTCTTCGTCACTTCCTCTGTGGATGGCACGAACTGGACTACGCCTGCCGTGGGTTATCCTGGTATTAGTCTTGGAAGCGCCCCATCCATGGCCGTTTTCAATGGTCGGATTTACACTGCTTTCCAGGCGAATGACTACAGTCATCAGCTATTCGTCACCTCCTCCGCAGATGGCGTGAGCTGGATTGCGCCCGCCGTGGGCTACCCTGATATCCGCATGGGAAGTGCCCCATCCATGGCCGTTTTCAATGCCCGGCTTCATGTGGCGTTCCAGTCAGATGATTCCAGTCGCACGGTGTATTTGACGAGGTCCAAGTAGTAGGTGCTTCGATGAATGGGAGCGGGGAATTCAGTTCCCCGTATCCATTCACGGGTAAGGGGACCTCATGGGAGAGAGGCCTGCGCTGGCGTGTCTCCCCAAGGGCGCTGCACGGTCTCTTTACCGGCTTGGTCCTCAGTCGGGGTGACACCGGTCAGCAGCCTTCCTCGCTCCCTCTGCACCAGCTACTCCCTTAGAACTCCTAACAAAACCGCCGAAGTTACGAGGACGCCCGAGGGCGTGGGTTCTGAAGGTTCAGTTTTGTTAGGGGCTCCAAGCCCAGCGCTCACCACAAGGCCCGCTTCCGGCGGTGGCCCCGTCCGTCCTGGGTGGCACCACAAGCCCCGACGCTCGCCACGAGGCGCCAGCATCACGAGGCCCCGCGTCCGGTCCGTCAGGACGCACCACGAGGCCCCAGCGATCAGTTCCCGTCGACGTGTCCGACGCGCCCGCCTGGCCGCTCACCACGAGGCCTCTAGCACTTACAGAGAGGCCCGTCGCGTCGACTTGGCCAGCTTGGACGCTCACCACGAGCCCCAGCACTTACCACGTCCACCATGTTGCACGTATGTCGCAGGAGCCTGCGGAATGGGCTGGCCCAGGACGGGACGACACGGGACGCGGCGGGGTAATGACTCCAAGCCATTCCGGGCGGTTACGAGGTAAGGGCGCGATTCTGCTAGAGGTTTCGCACCGCCCGGTGCGGGTTCGATTCCCGCCGCCTCCATCAATCCGTCGGCGTCATGTTCGCCACGCCTCGAGGAGCAGGCCTTGGCGTGCCACGTGCGTCCTAGAAGTTGGTGTTGCTGATGACCCGTCCCTGCTGCGGCAGCTCCTCGGCGCGAGGGCCCTTGTAGCGCAGGACGTAGAGCCCGTTGTTCTCATCGGAGACGTAGATGAGGCCGTTGTAGAGGATGGGGTGGGACCATACCCATACGTCCTGGCTGTTGCGGACCAGCTCCACGATATTCGGGACGGGCTTGGGCACGTAGACGCCCACTTCCATTGGCAGCACCGGGTTGGAGATGTCCCAGGCGCGCAGGCCCGCGGAGTACCAGGAGATGAAGAACAGGTTGGGGAAGACGAGCTGCTGGTGCGGGGAGAACTCGCGCAGGAGCGCCGGATCGCCCGGGCCCCCGGGAAAGCAGTTGGCCTCCAGGTTCTCGGGAACCATGTAGCGCGAGATCGCCTGCGGGAAGCGCTCGACCGTGATGTCCAGGATGTGGCCCCAGCTCCAGGGGCAGGTGTCCACGCCGTTGCGCTCACCGGAGACGAGGAGGTAGGGCCGGCCCGGGACGGGGTACACGGAGTGCTCGGTCCACGCATTGGGGGGGGTGAAGTCCACCCGAGCGCCTGGATCCGGGTTGACCTTGCGCAGGCAGAGGTTGAGATCCGTGTTGGTCGTCGCGTCGGCGGTGACGGTGTGAGGAGTACACGGCAGGCCCTGGGTCAGGCGCGAGCTGTCCAGGATGTAGTAGCCCGCGTGGATGTTGGCCACGTACGTCCGCGTCCCGTCCTGGGACACGGACATGGAGTGGACGTTGTTGCGCTGCGTGGCGGGCCGCTCCGCGTTGAAGACGAAGTGGTCATCCCGGTAGGCGCCCGGGTCGATGGGTTCCGTACGGGGCACCGCCGGGAAGAGCGTGAAGGTTGCCACCGGGTCGGGGCTGATGGGGCCGTTGGGCGGGTCACGCAGCTCGAACACCCGAAGTGAGGGCTCCCTCACATTGCCCAGGTGGATGGCGGAGAAGAGCAGGAAGCGCCCCGAGTTGCGTGGATCCCGCCACAGGAAGAACTCATGCGGCCGATCGATCCCCAGGGGGAGCGTCTGCTTGAGAACCGGCTTGCGACAGTCGGTGATGTCATAGACCTGGTAGTTGTTCACCTCACCGCTGTCGGGCCCCGTCTCCCGGAAGTTCATGACGATGAGGGTGTTCAGGTCGGGGATGGTCCGGAGCTCGCGGGAGGTGGCGTTGAGGATGGTGGGCAGGGCTCCCACCACCTCGGGCTTGCTCGGCTCGCGGATGTCCACGATGAGGATTTCCGGAGGCAGCGCGGGTGTGCCGAAGTCCGAGCCCGTTCCCGGCCGGCGCCCGATACGGCTGCCGACATAGAGACAGTCACCGGAGATGTCGATGGGGCCGTTGCGGCCTCGCGGCCGGGTATCTCCAGGATTGGGCAAGGGGTTGTAGCCGACGAGCTCGAAGTTCTCGACCTGGGGCAACTTGTCGAGCGGATCGCGGAGCGCTCCGATGATGGGGCGTGGCGCCTTCTTGAAAGGGGTGTCGACGATCTGCCGGACGGGCTGGGGCGAGGGCTCCGGAGCCGGGCTGTCCGGAGGCGGGGTGTCCTTGCACCCGACGAGCAGGGAGAGCAGCGTGACCAGCGCGAAGCTGCAGTAGGGGGACACACCTCGGCTGGAGATGGCGGCGGTGGCTCTCGGCATGTGGGCTCCTTGCGCTCCGTGACGACACAGGGGAAGGCGCAAGGTACGGAGGTCCCCGACCCCGGGCGATGCGACCCGGAGCGGGGTTGACTGCCAGGTGGGCGATGCTTCCTCAACCCGAGCCACTCATGTTGTAGTCATTCCGTCATGACTATTCGCTACTGCAATCCGGTGCACGACGCCTACTTCGCGGATCCCTTCGTCCTGCGGGTCGAGGGGGGCTATGTCGCCTATGGCACCGGCCGGGTGGTCGATGGGCACGCTTTCGAAGTGCTCACCTCCACCGATCTCGTCACCTGGCGCAGCGTGGGGGGAGCCCTCAAGTTGCTGCCCCCGGAGCTCGGAGGCGACTACTGGGCGCCGGAAGTCGCCGAGGCTCACGGGAAATGGTGGATGTACTACTCCGTGGGGCATGGGGACGTCGGCCACCATCTTCGGGTCGCGGTCGCCGACCAGCCGACCGGCCCGTTCATCGATCAGGGCATCAACCTCACCCCGGATGAGCGCTTCGCCATCGACGCGAGCCCGTTCCGGGACGAGGACGGTACCTGGTACCTCTTCCACGCCCGGGACGTGCTCGAGGGAGACCGGGTGGGCACCATGCTCGCCGTCAACGTGCTGGACGACATGACCCGGCTGCGCGGGCCGAGCCGCACCATCCTGCGCCCCAGTGGCGACTGGCAGGTGTTCCTGCGCCAGCGGAAGATGTACGGGCAGGTCTACGACTGGCACACGCTGGAAGGCCCCTTCGTCCGCCGATACGAGGGCCGCTACTACTGCTTCTACTCCGGCGGTTCATGGTTGGAGGCCACGTACGGCGTCGCCTACGCCGTGGCCGATCACCCGCTCGGGCCCTGGGTCGAGCCGACCGGCATTCCTCCGTTGCTGAAAACCGTGCCGGACAGGGTGATCGGCCCCGGGCACAACTCCGTGGTCGCCGGCCCTGACGGGCAGGACGTCATCGTCTACCACGCGTGGGATCCGGCGCGGACGGCTCGCCGGATGTGCATCGATCCCATCCAGTGGGGGAAGGACGGTCCCCGAGTGCTCGGCCCGTCCTTCACGCCGACACACTTCCCCCGCGCTGGCGAATGACCCGCGCGAGGCCCGCGACTGGGGCTACACGCGGGTCGCCTCGCCTTCCACGAAGGTGAGCACCTGCTTGAAGGGCACATCCGACAGCAGGCCGAACAGCTTGTGTCTGGTGAGTCTGGCGCGGGTGGCGCTCGGCGAGTTGATGCCGCAGAGGAACCGCGCCACCTGCCGGGAAGAGGCGAGGGCCTCGTGGCGCTCGGCTCGCAACTGGTTCAGCTTCGCGACCTCGCTGGCTCCCGGCGGTCTGACGGCCGGGGGCGGCAGCTTGCCGGGGCGCTCGCCCGCGCACCAGTCGCAGTGGCCGCAGTCGGCGTCCAGGTCCTCGCCGAAGTAGGTCAGCAGGAAGCGGGTGCGGCAGCCTTCGTGGTCGGCGAGGTCCAGCACCTGCCGCATCCGCCGCACGTCCCGGCTCTCCCGCTCGCTGAACCGCCCCACCATCGTCTGGGTGAGCCCGGCGACGTCGAAGTCGCTCCGCTTCAGGCGATAGCCCTGGCGCACGCCCGTGACCTGGAGCTTCAGGGCCTCCTGCTCCTCCAGGTAGTTGAGGGCGGTGATGAGGCGCTGGCGCGGCTCGCCAATCTTCCCGGAGATGTCGTCGAGCTTCAGCCGCGACCAGGTCTTCATGGGCTCGGCGTGGGCGAACACGCGTCGCAGGAAGTCGGCACGCGGGGCGTCGAAGCCGGCGAAGACCTCCTCGAGCGGCTTCAGGGCCTGAAACTTGTACTCCGTATAGAAGGGGCCGGTGGATTCGAGCAGACCGTCCAGCTCGAGATAGGTCAGCAGCGTCTCGATGACCAGCGGACGGACGTCGTGGGCCCCGGAGAGCTCGTGGATGGAGACGTCGAACGTCTCGCCCTGGCCGAGCACGTGCCGCAGCACGCCGGCCACCGCCTCGGGCGTGGGCGTGTCGCCGTAGGTGAAGTTCTCCAGCACCGTCACGTCTTCCATGGCCGCCAGCAGCTCGCAGGTGGAGGGCTTGCCGTCACGGCCCGCGCGGCCGATTTCCTGGGCGTAGTTCTCCAGGCTCTTGGGCAGGTTGCAGTGATAAACCGACCGGATGTCGCTCTTGTCGATCCCCATGCCGAAGGCGATCGTGGCGACCACCACCGCGTCGGACGAGCCCATGAACCAGTCCTGCACCTGGTGCCGCACCTCGGGCTCCATGCCGGCGTGGTAGGCCTTGGCGGAGAAGCCGCTGTCGGAGAGGAAGTCGGCCGTCTCCTCCGCGGTGCGCTGGAGCGTGACGTAGACGATCGTCGGCCCCCGCGGGCGGGAGCGGAGGCGCGACAGCAACAGTTGCCGGCGCTCGTCGCCACCGTGGGTGGGCGTGACGTGCAACGAGAGGTTGGGCCGATGGAACCCCGTCTGGATGACATCCCCGGCCGCGATGTCGAACGCGGCGGCGATGTCCCGGGCGACCGAGGGCGTGGCGGTCGCCGTCAGCGCCAGCACCCGCTCCACCCCCAGCGTCCTGGCGAGCGAGGCGAGCTTCATGTAGTCGGGCCGGAAGTTGTGACCCCACTCGCTGATGCAATGGGCCTCGTCCACCGCGAGCATCGCGATGCGCAGGCGGCGGAGCGTCTGGAGGAACCGCTCGTTCGCCAGCCGCTCCGGCGCGATGTAGAGCAGCTTGAGCGTCCCGGACCTCAAGTCGGAGTAGAGCTGGCGGATCTCCTCCGGTCCGAGCGTCGAGTCGAGCCGGGCGGCGGCGATGCCACGGCTGGTGAGGAAGTCGATCTGATCCTTCATCAGCGCGATCAGTGGTGAGATGACCAGCGTGACGCCCTCCAGTATCAGCGCGGGGAGCTGGTAGCAGAGGCTCTTGCCAGCTCCGGTGGGGAAGATCGCGAGCACGGACCTGGAGTCCAACAGCCGCGAGACAACGGCCTCCTGCCCCTCGCGAAAGCCGGGGAAGCCGAAGACGGAGCGGAGCACGTGGGGGGCGGATTGCATCGCGGCCATGGCCGGCACTGTCTCACGGCATGGGAGCGCCCGGTGGGCCGTCAGGACAGCCGACAGCCTGGGTGTGCTTTCGCTCACAAACCCGGGGACCTCCGTCTTCCTGATGGAGGTGTCCCCATGATTCATGCACCTGCACTCATCCATCATCCGTCCAGACTGACGTGGCCGCCTCTCCTCTTCGGGCTCACTCCCACCACTCCGTCCTTCGCCCGGGAAGCCCGGTACAAGCTCGACCACCGTGCATGGATCCCAGCTCCACCCGAACAGGTCTACGACGAGTTCTCGACCTGTACCCATGGCGGTGAGTGGGTCGATCAATTCGTGCGCATCGACATGCTCACGCCGGAGGCGCCGCCTGCTCAGCGCATCTACGACGAGTCCTTCACCTTCATGACGGTGAGGGTCCGCACGCTCGAGGCGGAACGCGGGCGGTGCTGGTTCGCCTCGCTCGATCGATGCACCCTACCGATCGCCAGGCAGGTCCTACAGGAAGCCACCTTCGAGCCGGCCAAGGGGGGCACGAGTTTCCGCTGGCGTGTCTATTACACCCCCTCCTGGGTGGTGCGTCCCTTCCTCGGCCGCATGCAGCGCCTCTTCGACCAGTTGTTCCTCCAGAGCACGGAGCAACTCGCGGCCTTCTTCCGCGACAGACAGCGTGGGGCAGGGGGCCGGAAAGGCGGTCCTTTCCAAGAAGCACCCGCGGCACCCTGACAGCGCATCACCCGGTCAGCGGGATCGGTTCTGTCATTGTCGACGAGGGTCATCATCGTTACGCGTGGGGGAGCACCATGAATCAACGCGATGGCGACGATAGCGGGCCCAGGACTGATTCCGATTACGGCGATTCCTTCCTGCGTGAGGTGAGCGAATTCTCCCCGCTACCCGTCGCTCCCCAGCCAGGAGAGCGGCTCGGCGGGAGGGATGGCCGCCGCTTCGAGATCCTCGGGAAGCTCGGCAGGGGAGGCATGGGACAGGTCGTCCAGGCCCGAGACGAGGTGCTCCAGCGCATCGTCGCCCTCAAGTTCATCTCTCCGGGTCGGGAGTTCTCCCAGGAGTCGCTGGACAGGCTCCTCCAGGAGGAAGCTCGGCTGGTCGCCCAGCTCGATCACGAGAACATCGTCCGCATCTTCGATGTCTCCGAATGGAAGGGGGCTCCCTTCCTCATCATGGAGAGTCTGTCCGGGCAATCGCTCGACACGATCTTGCTGCACGGCTCCCTGGAGCTGCCACGCGCCCTGCACATCATGGGCGACGTCACGGCCGGGCTGGCGCATGCCCACTCGCGTCACATCATCCACAGGGACCTCAAGCCCAGCAACGTGTTCATCCTCCCGGACGGGCGGGCGAAGCTGCTCGACTTCGGCCTGGCCCGGTTCGACTCCTCGCGCGAGCGGCCCCGAGGGGGAACGCCCGCCTTCATGGCCCCGGAGCAGTGGTGGGGGCAGCCCCAGGATCTGCGCACCGACATCTGGGCGGCGGGAGTGATGCTGTACCTGATGCTCACCGGGGATGTGCCCTATGACGCCCGTGACTGGCAGGTGCTGCGCGAACGGGTGCTCTCGGCCGAGCCGGTGCCGCCCATGCGCACGCGCCGTCCGGACCTGCCCGAGCTGGTGGATCGGTTCCTCACCCGGGCGTTGGCCAAGGCGCCCGCCCGGCGCTTCCAGAGCGCGCTGGAGATGCGCGAGCGGCTGCGGGTGCTGGAGTGGCGCCTGGCTCCTTCCTCCGATGCGCCGCCCACGCAATTCATCCCCCACCGCCGGCAGGTGTCGCTGGTGTGTTGCCGGCTCTCGGGGCACCTGGAGTCCTTCGACTCCGAGGACGTGAGCGAGTGGCAGGCGACCTTCCATCAGGTCTGCTCGCGCATCATCGAGCGACATGGGGGGTGGGTGGCGATGCGCATGGGCGACGAGGTGCTGGGGTGCTTCGGCTATCCGCTGGCCCGGGAAGATGACGTCCTGTGCGCGGTGCGGACGGCGCTCGCCTTGACGCGGGTGGGGGAGGAGTTGCCGCGGGCGGAGCAGGCCGGGCTCGCGGTGCACGTGGGCGTGCACACGGACATGGTGGTGCTGGACGTGTTCGATCCCTCCGGGGTGAAGGGGCACTCGCCTTCCATCCAGGGCGAGGCGCCTCACGTGGCGAGGTGGCTGGCGAGGCAGGCGGCCGCCCAGACGGCGAACTTGAGCGAGAACACGTGTCAGGGAGCGCGGGGGAACTTCGTGACGACGCCGCTGGGCCAGCAGGCTCCCTATTCCTCGGTGGGGGTAACGCGGATGGGTGTCTACCGGGTGGTGGGCGAGAGGCTGGAGACCACCCGCTTCGGGCGGGCGCGGACCCGGGGCCTGACCCCGCTGGTGGCCCGAACCGATGAGCTGCGCCAGCTCATCGCCCGTTGGGAGGGCGCTCGCCGGGGACAGGGAGCGGTGGTGGTGCTCAGCGGTGAGGCGGGCATTGGCAAGTCCCGGCTCATCCAGGAGCTGTGCGAGCACGTCTCCCGGGAGGGGGAGCGCTGTGTGTCCAGCCAGTGCTGGCCGCAGCTCAGCCGCAGCGCCTTCCACCCGGTGCTGGAGTGGATGGTGCAATTGTTCGGGTTGGATCCGGAGGCCCCACCCGCGCACAGGTGGGCATGCCTGGAGGAGGTGTTGAAGACACTCGACATGCCCCTCCCGGAGAGCCTGCTGTTGCTCGGGCAGCTGCTGTGCCTTCCCCCGCGCGAGGAGCTGCCGCCCCTGGTGCTGTCGCCCGAGCAGCAGCGGGAGCGCACCCTGGAGACACTCGCCACCGTCCTGCTGCGGCTGCCCGCGAGGTTCTCGGGAAGGGGAGGCTCGGGCTCGCTGCTCCTCGTCCTGGAGGATCTGCACTGGGCCGACCCGTCCACCCTGCAACTCCTCACCCTCCTTCAGGAGCGCATCGAGCTGGCGGGGATGTTCCTGCTGTTGAGCACGCGCCCCCAATTGCGGCTCCCCTGGCGGCGCCACCCTGGCATCCACCGGCTCGTGCTCGACCGGCTCGCGGCGGAGGACACCGCCGAGATGGTTCGGCGGCTCACCCAGAACAGCCCTGACCTGCCCCGGGAGACGCTCAAGTTCCTGGTGCGGCGGACGGAGGGCATTCCCCTCTTCGTCGAGGAGCTGACCCACATGGTGCTCACCCGGGCCGCTCCTGGTGACGAGGCGCCCACGGTGGGTGCGCTTCCCGTCACCTTGCAGGAACTGCTCCTGGCCCGGTTGGACCTCCTCCCCGAGGAGCAGAAGGAGCTGGCCTGGAAGGGCGCCGTGATTGGCCGGAACTTCACCCAGGGACAACTGGCCGCTCTCTCGGAGCGCGATGTCACCACTTTGGGGAGGGACCTGGCGGAGCTGGTCGAGGAGGGGCTGCTCCTGTGCAAGGGGGAGGACCCGGAGCCGCGTTATGAGTTCAAGCATGCCCTCATCCAGGAGGCGGCCTACGAGTCCCTGCTGAAGCCCCGCAGGCGGCAGTACCACCATCGGTTCGCCTCGCTCCTGGAGCACCCGGTGGAGGGAGCCGTCGCGGCACCGCCCGAGTTGATCGCCTACCACTACACCCAGGCGGGGGAGTTGGAACCGGCCATCCGGTACTGGGCCCAGGCTGGAGAGCTGGCCCTTCAGCGCTCGGCCTTCGAGGAGTCCGTGGCCCACCTGAAGCAGGCGCTCACGCTATTCAGGCGCCTGCCACGAGCGGCCCGGCGGGTCGAGGAGGAACTGCGGCTGCTCGTGCTCCTCGGCCAGGCGCTGATCACCACCCGGAGCTACTCGGCGCCCGAGGTGGAGCAGATCTACGCCCGCATCCCGGAGCTGTTCCAGGACGTGAGGGACATCCCCGTGCTCCTCGCCGCCTGCGGTGGGCTCTTCGTCAAGAACATGATGCGGTTGGACTTCACGCTGGCGCTCGCGCTCTCGGAGCAGCTCGTCTCCCTGGGCCAGCGAGCCGGGGTGCCGCAACTCCAGGTGGTGGGCCGGTTGATGGGAGGCATGAGCCAGCTCTTGAAAGGAGAGGTGGTAGAGGCGCAGGCGTTGTTCCACGAGGCCGTGGCCCAGGGCTCCCTGGAAGAGGTGCCGGAGCCACAGTCCCTCGGCCTGCTCGAGCCCGAGCCGTTGGCGATGGCCCTGGCCTTCGAGGCGGTGTGCTGCATCATCCGCTGTGAGCAGCAGCGGGGGCTGCGACTCATCGAGCTGGCCGTGCGACGTGCCGAGCGGCTGGGCCATCCCTACACATCTCTGCTGGTGTACGAGGCGACCGCCCTGCTGCACTGGGTCCGGTTCGATGTCCAGCGGATGCTGGAGGCGGCCGACAAGGCCCTCGTCATCTTCGAACAGGGACTGT
Source organism: Archangium sp. (assembly GCF_036389735.1). Lineage (GTDB taxonomy): Bacteria > Myxococcota > Myxococcia > Myxococcales > Myxococcaceae > Archangium. The sequence continues at coordinate 3,867 of NZ_DASVWK010001104.1, read as the reverse complement.
TCCCGACGTGGGAGGGGTGGGCTCCCGCCCTGCGTGGGTGGGCACTGCTGGTGCTCGGCCGGCAGCAGGAGGGCTACGGCATGGTGCTGCGGGATCTCGAGCGCATGCGGCAGGCCGGAGCGGAGGTGGGCTGGACGTTCTTCTTCTGTCTGCTCGCGCATGCGCGCTTGAGGATGGGGCTCATCTCCGAGGGGTTGGCCGCGGTGAAGGAGGGGTTGGCCTGGGGCGTGCGGGCGGGAGAGCACCTGGAGGATCCCGAGATGCGCCGGGTGCGTGGCGAGCTGCTGCTCCGCAACGGTGAAGCCGCCAAGGCGCTGGTCGAGTTCCAGGAGGCGATCGAGATCGCCCGGCGGTCCGGGGCGCGCTGCATCGAGGTGCGGGCCGCCTTGAGCCTGTGCCATCTGCTTCAAGAGCAGGGGCGGAGTCGGGAGGCCCAGCGGTTGTTGGTGGAGGTGTTCGAGTCCCTGCCTTCCGAGCTCGACTCCTCGGAGATCCGGGTCGCCCGGGTATTGCTCCGGGAACTCCAGGTGGAGCGCGCCGAGGAGTTGGAGGTGGAGCGAATCCTCTCGGCGGCTCCCTGGGATGCCGGTCACATCCCGAGGGAAGCGCCTCCGAGCGTCTTGGAGCCGCTCTGAGGCGCGTACCCCGTTTCTGGACTACAGGCCGATCTCCGCGAGGCGCGCCTTGATGGCCGAGGCCTCGACGCCCGTGTTGTAGGCGGTGCTGCTGTAGTTGGAGCCCACGCCCACGTGGTGCAGGCCGATCACGAGGTGCGCGTAGGTGCTGCCCGCGCCGCCCAGCACCGGCGAGCCCGAGGAGCCGCCCAGCGTGTCCGCGTTGTAGGACAGCTCGTTGCTGCTCCAGTTGGTGTTGAGCACCGAGCCCGGTGAGTACTTCTTCGTCGGCACGCAGCTCGGGGTGGCGTTGTAGTCGCAGTTCTGGTGGACGACGTACATCGCGGAGCTGTTGGCCGCGTTGCCGCTGGCCACCGTCAGCTTGCCGTACACCTGACCGGGGTAGTAGCCGTTGAGCGGCTTGCAGGTGAGGACCGTCATGTCCTCGGCCGACCAGGTGCGCACGAAGGTGGAGCAGTCGTACCAGATGCGGCTGGTGGAGGCGACGCCGTCCTCGTAGTTGAAGGACACCTTGGCGCCCACCGCGTCCGCGCTGCTGCCGATGCAGTGGTTGTTGGTGACGACCTTGTCGGTGCCCACGAGCCACGCGGTGCAGCGGCTGCCCACGGCGGGAATCGACAGGTAGCCCACCGCCTTGGACCGGGTGCGCTCGGTGCTGGTGGAGCTCAGCGAGGTGACGCTGCTCCAGTTCACCGAGCCCACGATGACGTTGGACTCCGTGGAGCCCAGCTCCGCATTCGGAACGTCCTGGGGCAGCTCGGCGACACCACAGCCCGTCAGACCAACCACCAGGAACGCACGAACAATCTTCAGGTTCATAAAAGGGGGCTTTCTCCTCGCGCGGGAGTGCACGAGCGCCTTCCCTAGAGGCACGGGCCGTGCCAGCAGTGCGCGGCTTCGTCCTCCCTCGGAAGCGGGCCCCGCCTCGCACCCGGAGTGGAGCATGCATGCTCCTGTTCCTGGAGTGCAGGTGTAAACGGATTGCACAGTTTCGGCGCAAAGCCGAGTCAGTGCCGGACCTTACGGGCGCGGAACGGATGTCCGCAATCAGAACATCTGGATTCCTGGGGTTCGTAGTGAAACAGGACGGTCTGGATTTCCTGGACGGTGAGCCGGGTGGCCCGGAGGGCTTTCGGCCCGGCGCGTCATGTGGGGGAGGGGGCAGGTGGCTACTTTTCCCTTTCGTCGAAACAAGGAGGAGCTCATGCGTCCACCCATCGATTCCGGCACGATCCTCATCACGGGGGCCTCGTCGGGTATCGGCAGGGAGCTCGCCCGGCAGCTAGCCCGGAGGGCCCGGACGCTGGTGCTGGTGGCCCGCCGGTTGGAGCGGCTGGAGGCGCTGCGTGACGAGCTGCTCGTGCTCAACCCCACCCTGGGCGTGGTGGTGGAGCAGTGCGACCTGGCCAACCCGGACGCCGTGGACACGCTGCTGGAGTCGCTGCACAGGCACCTGGTGCGCGTGGACGTGCTGGTGAACAACGCCGGCCTGGGCGACTACAGCCTCTATGAGCAGGAAAGCTGGTCGCGCATCCACCAGATGCTCCAGGTGAACGTGACGGCGCCCGTGCTGCTCACCCACCGGCTGCTGCGGCACATGGTGGAGCGCAGGCACGGCGGCATCCTCAACATCAGCTCCGGAGGGGCACGGGTGTTCCTCCCAGGGCTGGCCGTCTACGCGGGCACCAAGCGCTTCCTCGACGGGTTCACCGAGTCGCTCCGGCTGGAGGTGCTCGGCTCGGGGGTGGTGGTGACTCAGGTGGCGCCCGGGCCCGTGGAGACCGAGTTCAGCGAGGTGGCTGGCACGGAGGATCTCGAAGGCCAGACGCCCTCGTGGCTGCGCATTTCCGCCGCCCAGTGCGCCCGCGAGGCCCTCGAGGGGTTCGAGCGCGCCGCGGCCCTCGTGTACCCGGGCCTGGCCTACCGGTGGATGATGCGGTTGGGCTCGTTGGTGCCTCGCCCGGTGATGCGGGTCGCCGGGTTCGTGGCGGCCCGGAAGCTGTACCGTGGCACCTCGTTGCTGGAGCCCGCGCATCCGGACATGGGCGAGCGGATGTTGCTCGCGGGTGGGCCCGAGGGGGCTTGAAAAAAACACCGGGGGGCGACCCGACGCGCCCCCCAGCGCCTCGTGCCGCCCCCCGGTGGGGTGCTTGCTTCAGGTGAGACGACCGTCGCTCAGCCCGGCACCCGCTCGGAGAAGATGGGCTCCGGCATGCCCCGCTGGCGGTGTCCGAACCGGGTGCGGATGACCGCGCCGAAGGCCACCAGCGTCGCCATCGTCAGCACCAGCGGGCCCAGCACCGGGATGTGGCCCACCGCCAGGAGGATCAGCAGCCCCAGGGCCAGCACCATCGCCTGCGTCTTGCGGCCGCGCAGCACCGGCAGTCTCGCGCCAATCTCGCCCGCCACCGCCGCGAAGCCCAACGCCGTCGTCAGGAAGGCCACCACCCACAGGGCCAGCATCACCGGGATGCCGATCAGCGTCACCGTCAGCACCACCGTGATGGGCAGCATCGCCAGCGCCCCCAGCAGCCCCACCAGCCCGTTCTTCACCGGCTGCAGCTTGATCTCCGAACCCAGCTCCTTCATCCGCCCCGGGAAGAAGAGCTGTCCCAGGAAGCCCGTCCCGAAGAGCATGGCGAACCACACCAGGAAGGCCGCGAACCCGCTGCCATGGCGCTCCTCGTCCTTCTCCTCGTCGCGCTCGGCGCGGGCGGCGTTCCGCGTCTGCTCCCTGATGTCCCGGAGGTTCTCCTTGAGCTCCCCGGCCACCATGCGGCCGATGTGGGCGCCGCCGAAGGACTCGATGCTGCCCTCCACCTGCGCGCCGTCCTGCTTGAGGACGCTGCCGCCGAAGGACGACACGTCTCCGTCCACCACCGCGCCCGGGCCGAGCACGACGTTGCCGCCGAAGGCGTGCGCGTCACCCTCCACGTGGCCGGTGATCTCCAGGTTGCCGCCGAAGACGACCGCGTCGTCGTCCACGTGCCCCTTCACCGTCAGGTTGCCGCCGTAGACGACGGCGCTGTCCACCGACTCGCCCTCCTTGACCTCCAGGGAGCGGCCGCGGGCCACCAGGTCACTCGCGCCGCTGCGGGAGCGCCGCGCCTCCTTCATCTTCTCGCGCATGCGCTCCTTCACCTCGTCCGCGTCCAGCTCGTTCTGGGGAACGGGAGGCATGGGCGGAGGAGCCACGGCCGGAACGGGAGGCACCGGAGGCACGGGCGCCACC
>NZ_DASVWK010001103.1:0-11734 GCF_036389735.1 Archangium sp. | reverse complement strand
CGAAGCGGAACACCTCCGCCAGCTCGCCGGTCGGGTGGAAGCCCACCGTCAGTCGCAGCGGTTCCGGCGGGAAGTAGTAGCGCTCGTGGAGGGCCGGGTGCAGCGTCTCCGGCGCCACCTGGAACGAGTAGAAGAGCCGCTTGTCTCCCGCCATCTCCTGGTAGGCCAGCAGCGTCTCCTCGGAGAGCGCGACGCCCGAGTTGTAGATCTCTCCCGGGGCGTCCTCCCCCTGCTTCGCGGCGTCCTCCAGCGAGTCGCGCACCGCCTGCTCCAGGGCCCGCATCGCCCCCGTCAGGTCTCCCGCCTTCAGCGCCGCGCGCGCCTCGGCCTCGGCCGGGTAGGGCACCTGCACGGGGAGCGGCGCGCCCACGAAGACCATCCAGGGATGCGCCAGGGAGGGGTTCCCCCGCCGCTGTCGCTCCCGCGCGAGCATCGCATCCGCCTTCGCCCGCGCCGCCCCGGAGCGCGCCGTGCCCCGAGCGCTCTCGTTGATGCGATCCGCGATGGCCACCTTCGAGTTGCCGAACACGTCGTCCTCGATGGTGATGATCAGCGGCGCCGGGCCGTACGAGACGAATACGCCCGCCTCCAGGCCCTCGCCCCGGCCGCGCGCCAGCGCCGACTCCTTGTCGCGCAGCAGGAGGGGCCGCAGACCGGGCCGGGCCGTCTGGAGCTTGCGCTCGTACTCCTCCTCGATGGCCGTCAGGGCCGCTTCCACCTGCTCGCGGGAGACGGCCTGGGCCAGGCGCTTCTCGTAGGACACCAGGTGGCTCCGGATGTCCCTGGCCAGCTCCACCAACCGATCCACCGTCCCGCTCAGCGAGAGCGCGTCTCCCAGCAGGTTGTTGACCGAGACGCCCCCCTTGTCCGCGAGATGCACCATGCCCCCGTAGTGCGCCTTCGCCGACATGAGGATGGGCAGATAGAACTCCCGCCGGAGGAAGTCCGCCATCGCCGCCCCGCCGAGCAGCTGCGTGCGTCGGGTGAAGTCCTTCATGTCCACGAAGAGGTGCGCCACGGGGGCGCTCACCGCGGAGCGCAGCAGGGGCCCGGGGCGCGTGGAGAGCCGATAGAGCCGGCCCGCCTGATACTCCGCCTCCAGCCCGCCCTCCACCTCGTCGCCGGTGCGCGGGTTCAGCATGCGCCGTGGCGAGAACAGCGCGCGCTCCAGCCACAGGTCACAGACGAAGGCGGTGGCGGCCTGGGCATAGCGGGCATGGGCCCCGGAGCGCGAGAGCCCGGTGGCCGAGGCTGGCGCCTTGGGCGTGTACTCCTTGAAGATGGTGGCCAGGTTGTCCAGAGCCTCGGCCGAGGGGCCCTTGAGCGTCTCCGCGTGGCCCCGGAGGTCCTTCACCCACTGCTTGCGTGCCTTCTCGTCGCCCAGGAGGGCCGTCAGCGTGGCGGGGCGCAGGGCGAGCTCCCGCAGGGATTGCGTCAGGGTCGACTTGAAGCCGCCTCCCTCGCCCAGCCGCACCGCGTGCACCAGTCCCTCGCGCAGGGCGCCCAGGCCCACCGCCAGCTCGGCCCGGCGCGCCACCGCGTCGTCGCCCGCGATCGCCTGCTCCAGCGTGGCCCGCACCGTCTCCACGGGCAGCCCGCCAGGGTACTGCGCCACCAGCTTCTCCGCGTCGGGGACTCCGGCCAGCAGCTCGCAGCCGTAGAGCAGGGAGCCGCCCGTCAGCAGCAGCTTGCCGCCTCCCATCACCGCCATGGGTCCCAGTGCCGACTCGATGCGCGTGGCGAGCTCCTCGGGGGCCTGCGCCTCGCGCAGCGCGCGCTCCACGCCCAGCCGCAGGGCCAGGTACACCCCGGTGGTCGCGGCCGTGAGGATCTGACGCTGCACCGAGTGTGGCAGCTCCAGCGAGCGCACGGCGCCCTCGAGGCCGGGGAGCTGCGAGGACAGCATCAGCGCCACCAGGGCCGGGGTCTCCTCGCGCCCACGTGACTCCTTCATCTCCCCGAAGGCGCGCCGCATCAGCTCGATGACCAGGGCCACCAGCGAGCGGCCTCCTCCTCCGGGCCCCAGCCAGGCCGCCATCACCGCGCCCGTCAGCAGGGGGTGGGTGAGCGTGGCCAGGTCCGCGACGGCGCGCGTGTCCGGCCCACCCGTGGCGGGGGACAGTGTCACGGGCAGCGGGGGCAGGTTGGAGTACTCCTCCACCAGCAGGAAGCGGTCGAACTCCCCCGTGCTGACGAGGTCCCTGTGCCGCGACAGCAGCATCATCGCGAGCTGGCGCACGCCCATGGGGAAGAGCGCCGCGGCCTCCGGGGTGAGGTGGAAGGGCAGCCGGAGGTCCGCCAGCGACACCCCCAGCGAGAAGCGCAGCCGACTGGCCTCCAGGCGAAGCATTTCGCCCACGCGACCGTGGAGCTGGCCTACCAGCTCGAAACGGCGTTGCGCGATAGGTGACGGCATGGTCCCGACGTCGAGCTGGCCCATGCCGCGACTATTTCACTTCTTCAGTCGACCTTGAACTGGGCAGCACCGTCGTAGAACTTGTTGGAGGCCGCTCCGGGCAGGGTGTCCTCCAACGTCTGCCCGTCCGAGGCCGTCACGCGCACCTTGATGGGGCCGGTGCCCATGCCGCTGGGCTCGACGAAGTAGTTGTAGGGCTCGCGCTTCACCGGTACCCAGGCGTTGTTCTTCCAGTACTCGAGCTTCGTCACGGGCACACGGTGGTTGAGCACCTGGATGGCGGTCCACCACTGCGAGCTACCCTCCTTGAGGTGGTAGCGGATGGGGCCCTGCACGGCACACGTCACCAGCCGCCAGCGCACCTTCACGCGGCCGTCGATGGGGTTGGCGAGCTTCGCGAAGGCCTCGCGGCTCAAGTCCAGGTGGCCCTTGGTTTCGCAGTCGGGGCACGAGTCCACGATGCGCACGCGCAGGTTGCCCTTGGGCCCTTCGATCTCCACGCACGTGCCGCACACCGCGCCCGCCTGGTACTGGCCGATGTTCATCGCGGCCACGTCCATGTCCTGCGGGCTCGGAGCGAAGCTGCAATTGCCCGCGCCCGTCGCGTCGTAGAAGGTGATGAGGCCGTCCTGGTAATCGGCGAGGGCGCGCAGGGCATCGCCTGCATCGGTGGGACCACAGGCCGCCAACAGCGGCAGCAGGACCGTCGCGAACCAGCGGGCGGGAGCGGGCTTCGGGATGCGCATGCTTCTCCTCCAGTGGGGAAGGGGGCCGGGAGCATACCTTGTCCAACGGGACCGGCTCGGGCTCCAGTGGTGCCAGGTGACGCTCGATTGCCTGCTCCCAGGGGCTCCACTCGGAGGGGGAGTGGGCGAGGACCAGTGCATCACCGCGGGGGATGGCTCCGTGCGCGGCATCCTCGGCACCCAGGTGAAGCTTGGCGCGCTGTGCGCCCTCATGGGCGAGCTGGGCGAGAAGTTCCTCGGCTCGCGCGAGGGCGTGTTCGTCGTGGACCGCGAGCGGCGGTTCGTGCTCCACCCGGACCCGTCCTGGGTGGCGGCCCAGGAGGACTTCTCCAGATACGGCTTCTTCGCGGCGCTGAGCGGCAACGCCGCCTTCAACACGGACATGGTGGTCTCGTCGGATTTCCACGAAGGACGCCAGCCGCAATAGCCTTGGTCCTTCCCGGACTCGGCTAGAGTCGTCTCGTATGGAGATGCCCGAGTTCATCGAGGCGCGCCGGCCGCGCTGGGAGACGCTGGAGTCCCTGCTCGACAAGGCGGAGCGGCAGGGACTGCGCGCCCTGGAGCTGGAGGAGGCCCGCTCGCTGGGCAAGCTGTACCGCGCCGTCTCCAGCGACCTGCTGTGGGTGCGTGCGCGCAGCGGCTCGGCGGAGGTGAGCGGGTACCTCAATGACCTGGTGGGCCGGGCCTACGCGCTCACCTACCCGGGCCAGCGGCCCCGGTTCGCGGACGTATGGGGCTTCGTCGCTCGGGGCTTCCCGGTGTTGATGCGTCAGGAGTGGCGCATGTACACGGCGTCGGTGCTTCTGTTCCTGGCGGGCCTGGGCTTCGGCTACCTGGGCATGCTGGTGGACCCGGACGCCGCCCCCTACCTCGTCCCCGACCAGCACCTGGCGCTGGACCCCGTCAAGCGCGCCGCCGACGAGGCCGCGGGGCAGGGCATGTCCGTGCAGGATCAGGCCCAGTTCACCACCTTCCTCTTCACCCACAACATCCAGGTGGCGTTCCTGGCCTTCGCCCTGGGCATCACCGCCGGCGTGGGCACCGCGCTGATGCTCTTCTTCAACGGCCTGATGCTGGGGGCGCTCGCCCAGGTGTACACGGCCAAGGGCATGGCCGGCTGGTTCTGGGCGTGGATCCTCCCGCACGGCATTCCGGAGATCACCGCCATCTGCATCGCGGGCGCGGCGGGCTTCGTCATCGCCCGGGGGCAGGTGGCTCCGCGAGGGCTTCCCCGAGGCCTGGCGCTGCGCCAGGAGGCGGTGCGCGCGGTGAAGCTCCTCTTCGGCACGCTCGTGCTCTTCGTGCTCGCGGGCCTCATCGAGGGCACCATCTCGCAGATCCACCCGCCGAAGCTGTCAGTGGCCTTCAAGGTGTCCTTCGCCCTGGCCGTGGGCGTGGGCGTCTACGCGTACCTGGGCTCGGACTGGATGCGCGGGACACGGCAGCCCGAGGCGGATACGGACGGGGCGCCTACAGGACGCCGCGCGCCTTGATGTCCAGGTAGCGGTTGACCGCGGCGAGGCTCAGCTCATCCGGCTGCACGTCGAGCATCTGCACGCCCCCGGAACTCACCTTGGCCTTGAGGGACTCGCGGTCCGTGAGCAGCTCGCTGGCCACGGCTTGCTGGAAGGCCTGCTCGGGGCCGGCGGGCTCGGTGCGCAGCAGCTTCACCAGCGCCGTGTCCCTCACCGACAGGCACAAGGGTACGTGCCGCCGCGCCAGTCGGTGCAGCGGGGCCACCATCGTGGAGGCCTGCTCCTCGTCGAGGAAGTCCGTGAACACGCACAGCAGGCTGCGCCGCGTGAGGCGCACGTTCAGCTCCTTGAAGAGCGCCAGGTAGTCCACGTAGGTGAGGCTCGGCGTGGTGGAGTAGAGCGTGTCGAGGATCTTCCGGTACTGCGTGCGGCCCGCCGCCGGAGGCAGGTACGCCTTCACCCCGTCCGCGAACACCGCCAGCCCCACCCGGTCCCCGTTGCGCACCGCCACGAAGGCCAGGAAGAGCGCCGCGTTCACGGCGTGGTCCAGCTTCGTCAGCCCGTCCACCTGCGCCGCCATCGAGCGGCCCGCGTCCACGCAGATGAGGATGGACTGCGAGCGCTCGGACTCCATCACCCGCGTCACCGGCCTCGTGCGTCGCGCCGTGGCCTTCCAGTCCACCTCGCGCACCGAGTCACCCTGGGCGTAGTCGCGCAGGCGGGCGAACTCGCTGCCCCGTCCGTCCCGGCGCAGTTGCCGCAGGCCCAGGTTCACCAGGTCCAGCGCCGCGCCGGAGAGCAGCAGGCGGCTCGCGCCCCGCAGGTCCGGGAACACCGACACGCTCTGCGCCGCCGGGAAGTGCCGCTCGTGGAAGACGAGCCCCAGCGGCCCGCGCACCCGCACGTGGATGTCCCCGAAGCCGAACTTGCCGCGCTTCGCCGGGGACACCCGGTAGACCCAGCGCGTCTGGCTGTTGGCCGGCAGGTGCAGCGCGGCCTCCTCGGGCTCGGCGGTGAAGGACTCGGGGATGTCGTCGCGCACGCGCACGTCCACCGCCTGCCCGCTCCAGTGCATCAGCAGCAGCTCCACCTTGTTGGGTGCGCCCACGGAGAGGCGGGGCGGCAGCTTCCGGCTCACCTCCAGACGCACCCGCCGCGCCATCAGGAAGTCCGCCGCCGCCAGCCCCAGTGCCAGCACGTCCAGCACCAGCACCACCCCGCCGAAGCCCGGGAAGAATCCCGCGGCCATCATCGGCACGGCCAGCAGGCACAGCAGCACCCACAGGCGCCCGGTGGGAATCACCGGGGAACCTCGACGGACTGCACCACCTCGCGCAGCACGTCCGAGGGCGAGGCCCCATCCAGCTCCGCGTCCGGCGACAGCAGCAGGCGGTGCTTGAGCACCGGCCCCGCGAGGAAGCGCACGTCATCCGGGGTGACGAAGCCCCGGCCCCGCAGGGCCGCCAGCGCCTTCGCGGCCAGCAGCAGGTGCACGCCCGCGCGAGGGCCCGCCCCCAGGCGGATGCGGCTGGAGGTGCGCGTGGCCGCCACCAGCTTGCGGATGTACGCCAGCACCGGTGGCTCCACCGTCACCTCGTTGAGCGCCGCGCGCGCCGTCAGCAGTCCCTCCTTCGTCACCGCCGGACTCACGCCCGCCCGCGCCAGGTCGCCCGAGTCGAAGCCCCGGTGCACCGACTCCAGGATGGCGTCCTCCTCCTCGGGCGCCGGGTAGCCCACGTCGATCTTCAGCAGGAAGCGGTCCAGCTGCGCCTCGGGCAGCGGGTAGGTGCCCTCGGACTCCACCGGGTTCTGCGTGGCGAACACCGTGAAGAGGGGCGAGAGGGCCATGTTGCGGCCCTCCAGCGACACGCCGCGCTCCTGCATGGCCTCGAGCAGCGCGGACTGTGTCTTGGCGGGGGCCCGGTTGATCTCATCCGCCAGCAGCAGGTCGGTGAAGATGGGGCCGCGCACCAGGACGAAGGCCTGGCTCTTCAAGTCGAAGATGCTGGTGCCGAGGATGTCCGCGGGCATCAGGTCCGGGGTGAACTGGATGCGCTTGAAGTCCGCGCTGACGCCGCGCGCGAGCGCCTTGGCCATCAGCGTCTTGGCCACGCCCGGCACGCCCTCCAGCAGCACGTGGCCGCCGGCCAGCAGGCCGACGAGCATCAGCTCCAGGGGCTCGTCCTGGCCGACGACGGCCTTGCGCACCTCGGCGAGCACGCCCTCGCGGATGGCGTGGGCGGCGGCCACGGCGTTGCTGGTGGCGGCGGTGGGAGGGGGGGCGAAGGTGGGCAGGGTCATGAATCCTCGGCTGTCGAATCGGCGGGCGCGCTCGGGAGCGGCCCGGAAGGATGGATGCGGTTGCGCAGCGCGGCGGCGCGCGTGGCGAGCTGTTGGAGGGCGCTCTCGTCGGACACGGCCTCGGCGTTGCGCACCACGGCGCGCAGGCCGTTGGCCAGATCTTCCCGCCCGCGCGCGTCCAGTCCCTCGACCACGGCCCTGGTGGGGGCGTGGGCGGGCAGGCCCGCGTGCAGCGCCAGCTCCTGGGTGAGCCCTCGGGTGATGAGGCTGGCGGCGAAGCCGTGGTGACGGCCCTCGCGGTACAGGCGGCTCATGGCGAAGAGGGCGTCCGTGGCCCCCACGCGCACGGACTCGGGCGGCGGGCGTGGCCGGCCGAAGCGCTTGAGCGCCACCGCCCACAGGCACAGTCCCAGCAGCAACTGCCCCACCGCGAAGTGCAGGCCGTAGCGGCGGGCGAAGTCCACCACCGAGCGCTCGTTGGTGAAGCCGTGGTGGTGCTCGTCGAACTCATAGGGGCCGGAGCCCAGCGCGCCCAGGGCGCTCAGCCAGAACTGCGCGTTGTCCGCGCGCGCGAGCGCCTGGTTCATCGCCAGCTCCGGTGCGCCCAGCACCAGCACCTTGCCCGCGCCGTACGGCACCACCGCCGCCACCGTCAGGCCGAGGGGCTCGTCCACCAGCACCGGCACCGTGCCCTCCTGGGACAGCGTCAGGTAGGCCTGCACCTTCGCCTCCACGCGCTCCACGCCCAGCGTGTACGGGCTGGAGAGCGGTGGGAGGAGCGTGCGCATGGGCAGCGAGGTGTCCGCCTTGGTGAGCTTCACCCCCACCGCGTCCAGCAGCCGGTTCTCCTTCGAGCCCCAGGGCACATAGATGAGGGAGTGGCCGCCCTTGACGTGCTCCAGCAGCTTCTCCGTCTCACCCTCACTCAGCTCGGGCACGTGTAGCCGGTTGAGGCCGTGGCGGGGCACCTCCTCGTCCTCCAAACCCTCGTCCCGCTCGGCGGCGAGCGCCGTCTGGTCCGGGTCGTCCTCGCGGGCGTCCTCCACCTCCACCGCGAGCAGCACCAGCGAGCCCGTGCCCTGGGTGATTTGAAGGTCCGCGGTGCGCCGGACGGCGGGCAGGCCACTCTCCTGGGCCAGCAGGAAGAGGCCACGCGCCCCATCCGGCTGGGCCCGCCAGGTGGAGAGCGTGTCGGCGAAGCCACCCCGCGCCGCGCCCCGCACGAGCCACGTGCCCAGCAGGGCGGTGAGCAGCAGCCCGCCCACCATCAGCAGGGGGAAACGGTCACGCACCGACGGCCTCCGGGTTAGCGGGGGTGGACAGCATGGGCGAGCACAGCGCGCGGAAGTCCCGGTAGCCGGCCTCGCCCACCGGCAGGTTGCCGTACCAGGCGAAGTCGAAGCGTCGCGTCAGCTCGCGGAAGGGGGGCACCCACTCGCGGCGGCCCTTGAACTGGCGCAGGTAGTCCCAGTTGCTCAGCGTGGTGTCGTAGTGGATGACGCCCTCGCGGTGCAGGCGCGAGAGCAGGGCGAGGTACAGGCCGCGCACCGCCTCGCGGTACTCGCCCCGGGCGGCCAGCTCGTCGGCGAGGTGGGCCCAACCCTCGGGTGGGCGCGAGAGGGCGTTCATCGGGTCCGCCGCCAGCGTCGCCGCGTCCTGGGTGCTCACCTCCAGCCCCTCGCCCTCGCCGCCCGTCGGGTCCTTGCCGAGCGCCCGCAGCAGCACCAGCACGAGCACCACCAGCACTCCGGCGACGAGCACCACCACCAGCACGTTGGCCACGCCCTGGCCCGCGGACCCCGCGTCGGGCATCCGCTTCACCGGCTCCTCGTCCGAGCGCTTGAACAGCTTGTCCAGCCACTCCGCCAGCGACCGGAGGAAGCGCTCCCAGAGGCTCAGCTGCGCCGGGTCCTTCGTGCCCTCCTGCTTCGCCTCCTGGGGCTCGGGCACCTGGAACTCGGGGCGCGAGAGGATGTCCCGGGCGCGCGCCTGGGACGCCCGCGCGTCCGCCTGGGCCTTCTCCAGCGCGGCGGTCTGGTTCGCCAGGCTGACGCCCTGCTCGAGCCGGTCCAGGGCGCCGCAGTCCTCGCCCTCGTACACCTCGCGCTCCACGCCGCGCACGAGCCGCTGGAACTTCTGGGCCTCGGCCGGGCTCAGCGAGGCGAGCGTCCGCCGCCACGACTCCGTGTCCCCCTCCTCCAGCTCACAGTGGGTGGCGAGTCTCGACAGGCGCTCCTCCATGCCAACGGGCGTCATGGCCGCCTCGGTGTCCTGGGCCAGGGCCGGGGTGGCGAGCGGGCCGGAGACGAGGACGGCGAGCAACACGAGCGCCGCCTTCACGCCCTTGCCCGCCTTGGAGGGGAGCTGCTGCACCGCCGCCAGCAGGTCCAATCCCTCCTGGCGCACCCGCCCGTCCACCAGCAGCAGCGTGGAGGTGGCGGCGCGCAGGGGCTCGAAGAGGGTGAAGGTGGCGGCCACGAGGAAGACGACCCAGGGCCCGTTGTCCAGCGATGCGAAGCGCTCGGCGAAGGTGAGGTCGATGCCGATGAGCTTGCGGCCGATGTAGAGCAGGGCGTTGGCCCCGATGTGGAGGTTGAAGAAGACGAGGAGCTGCACGAGCAGCAGCAGGCGCACACCGGTGGCACTGCCGCGCGCCGGGCCGAGCATCCGCGAGCACACCCCGTACAGCCCCAGGGGGCTGCCCTTGCCCTGCATGGTGGCGGCGTAGCCCACCAGGTGCGCGGACAGGAAGAACCAGGCGAGGCCCAGCGAGACGCTGACCGACAGGAAGTTGAAGAGGAAGAGGTACGCCACGGCGCAGAGGAGGCTGGGGGCCCGGGCCAGCGCGGCGCGCAGCGAGGCCCAGGCGGCGGGCTCTCCAGCGCCCTTTCCGAGCAGCAGCTCCTGCACGTGGTGGCAGGCGGCACCCTGGAAGAGGCCGCGGGCGAACCAGGCCAGGGTGAAGCCCAGCGCCGGCAGGGCGAGGCTCCGGCGGTGGCTCACCGCGTCCGTCAGGTTCATCAGGGCGGCGGTGACGAGCGCCCCGCCGGGCAGGGTGAGGGCCCACACACCGGAGCTGCGCACGCAGACGCGCAGGCCCGCGTCGAGGATGGCTACCGCCCCCCGGGGGCGTAGTTCGAGCGCGGAGACGGCCATTCAGAGCTCCGACGCCACTTGGGCGAACAGCAGGACGAAGCCGTACACCACGGCGGCACCGATGAGGGCCAGCATCACGTTGCCCACGCTCCATTCCCGGCGCTCCGCCGGCCCCTCCAGCGCCTGGAGGCGTTTGCCCAGGCAACTGGCGCACCGGTTGATGCCCTCGAACTGTGTGGTGCACTCGCGGCAGATGACGCGGCGGCACTCCACGCAGATGCCGAGCCCGGTGCGCTCCGGGTGGTAATGGCAGCGGCCCGAGCCCTGGATCATGGGCCCAGCCTACGCAATCCCGGGCCGCGGGTGCCAGCGGCTCGGCGGCTACTTCACCGGGAAGTAGCCCGCGTCGGTGACGATCTTCTGTCCCTCGGGCGACAGGACGTAGTCGATGAAGGCCCGGGCGGTGCCGGTGGCCTGCCGGGGCAGGTAGAAGAAGAGGTCGCGCGCCAGCGGATAGGTGCCCTTCCGGATGTTCTCCGCGGTGGGGGCGATGGGCTCGGAGTGCGCGTCCTTCTTCACCTTCAGCTCCCGGACGCCCTTGGCGTAGGCGGCGCCGCCGTAACCGAGGCCATTGCGCTCCAGGGCCACCGCGTGCACCACCGCCGCCGTCCCGGGCAGCGTCTGGGCCCGCTCGGTGAAGTCCTCGCCCCCAAGCACCTCGTCCTTCACGAAGACGTAGGTGCCCGAGGAGTTCTCCCGCGAGTAGACGACGATGGGCTCGTCCTTGCCGCCCACGTCCCTCCAGCGGGTGAGGTCTCCCTGATAGATGGCCTTGAGCTGCGCGAGGGTGAGGCTGTCCACCGGGTTGGTCTCGTGGACATAGAAGGTGATGCCGTCGCGGGCCACGGGGAGCTCCACCGGGCCGGTGGGGTGGCGCTGGCGCACCTGCTCCTTCTCGGCGTCCTTGATGGGCCGGCTGGACATGGCGATGTCCGTGGTGCCGTTGATGAGCGCCGCGAAGCCCGTGCCCGAGCCGCCGCCCGTCACCTGGAGCTTCACGCCCGGGTGGCTCGCGATGAACTGCTCGGCCCAGCGCTGGCCGAGGACGACCATGGTGTCCGAGCCCTTCACCGTCAGCGTCACCTCGGGGCCCTTCGGAGCCTCGGCCCTCGGAGTGCCCGCATCGGCCCCGGCGGGCGCGGAGGGGCGCCTGCAGCCGGAGAGGAGGGTGAGGAGCGTGAGGGTGAGGAGCGAGAAGCGCGGCGTTCTCATGGGGGGACCATCCCATCACATCCAAGCTTGTCCACTCAGCGGACATGTGGGCACGGGCCTGCCCGGTGGCGTTGGCTTGATGCCCTTCGGGGCACGCTCCATGTTCACGAGGACGAGGTGTGAGGTGCACGCCATGTGGGGACGGCACGGCAGGCTGGCGGTGGCGATGACGCTCCTGGGGATGGGCAGCGCGCTCGCCGAGGAGCCGGGCCAGGGAGCGTTGGCCTGCTACCAGCGGGCGGAGGACGAGGTCTCCCTGACCACGGAGCAGGCGCTGCGACTGTGTCAGGGCGCCACGTCCCCGGCTCCCGCCGAGTGCTACGCCGAGGCCCGGGCCCCCACGACCTTCCTTTCCAGTGAGCAGGCCATCGCGCTCTGCCGCTGTTCGAGGAGCACGGAGCCGGTCTCCTGCTTCGATCGCGCGGATG
>NZ_DASVWK010001102.1:0-8772 GCF_036389735.1 Archangium sp. | reverse complement strand
CCGTTCTCGTCCGCCGTCAGGGCCAGGATGCCGACATCGATCTCCTGCGTCTGCTGCTCGGCCTCGAACTCGGCACCACCGCACGCCACCAGATTCAGGGCCGCCACGCTGACAAGAAGCTTCTTCTTCATGGGATTTTCTCCGGGCACATCGGGGGTGGGGGCGACTCGGACTCCGAGTCGGGGCTCCCTTCTGAATCAGGAACTACCCGTTCAGATGGAGACACCGGAGCTATCAGCAATCCTCTTGCCAGCCTGACGGGCCGGGCTTCTCCGGAAGACCCACCGTAAGAGGCGTTTACAAACTCCCGAGCCCCTGGAGTGTCCTCATCCAGGACAAGCGTCCGGGTTTCGGACACCCGCTCAAGAAGGCGCCTTCCAGGAGGCGCGGAGGGTCATGCCCTGCGCGTCGCGTTGGGTGATCTCCACCCGGGACTCCTCGGCCCCCCCGGCGCGCATGCCCCCGAGCACCAGGCCCACGGTGAACTGGCGCAGCACCTCTTCCGTCTCGTTGAACCACACGTCCACCACCGTGGGGGAGACGTCGGTGAGGCGGACCTCGGTGTAGTTGTTGCCCGAGCGGAAGCTCTTCTGGCTGCGCAGCAGCATGCGCCGGGGCCCCAGCAGCCGGAGCGTGGAGAACATGGCGCGGCCAATCATCGTCTCCTGGTAGCCCTCCACCATGCGCTCGCCCATCCTGCGCCAGGCCTGCTCGCGCGTCTCCCGGGGGAAGGCGTACTGGGCGCCGTACTCCACGGTGCGCGCCCACGTCTCCTTGGGGTAGGCGGGCAGCAGCGGCCGGTCCAGCTCCAACCCCACCGTGCGCAGCTTCTCCTTCAGCCCCGAGGGCACCCCGGTGGGAAAGGCGCGCGTGAGCAGGCTCTGGAGGCTGTGACTGAAAACGAGGGGCGGGGCCGTCTCCGACATGGCCCGCCACACTACACGCGACCAACCTGGACGTGGGAGGTGGGTCCCCCCGGGGTGACATGGCGCCGACGCGGTGCGTTGACACGGGGTACCGCCTACCCGGGCGCATGGGACACCCGAGCCACCACTTATGAGCGCCGCGCGGAGCCCCTTGGCGGCGCACCCGACGAGCCGCTAGAGGTGCCCCCTCATGAAACAGTACGAGAAGAAGCTCGACGCGAACGGCCGCCCCTACCTGGAGACGAACCTCTCGGGGCTGCTGCTCACCCGCCTCCCGCTGCTCAACAAGGGCACCTCCTTCACCCTGGAGGAGCGGCGCGACTTCGGTCTGCTGGGCCTGCTGCCCACCCACGTGTCCTCGCTGGACGAGCAGATCGAGCGCTCCTACGCCAACTTCCGCTCCTTCCGCTCGGACCTGGACAAGCACGTCTTCCTGCGCGCGCTCCAGGACCGGAGCGAGGTGCTCTTCTACGCCCTGGTGAACCGGCACATCGAGGAGATGATGCCCATCATCTATACGCCCACGGTGGCGCAGGCGGTGGAGCAGTTCAGCCGCATCTACCGCTACCCGCGCGGGCTGGTGGTGAGCCCGGAGAACATCGGGGAGATCGACGCGCTGCTGGAGAACACGCCCTTCCCGGACGTGCAGCTCATCGTCGCCACGGACAACGAGGGGATTCTCGGCATCGGGGACCAGGGCTTCGGCGGCCTGGCCATCTGCATCGGCAAGCTGTCCCTGTACACGGCCGCGGCGGGAATCGACCCGGCGGTGACGCTGCCGGTGGAGCTGGACGTGGGCACCAACCGCAAGGAGCTGTTGGATGACCCGCTCTACCTGGGCGTGAAGCGCCCGCGCATGGAGGGCAAGGAGTACGACGACTTCATCCACACCTTCGTGACGGCGCTCAAGAAGCGCTTCCCCAACGTGCTGGTGCAGTGGGAGGACTTCAGCAAGCAGAAGGCCTTCGACGTGCTGGACCGGTACCGGGACGTGCTGCCCTCGCTCAATGACGACATCCAGGGCACGGGGGCGGTGGTGCTCGCGGGCCTGCTGTCGGCCACGCGGCGCAGCCAGACGACGCTCTCGCAGCAGGTGTACCTGGTGCACGGCGCGGGCGCCGGCGGCGTGGGCGTGGCGAGGCAGATCGTCCGCGGCATGGAGCGCGAGGGCTTGAGCACGAAGGAGGCGCGCGAGCGCATCTACCTCATCGACTCCAAGGGCCTCATCCTCAAGGACCGCAAGGGGCTGGAGCCGTACAAGCTGGAGTTCGCGCACGAGCCGTCGCGCGCGGCGGGCTGGAAGCTCCAGGGCTCCATCCCGAGCCTGCTGGAGACGGTGCGCGAGGCGAAGGTGACGGTGCTGCTGGGGCTGAGCGGGCAGCGCGGGGCGTTCGGCGAGGACGTGGTGCGGGCGGTGGCGGCCAACACGCCCTACCCGGCCGTGTTCGCGCTGAGCAACCCGACGGCCAACAGCGAGGCGGTGCCGGCGGACATCTACCGGTGGACGGACGGCAAGGCGCTGGTGGCCACGGGCAGCCCCTTCGAGGACGTGGAGTGGGCAGGCGCGCCGCACCCGGTGGGCCAGGGCAACAACGCCTTCATCTTCCCGGGCCTGGGGCTGGGCGTGCTGCTGACGCGGGCCAGGCGGGTGACGGACGGGATGCTGACGGCGGCGTCGCTGGCGCTGGCGGACTACACGGACGGGGCGCGGCTGGCCCAGGGCGCGCTCTACCCGCGCATGGACCGGCTGCGCGCGGCGAGCCGGCAGGTGGCCATGGCCGTCATCCGTCAGGCGCAGAAGGACGAGGTGACGACGCGCAAGCTGCCCGACGACCTGGAGGCGCTGCTCGAGGCCGAGATGTGGCGGCCCGAGTTCCTCCCCCTGCGGCGCGCGCCGTAGCGGCTCACGCCCCGCAGGGCACCCGCACGGTGAAGGTGGTGGTGCCTCCTTGGGAGCGCGCCACCACCCGCCCGCCGTGCCCCTCCACCACCTGGCGCACGATGTACAGCCCCAGCCCCAGGCTCCCCGAGGGCCGGAACTTCGAGCTCCCCCGGCGGAACGGCTCGAAGAGCACCGGCAGCAGCTCCTCGGGAATGGGCTCTCCCTCGTTCGTCACCGCCAGCTCCACCTCGCCCTTCAGCGCGCGCAGCCTCACGGTCACCGCCGTCCCCGGGCGCGCATAGCGGAGCGCGTTGGACAGCAGGTTGGACAGCACCTGCCTCATCCGCGCCCCGTCCCAGGAGCCCTCGCACCGCAGGTCCCCTTCCAGGTGGATGTCGCTGCTCGGGTGCGTCACCGAGAACTCGTCGATGACCTCCCGGCACATCCGCACCAGGTCGCCCTCCGTGCGCGTCAGCGGGATGCCTCCACCCAACCGTCCACGGGTGAAGTCGAGCAGGTCGGAGATCATCCGCCCCATGGTGTCCGCGCTCGTCGCGATGCGTCCGGACACGCGCATCAAGGCTTCCGGCGCGGGGCGCTCCATGCGCTGGAGCGTGTGTGCGCCCAGGGAGATGGCCTGCAAGGGATTGCGCAGGTCATGGCTCACCATGCCGAGGAACTGCTGCTCCATCTCCTCGCGACGCTTCGTCTCCTCGTAGAGCCGGGCCCGGAGGAGGGCCTGGGCGCCCAGCCCGCACAGCGTCTCCAGGTGCGCCAGCTCCTGGGGGTTGAAGCGGCGTGACGTGGGGAAGCTCAGCCCCAGCACCCCCACCACCTGCTCCCCGCTCAGCAACGGCACGGAGACCCACGAGCGGCTCCGGTTCTCGCGCGCGAACCGGGCGAACCCGGGCCAGCCCCGCTCGAAGACCTCGATGGACTCAATCCACACCGCGCGCCGGGTGCGCGCCGCCTCCGTGAGCGGCGAGGGCAGGCCGAGGGGCATGGTGCGATTCTTGTCCACGACGTCGTCCTGGTAGCCGGTGGCGCCGAGCACGACCAGCGACTCGTCCACCTTCAGGCAGACGGTGCCCGCGTTCGCATCCAGCGACTTCAACCCGTGCTCCACCAGCGCGTCGGCCACCTGCCGCGGGGTGAGCGCGTGGGCGAAGGCGACGGTGGTCGCCAGGAGCGCCGCGGCATGCTGCTCGGCCAGCTTGCGCTCGGTGATGTCCAGCACGGTCCCCATCAAGCGGCGCTGGCCGCCCGTGTCTTCCTGGACCCGGCCTCGCGAGGACAGCCACCGCAGCACGCCTCCATCCCGCAGTCCCACGGCCCGGTACTCCATCTCCAGGGCCCCGCCCCTCGCTCCGGCCAGCGCCTCGCGGATCTCGGCCGCCACCCGCTCCCGGTCGTCCGGGTGCACGCGCTCCAACCACAGGCTCCGCTCCACGGGCTCCTCGGGGGACAGTCCGAACAGCTCCCGGGTGCGCGCGTCCCACTCCAGCGCGTCCGTGGCCGGGTCGTAGCTCCACACCCCGAGCGCGGCGGACTCCAGCGCCAGGCGCAGCCGCTCCTCGCTGAGCCGCAGCGACTCCTGGGTGGCCGTCTGCTCGGTGGTGTCCTCCATCGTCAGCACGCAGGCGACGAGGCTTCCCTCGGCATCGCGCACCGGCGAGGCACACGTCCGGGTGAGCCGGGTGGAGCCATCCTCGCGGCGGATGAGGAGTTCCTCCCGCACCTCCTGCCCCTCGCGCAGCGAGCGCACCAGCGGCAGCTCCTCCAGGCGATAGGGACGGCCGTCCGGGTGCAGGGCGAGGTGCGCGCGGAACCCCCGCACGTCGCTCTCAGCGGGCTTGCCGAGGAGGGACTCCAAGCGCTCGTTGGTCAGCAGCGTGCGGCCCGAGGGTGCCTCGGCGATGAGCAGGCCGGTGGGCATCTGCTGGAGCACGGCCTTGAGCAACCGCTCCTTGGAGGCCAGCTCCACCATGAGCTGCTTGAGCCGGCGCTCGGCCTCGCGGCGCGCGGTGATGTCCAACACCACCGTCACCCCCCGGTGGGGCTCGCCCTCGAACACCGCGCCCCCGCGGATGACGTCCACCCGCGAGCCGTCCTTGCGCACGTACTGCTTCTCGGCGAGCGAGGAGCGGCCCTGCTCGAGCACCGACTGGGTGTCCCGGCGGTCCTGCTCCTCCCACTCCGGCGGGGTCATCTTCCGCCAGTCGAGCAACCCCTTCTGGAGGTCCTCGCGCGTGTAGCCAACCATGTCGAGGAAGGTGTCGTTGGCGTCCAGGACGGAGCCGTCCAGGTCCCAGTAGAAGGTGCCCACCACGCCGGACTCGGTGAGTCGCCGCGCCCGCGCCTGCTCCTTGTCCAGCTCGCGCTGGAGCCGCTGCTGCTCGGCCTGGGCCGTCTCGCGCTCGCGTTGCCGGGTCAGCTCTCCCCGGCGCATGCGCACCAGCGCCCACGTCTGGGCCACCAGGTGCTTGGGCTCGATGGGCTGGGGAACGTAGCCGTCCGCGCCGTCCTCGAAGAGCCGCGTCTCCAGCTCCTCGTCCCGCATCAGCGAGGAGACATAGAGGACGGGGATGCCGGCGGTGGCGGGGTCCGCCTTGAGCCGGCGGCACACCTCGAAGCCACTCATGTCCGGCAGGCGCACGTCCAGCAACACCACGTCCGGCTGGAGCGCCAGGGCCGTGAGCGCCTCCTGGCCGCTCGCCGCCTCCAGCACCTCCAGGCCCACCGCGCGCAGGGTCTTGCAGACGAAGTAGCGCTTGGCCTCGGTGTCGTCGACCACCAGCACCCGCCCCTCCATCCGGAACGAGGGGGCGGCGTCACGGCTTCCCCGTCGCGACGGCATGGACAGCGGGCGGATGTTCGACACGATGAACTCTCCCTTACTCAGGCATTCGCACGGTGAAGGAGGTAACGCCCTCGCCCGAGCCCACCATCACCCGCCCGCCGTGCCCCTCCACCACCTGGCGCACGATGTACAGTCCCAGCCCCAGGCTCCCCGAGGGCAGGAACTTCGAGCTCCCCCGGCGGAATGGCTCGAAGAGCACCGGCAGCAGCTCCTCGGGAATGGGCTCGCCCTCGTTCGTCACCGCCAGCTCCACCTCGCCTTCCACCCGGCGTGCCCTCACGTACACCGGCGTGCCCTCTCGCGCGTGCCTCAGCGCGTTGGACAGCAGGTTGGACAGCACCTGCCGCATCCGGGGCCCGTCCCACGTCCCCTCGCACCGCGCGTCCCCCTCCAGGCGGATGTCGCTGCTCGCGTGCGTCACCGAGAACTCGTCGATGACCTCCCGGCACAGGAGCACGAGGTCGTTCGTCGTGCGCTCCAGGGGAATGCCTCCGCCCAGCCGCCCGCGGGTGAAGTCGAGCAGGTCGGAAACCATCCGCCCCATGGTGTCCGCGCTCGTCGCGATGCGTCCGGCCACGCGCAGCAGCACCTCCGGGGAGGGCCGCTCCTGGCGCTGGAGCGTGCGTGCTCCCAGCGAGATGGACGCCAGGGGATTGCGCAGGTCATGGCTCACCATGCCGAGGAACTGCTGCTCCATCTCCTCGCGGCGCCGGGCCTCCTCCTTCGCCCGCCGCTCCTCCTCGAAGAGCCGGGCGCGCGCCAGGGCCTGGGCGCACACCTGGCCGAGCGACTCCAGGTGCGCCCGCTCCTGCGCGGTGAAGCGGCGCGCGGTGGAGAAGCTCAACCCCAGCACACCCACCACCTGCTCTCCCTCCTTCAGCGGCGTACTCAACCAGGAGCGACTCCGACTGCCCTGGACGGTGCGGGCGAACTCGGGCCACTCCCGCTCGAAGCTGTCCGAGGCCTGGGCCTCCACGGGCCGCCCCCGGCGGACCGCCTCGGTGGAGGGCGAGCCCTGGCTGAGCGGATAGAGGTTGTGGTCCAGGGTGAGCTGGGGCGGATAGCCGAAGTGGCTGAGGATCTGGAGATGCTCGCCCTCCACGAGGCTGACGACGCCCGCGTAGGCGTCCAGGGACTTCAGCCCGTGGACCACCAGCGCCTCGGCCACGTCCTTCGGGGTGAGCGCGTGCGAGAAGGCGGCGGTGGTGGCCAGAAGCTCCGCGGCACGCTGCTCCGCCAGCGTGCGCTCCTGCTCCAGCTCCCGCTGGAGCCGTGCCTGCTCGGCCTGGGCCTCCTCGCGCTCGCGCTGCCGGGCCAGCTCCGCCCGGCGCATGCGCACCAGCGCCCACGTCTGGGCCACCAGGTGCTTGGGCTCGATGGGCTGGGGGATGTAGCCATCCGCGCCGTCCTCGAAGAGGTGGGCCTCCAGCTCCTCGTCCTGGAGCAGGGTGGAGATATAGAGGACGGGGAGGGCGGCGGTGGAGGGGTCCGCCTTGAGCCGGCGGCACACCTCGAAGCCCGTCATGTCCGGCAGGCGCACGTCCAGCACCACCACGTCCGGCTGGCGCGCCAGGGCCGCGAGCGCCTCCCGTCCCGTCGACGCCTCCAGCACCTCCATGCCCGACATGCGCAGCGTCTGCACGACGAGGTACCGCTTGGCTTCCGTGTCGTCGACCACCAGCACTCGCCCATCGAGTCGGGGAGCCAGGATCGACTCCGACCGTGCTCCCCTTGCCTGGGGAGCAGCCTGATTGATGCGCGACACGATGAAGACTCCCTCTGGCGCCTGGGGGGGAGACAGGCACCAGCAGAGGAAGTTCTGCCATGAGCCGCCCGGGCCAGTCCTGGAAACAGCCGACAAAGGTGTCGACCAGCTTACGGCTCCTGGGCCGCATGCTCCCCTGGCGGCACTCCGGGGCCCCGAACGACCGGGAAGCCGCTACCTCGAGTGAGGAGCGGATCCACTGGGAGTGTCCTCGTCCAGGCCGGGCAGCTCCAGCTGTCCCGAGGCCCGGCGCCGCCTGCGCGGAGGGGCATCCGTGGGCAGCAGCTCGCCCACGTCCTTCCACCCCTCCTCCACGAGCGCCTCGAAGGAGGGGCCCGTGGCCGTGGCTTCCAATCGGCGCGCCTGACGATCCAGCTCCTGGATGGCGCGCAGCCGCTCGTCATTGCCGAGCCTCGCCGCAGCCACCGCGTTGCGCAGCACGCGCAACGTCTCATCATAGACGTCGAGCCGCACCGGATAGGGGTGCCGGTCCTTGCCGCCCTGGGCGAACGAGAAGCGCGCCGGGTCGGTGAAGCGCGAGGGCGTGCCATGGAGCACCTCGGCCACGCTGGCCAGGGCGGCCACCGTGCGAGCCCCCAGACCCGGGGTGAGGAGCAGCTCGGCGAAGTCCCGGGGGCCCTGCTCGGCGGCGGCGGCCAGCGTGCCGTGGAGCCGGCGCAGGAGGACATCATCGCGCGTCACCTCCTCGTGAAGGGGCATCTGGAGGTGCGGCAGTGGCAGGGGCGCGGTGACGGGGACGGGCGCCTCCTGGGGACGCAGCTTGCGCAGCGCACCCACCACCAGGTCCGGCCCCTGGGAGACGAGCTCCACCTGGGCGGCCCGGGCCCTCGCGGCGCGCCGGTCCGTGAGGTTGAGGATGACGCCCTGGGAGGGGCCCTCGATGGCGGCGTGGGGCGAGTCCACGAAGCTGCCCAGGCCCTCGGAGAGCCAGTGGTAGCGCCGGGCCTGACGGACCTCGGGGTTCATGCCCTGCTGCACCACCGCCCAGGCGTTGTCGTCCGAGAGGATGAGGCTGTGGGAGTACAGCTGGAAGCCGTCCTGCACCGCGGCGCTGTCCACCTTGGCCGTCAGGCGGCTGGCGCGCACGAGCGCCTCGGCGTCGATGCCCACCCGGTCTCCGATGATGCGCAGCTCGTCCGGGGTGCGGCGCGCCTGCACGCCCTTGCCGCCGACGACATACAGCCCGAGCTGGCGCCCGCCGGGAGTCAGCCCGCGCTTGAGCGCGCCGAGCACCGTGGTGGTGACGCCCGAGGAGTGCCAGTCCATGCCCATGACGGCGCCGAGCGACTGGAACCAGAAGGGGTGCGCGAGCCGGCGC
>NZ_DASVWK010001101.1:0-9487 GCF_036389735.1 Archangium sp. | reverse complement strand
CTGCCGCTGGTGATGGGGCTGGCGGCGGCGCTGGTGGTGCCGGCACTGCTGCTTCAGCCGGGCTCGTTCCGGGTGACGGCGGCGCTGGTGGTGGCCACGGTGCTCGTCTTCGCCTCCATCGTCCGGTTGGTGGTGGCGGCGGACACCTGGTGGCTGACGGTGTGCACCGCCGAGGGGGAGCGGCAGGTGCTGTGCTGCCAGGACCACCAGCTCTTCGCTCGGGTGGTGGAGGCGCTCGGCGATGTGCTGGAGCACCCCGAGCCAAGTCCCGTGGTGCCCGCCCACCGGCTGGCCCTGGTGCGCTGAGGGCCTCGGGGACGCTTCCCCGCCCGTTTCGTGGACCTTCGGACGACCGCCGTCGCGGTGCCGCTCGCCCGAAGGCAGTGCCGGTGCGCCACAGGACACCGTAAGCGGCGCGAGGGGGCTCCTGGGAACGCCAGGGGTTGCCGATGTGTCCCACCATTCCGAGCATGAGCGTGGGCGTGCGTTCATGGGGAGGTGGGTGATGCGCTTCACCGATTATCTATCGGAGGACTGCATCCGTCCGGAGCTCCAGGCTCGGGACCGGATGGAGGTGTTGCACGAGCTGGCCGGGATGCTCGCGGCGAGGACGAAGGCCCCGCGCGAGCAGCTCGAGGCGCAGCTGGTGGCCCGGGAGCGCATCTCCAGTACCGCCGTGGGTGAGGGCGTGGCCATTCCGCACTGCCGCGTCGAGCGGATGCGGCAGGTGACGGCCTGTGTCGCGGTCCAGCACGAGGGCGTGGACTTCGGGGCGCGGGACGGGAAGCTGGTGCGGCTCTTCGTGACGTTGGTGTCCCCGGCGCATACGGCGGGCACGCACCTGGGGGTGCTCGCGCGGATCGCCGCGTTGATGCGGGACACCCGCCTGCGTCAGGCACTGGTGGCTGCCCCCGACGCCGCCTCCATCCGCGCCATCTTCGTCCAGGCGGAGGACGCCTACCTGGCCAGCCAGCAGCGTCACGAGGCCCACCACCAGCCCTCCGCGGGCCACTGAAGGCTCAACCCTCCTGGCAGGGCTGCTACCCTCGTGCCCCGGCGCCGTCGTCCGGACGGCGAACGGAGGGGTGCGATGCGACTGTTGATGCGATGGAGGGCTGTCGTTTTCGATGACCCAGATGCGCTGAGTCTTGCTCTGGCGCGAGAGTTCGAAGGACGGCTTGCTGCATGGACATCAATGGTTCTGGCAGCTCGTCGAGTCATCCAGACGCGGATTCGACCCGACCAGGGCTGATGGGAACAGGGAGCGGCAACGCGGGGCGTTCAGGAAGCTGCTGTTGAAGCTCCCACCTGAAGAGGTCATCGAGTTCCGCAACCACGTCTTCGACTTGATGAACGTCGCATTCCGGTGGGAGCTGTGGGGCGCGGCGTACATCATCGTCACTCCTGGGCATCGCGGATGCACCGGGTGTCGAGGATGTGTTCTTCGAGGAATTCCCAGGGGTGCCAGCTCGCGTTTATGAAGAGCTGACAGGGCGCGAGCTTCCCACGTACGCGGGGCGTTCCCCGCTCGCTCCCGCTGGGGGGAGCCGTGCAGCGAGGACGGGGGTGACCTCGCGCGGAGATTCCCCAGACTCTGGGTCCGGTATCGAGAGAAGGGGTAGGGTGCCTCGCCGTGGGTCGTTCGACGACCACACGCCCCCGGCGCAGGTGTTCGGCGCCAACTTCGCCCTCTCCATCGAGGGCGTCCAGGGGCAGGCCGCTCCGGAGGCGGCGCCCGGAAGGTCGTCTACCCGCCGGGCGGGGAAGTTCGGGGAGACCCCAGAGGGGTCACCTTCGCCCCAGCCAGCGGCCATGGCCCTCCAGGGAGGGGGGCTGGCGCGTCTGGCGAGCGCATCCGGTATCCTACGGCTCGTCCGGAGCGGTTTGCCCACGGGAGCGCGGGAGATGACGTTCAAGCAGAAGGTCTCACTGCTACCAGTGGTGGCCACCCTCTTCCTGTTGATCATCCTCGGGATGTCGATGGTGCTCGAGCGGGATGCCGCACGGATGGACGCGCGAATCGTCGAGGGGTACACGCCGGCGCTGGTGGGGGTGAGGGGCCTGGAGGCCCGGGCCTCGGCGCTCAAGTGGGCCCTGCGCGAGGCCTACCTGGCGCGGGACGTGGCGCTGCTGGCGGCGCTGGGCGAGGAGGCGAAGACCTTCCAGCAGGAGCTGGCCCGCCAGGGGGACAACCCGGTGATGGAGGAGTCCCGGGTGAAGGCCCTGCGGGAGGCCTTCGGGGGCTTCCTGGCCGAGGGGCAGCGCGCCGTGGACCTGGCGGCGCGGCGGCAGCCGGAGGCGGAGGCGGCCTTCCAGCAGGCGATGGAGCGCCACGCGACGCTTCAGCGATTGCTGCTCGGCTCGGGCGAGTGGGCCCACGCCGGGCTCCAGAAGTCCTTCGAGAGGATGGCCCTGCTGCGCCAGCTGCGGGAGCGGTGGATCGCCACGCTGGTGGTGCTGTGCATCCTCGCGCTGGGGGCGCTCTCGTCCTGGCTGGCGCGAGGCGTGGTGGGCCCGCTCACCCGGCTGACGGAGGTGACGACGCGCATCGCCACCGAGGGAGACCTCACCCAGCACATCGATGTGCGCTCGCAGGACGAGATTGGCCAGCTGGCGCGAGGCATCGAGGGGCTGGTGACGCGGTTGCGCGTCGTGCCGTTGACGCTTCAGGGCGTGGTGGAGGACCTGACGCAGGCGGTGAAGCGGCTCACCGTGGCGAGCCAGGGCCAGCTCGCCTTCCTCAGCCACCAGTCGCGCAGCCTGTCCGACGCGGGCTCGACGATGAGTGAGATCGCCCAGACGTCGAACCTGGCGTCGAGCCGCGCGGAGATGGTGCTGCGGGTGGCGGCGCAGGCGGACGAGTTCAGCACCTCGGGGCGTCAGTCCATCGAGAGCAGCGCGCGGGGGCTGCGGGAGCTGCGCTCGCGGGTGGAGGCGCTGATGCGCAGCGTGGCGCAGCTGTCGGAGCAGGCGGCGCGGGCGGGTGAGATCATCGGCAGCGTGAGGGACCTGGCGGACCAGTCGAACGTGCTGGCGCTCAACGCGTCCATCGAGGCGGCGCGAGCGGGGGAGGAGGGGCGCAGCTTCGCGGTGGTGGCCCAGGAGATGCGGGCGCTGAGCGGTCAGTCGGTGCAGAGCACGCAGCGCATCGGGAAGATCCTCCTGGAGATCAACCAGGCGATCCGCCGGGCGGTGTCGATCGCCGAGCAGGACAGTCAGCAGATGGAGGCGGGGATCGCCCAGGTGATGACGTCGGCGGACCGGCTGCGGGAGATCACCACGGTGGTACAGGAGAGCAGCCAGGCGGCGAAGCAGATCGTGGCCTCGGTGACGCAGCAGAACGCGGGCATCGCGCAGATGACCGACGTGATGACGACGCTGTCGCAGATGATGGGCGACGTGGTGGAGTCGACGATGACGGCCGAGGAGGCGGTGGTGCAGGTGAACACGTCCCTGGAGCGACTCAAGGCCGTGGTCACCAGCTTCCGCGTCTGAGCCGCCGAACGAATCAGGCGGGCGAGTCCACCGGGAGGGGCGGCACACGGGCCTGGAGCAGCTCCTGGGTGCTGAACACCTTGTCGATGTCCAGCAGCAGCACGAACTTGGAGTTGGTCCCCGACCGGCCCATGCCCAGCAGGTAGTCCTTGTGGAGGGGGACGCCGAGCGAGGGCGGTGGCTCCACCTCCTCGGGCTTCAGCTCGAGGACCTGCCCGATGGTGTCGGCCAGCAGTCCCAGCACCAGCCGCTCCTCCCCTCGGCTCACCTCCACCACCACGATGCAGCTCCACCGGGTGGGGGGGCTGGGCGGCAACCCCAGCCTCGTGGCCAGCTCCACCAGCGGCACCACGCGGCCTCGCAGGTTGAAGACGCCGCGCACCCATGCCGGCATGCCGGGCACCCGGGTGACGGTTTCATACTCGATGATCTCCCTCACCTGGAGGATGCCCAGGGCGTACTCCTCCCCGGCGAGGAAGAAGCTCAAATACTGAGAGGACCTGACTTGAGCGGGCATGTTCATCACGGCACCTGGAAGCGCTTGAAGTCACGGTTCTCGTCCAGGAGCGGGGCCTGGACCTGAGGGGGAGTCGGGAGTCCCGGGGCCACGGCGTGCTGGGCGCTGGCGGCGTGCTTCAGCTCGCGAGAGAACGAGGGCGCGTAGGCACTGGGCGGGCCTCCGGCGCCCTGCCGCCGCGACCTCGCTCGCGAGGAGTACTCCTCGTCCCCCACGCGGAAGAAGGAGACGAGCTGCTGGAGCGCCTCGGCCTGGGCGGACAGCTCCTCGGCGGTGGACGCCAGCTCCTCGGACGCCGAGGCGTTGCGCTGCGTCACCTGATCCACGTGCAGCATGGCCTTGTTCATCTGGCTGACGCCGCTGGCCTGCTCGGTCGAGGCGCCCACCATCTCCTGCACCAGGTCCGCCGTCTTGCGGATGGAGGGCACCAGCTCCACCAGCAGTTGTCCCGAGCGCGCCGCCACCTTCACGCTGCCGGAGGCCAGCCCGGAGATCTCCCGCGCCGCCGACCGGCTGCGCTCGGCCAGCTTGCGCACCTCGGTGGCCACCACCGCGAAGCCCTTGCCGTGCTCGCCCGCGCGCGCCGCTTCGATCGCCGCGTTGAGCGCCAGCAGGTTCGTCTGGTAGGCGATCTCCTCGATGATGGAGATCTTCTCCGCGATGGAGCTCATCGCCTCCACCGTCGCATTCACCGCCTTGCCGCTCTCGTCGGCATCCTTGGCGCCCTGCACCGCCATCCGCTCCATCTGCCGGCTGTGCTCCCGGTTCTGGGTGATGGTGGTCGTCATCTTCTCCAGGTTGGTGGAGATTTCCCCCACGTTCAGGGCCTGCTCGCTGGTGCCCTGGGCGAGGTTTTGCGAGGAGGCGGACACCTGGGTGGCGGCCGAGGCCAGCGCGCCGGAGCCCTCGCGCACCTCGCCGATGATCTGACCGAGCTTCTGCACCATGCGCTGCATGGCCGCCATCAGCCGACCCGTCTCGTCCTCCGTCTCCACCACGATGCGCGTGGTGAGGTCTCCCTCGGCGATGCGGTTGGCCACCACCACCGCGCTCGCCAGTGGCCGCGAGATGGCCCGGGCCAGCAGCAAGCACAGCAGCAGGCCGAGCGCCGTGCTCACCAGCAGCACGCCGATGATCCACACCCGCGCCGACACGTAGGTGGCCTCCGCGCGGGCCGCCGCCGCGTCCGAGCCGTCGCGGTTGAGGATCAGCAGCGCGGCCAGCTTGCCGTTGAAGGCGTCGTAGTCCGCGTGCATCTCCCCGAGCATCATCCCCCGGGCCTGCTCGAGCTGCTCCTGCGTGGAGAGCCGCAGCACCTGGGTGTGCTTGCTCAAGTAGCGCTCCCACCCCTGCTTGAAGTCCGCGTAGAGCCGCCGCTCGTGCTCGGAGGTGAGGGTCCGCTCATACGCGGCCAGCCCCTTCTGCACATCCCGGAGCTCCTGCTCGAGGTTCCGCTCGGCCTGGGCCCTCTGCTCGGCAGTGGTCGCCAGGACGCGCTCGAACTGGGCGAGCCGGAAGTCCGAGGTGTCGGTGTTCAGGTCCGCGAGGATCGCGATGCCCGGCAGCCAGATGCTGGAGATCTGCTGGGAGTTCTCGCGCACATCGGCGAGCTGCAACACCGAGAAGATGCCCAGGAAGACGGTGAGGGTCAGGACGATCAGGAAGGCGAGGAGCAGCTTCGTGGCGATCTTCAGGTTGTGAAACCAGTTCATGAGTTGGAGCCGGTGCGGGCAGGGGGAGGGAGTGGCGTGCGGCGGTAGATGTTGGGAGCCACGCAGCGCACCGGGGCGGTGTTGCTGGTGATGCTCTCCGCGTGACCGAGGAAGAGGTGGCCCGTCGGGGGCAGGCGTCGCGGCAGGGCCTGGAGGGCGTGCTCTCGCGCCTGGGCCCCGAAGTAGATGAGGACGTTGCGGCAGAAGATGAGGTCGAAGGGTCCCGCCGGCCAGGTGCGCTCATCGTTGAGATGTGTCGGGCCTTCTCCACGGGCCACGGCCCCTGTCGCACGCGCTCCAGCGCCCAGGTGGACAGGTCCGTGGCCACCACCTCCACCTCCCACCCGGCGTGGGGGGGCAGGTGCGCCAGCAACGCCATGGCCAGCGAGTAGGGCTCCTCGCCGGTGGAGCAGGCCGCGCTCCAGACGCGTACCCGCCGAGGGCCTCCCTTCATGGCCCGGGCCACGTGCTCGGGGAGGATGCACTGGCTCAAGAACCGCCCCATCAGCAGGGCCCGCTTGGTGGGCCCCAGGTGGATGCCCGTCTCCCGCGCGACGAGCGCCTGGTAGAGGGTGAATTCCTGTGGGGTGACGGGCCACGGGGCGATTTGCATGGAAACGCGTCGCCTCTACCCGGTCGCGCGGACGACGTGGAGGGCCCGGCCCGCCTGCGTCTCCAGCAACTCGAAGAGGGCCCTGTCCGCCGGGGTGAAGCCCGGCTTGTGCGGCAGCAGCCGGAAGATGGCCACCACTCCGTGCACCCGGCCGTCCGACTTCAGGGGAAGGCAGGCGCTGGGCTCCGCCTCCCGGGTGGGCGCCGTCTCGGCCACCCAGCGCGTCCCTGTCCGTGCCACGCGTCCGATGAGGCCCTCCGCCACCGACACGCGTCGCAGCGGCTCCGGGTCCACCCCCAGGCAGCCCAGCAGCGAGAGCACTGGCGCCCCTGGCTCCAGCTCGAAGATGGCGAACTCCTCCGCGCCGATGAGATCCTTGATGATCTCCCCGATGATCTCGGCCAGCAACGGCCGCTCCTCGGGCTCGTGCAGGCGGCAGCTGGCGCTGTACAGCCGGGCCAGGTGCGCCACCTGCACCGCGAGCTTCTGGTGCTCGGAGCGCAGCTGATGCACCTGCCCCTGCAACCGCTCGTTGTCTCGCCGGAGCTCGTGGAGGCTCGCGGTCAGGTGCTCCGTTCCCTCGGGCATGGTGGGCATGGTCCCCCGCTCCTGTGCTTGCATGCGCGTGCTCCGCTACGGGCTGAGGTAGCTCTGGAGCTTGCTCAGCAGCTCGTCGCCGTTGAACGGCTTGGTGATGTAGTCGGTGCAGCCGCTGTCGAAGCCCTCCTTCACGTTGTGGGGCTCGCCGCGGGTGGTCACCATGATGATGGGCACGCCGCGCGTCTCCTCGCGGGCGCGCAGCGCGCGGCAGGCCTCGAACCCGCTCATCCGCGGCATGACGACATCCATGAAGATGAGGTCCGGACGCTCGGCGAGCGCCTTGTCCACCGCCTCCTGCCCGTTGCGCGCGGTGAGCAGCTCGTAATCACGGTCGGCGAGCATCATCTTGTGCAGCAGCAGCACGGTGCTCGAGTCATCGACGAGGAGGATCTTCTTCTTTGGCATGAAGGAGGCACTCGGCAGGAGGAAGTGGAACCGGCCCGGCGGATGGTCCGGAGGGACCTGACGCCCACTGGCGGCTGCTCCGTGGAACGCGTCAGGTGCCAGTCATTGTCTGGCCAGGCCTGGTTCCCCCCCATGGAAACTTTCCGTTCTGATCGGACCTGATTGTCACAAGTACGTCAACCCGGGGACCTGACACAAGGCCCCCCTGCCTGGTGCCCCAGGTGGTTGGAGCACTTGCCCCCGGGTCTTCCCTGGTTTTACCAGGGGTTGCGCGACAGGTCCGTGACGCTGGTAGTACCGTGGAAAAAAGCGTTCGGGCTGTAGGGCTCATGAGCGCTGGTGAAGGCCATCGTCATGCGAACAGGGGCCTTGCTCCTGCTGTTGTCGTTGTATGCGTGCACTCCCTCCCCCCGAGCGCCGCTCATGGTGGGGACGGTGCCCTGGGCCGGGAGCGAGCCCCTCTTCCTGGCCCGGGAGCAGGGCCTGTACCCCCCCGAGCACCTGCGCCTGGTGGAGTACCTGGACTCCGCGGACATGATCCGGGCCTTCCGCAACGGGGCCATCGACGCGGTGGCGCTCACCCTGGAGGAGGCGCTGCGCCTCGATGCGCTCGGACTGGAGCCCCAGGTGGTGCTGGTGTTGGACTCCTCCCACGGGGCGG
Source organism: Archangium sp. (assembly GCF_036389735.1). Classification (GTDB taxonomy): domain Bacteria; phylum Myxococcota; class Myxococcia; order Myxococcales; family Myxococcaceae; genus Archangium. The sequence goes on along the minus strand of NZ_DASVWK010001101.1, from coordinate 1,484 downwards.
ACTGCGTGGTGGCCCGGCCCGAGGTGAAGACACTCGCCGAGCTCAAGGGCCGGCGGGTGGCGTTGGAGAACATGGCGCTCGGCTTGTACATGCTCAGCCGCGCGCTGGAGCGGGCGGGGCTGCAAGCGGAGGATGTGCGGCGGGTGCCGGCCAGGCTCGATTCCCACGAGGAGGTCTACCGGCGCGGGGAAGTGGACGCGGTGGTGACCTTCGAGCCCAAGTGCCAGCAGTTGGTCGACGCGGGCGCGCACGTGCTCTTCGACAGCTCGCTCATCCCCGGGGAGATCCTGGATGTGCTGGTGGTGCGCAAGAGGTACCGCGATGCGCACCCGGAGCGGATCGACGTGCTGCTGCGAGGCTGGTTCGCCGCGCTCGACTACCAGAAGGCCCACCCGGACGAGGCGGTGAAGCGCATGGCGCCACGGCTGGGGCTGGAGGCGCGGCGGTTCGGTGAGGCCCTGGCGGGGGTGCATCTGCTGGACGCGCGGGAGCAACACGAGCAGCTCACGGGCAATCCACCGCGCCTGCTGGAGACCCTCCAGCGCTTGAGGGCGGTGATGGTCAAGGACGGGCTGCTGCCGTCACGGCCGCGGGAGGACTCGCTCCTGCTCGACGCCTCGTCGCTCCTCCGGGTGTCGCCATGAAGTCCTGGCTGCCGGGCCGAGGGGGTTGGGGCCTGCTCCTGGTGCTCTACACCGTCCTCGTCGGCCTCTACACCCTGCACCGGGATGCCGCGCTGGGCGAGCGGCGGGTGGAGGCGCAGGAGATGGAGTCGGTGACCCTGCGGCTGACGCAGATGCAGGGGACGATCGAGTACCTCCTGCAGAGCGGACAGCTCTCCTCGGTGCGCGCGAGGGTGGCCGGCATGGGCTCCCACCCGGACCTGGAGATCGGTCTGCTCATCGACGAGCAGCTCGACGTGCTGGCCTCCACCCGGCTCGCCCTTCTGGGCCGGCCGGTGGCGGAGGCCTGGCCGGAGCTTGCCCGTCCCGAGCACGTCGCGCGGATGCAGTGGGCCCGCGAGCACATGGCCGGCAGCGTGGAGGTGGACGCCGAGGGGCGGCGGGTGGTGGGGGCCTACCCGGTCCTGCTTGGAATCGGTCCGGAGGGGGAGCGGGTGGGGTTCCTCATCCTCCAGCAGGATCTGACCCGGCTCAAGGCGGCCAACCGCCACCAGGTGGAAGGGGTGGCGCTGCGGTCGAGCCTGCTGCTGGTGCTGATCGCCGGGGCGATGTGGCTCTTCTTCTTCGTGCTCGGGCGGCGCATGCAGCACATGGCGGCCGCGGCCCGCCGGGTGGTGGGGGGGGAGCCGCGCGCGAGCGAGGGGCCGCGCGGCGAGGATGCGCTGGGGGTGCTGGGGCGGGCCTTCGACGAAATCACCGAGGAGATCGGCCGCGGCCGCCAGCGGCTCAAGGAGAACCAGGAGCGCATCCAACTGCTGCTCGACTCCACGGTGGAGGCCCTCATCGGGCTCGACCTGGAGG
>NZ_DASVWK010001100.1:0-2154 GCF_036389735.1 Archangium sp. | reverse complement strand
CAGGGAGAACATGGAGTGGGTGCGCAGCAGGTTGTCCACCGCGCGCTCCCGGTAGAAGGACTGCACCGCCAGCTCCACCAGCGGATGGTGCGGCGAGAGCTCCGCCAGTCGCGCCCGCGTCAGCTCCAGCAGCGTCGAGGACGCCGTCGTCGTCACGGTCGCCAGCCGCGGCCCGGGGTTGATGAGCGCCGCCTCTCCGAACACGCCCCCCTCCACCAGCGACAGCACCTCCGGCGGCGCCTCTCCCCGGGGCTTGTGCACGAGGTCCGCCTGACCCTCCACCATGATGAACATGGACGTGCCCGGCTCCCCCGCCCGCGCCAGCGTCTGGCCAGCCGCGTACGTGCGTACCTCCATCGCCTCGAGCACCGCCAGGAACGCCTCCCGGTCCAGCTTCGAGAAGATGGGGATGGGCGCCGGGCCCTCCCAGTCCGGGAGGAGCTCGAACTCGGCGGGCGTCCCGCGGCCCTCGGCCTGTCGGGGCGGTGGGGTGGAGCGCCGCGTGTAGAAGTCCGCGATCAGCGAGGGCATGTGGGTGTGCCGTGGCTCCAGTCGCAGCAGGGCCTTGCACGCCGCCATGGCACGCAGGGGACGGCTGCCCTGGGCCCACGCCCTCGCCAGTCCTTCGTAACCCGCGGCGGCCTCGTCCAGCCGGCCCTGGTGCTCGAGCTTCTGGAACTCCGCGAGCGCCACATCCAGCCTGTCTCGCGCGGCGAGCAACCCGGCCTTCTCCCGTTGCTGAAGAAGTCTGTCCGGCACGTCGACCATCTGTGCTCACGCTCCCCGGTGCTCCACCCTACCACCCTTCAACCTGTTGCCCAGGGGGACCTTTCAGGTGGGGTGGGGCTCGCTCCGCCGCCTGTTCCAGGAGCCGAGGAGCCGGCCCGGGGACGGACGGCGCGAGCGGTGCGTGTTGAGGAGAAGCTTGAGGGACTCGGACTCGCGGGAGACACAGGCCCAGGTGTGCCAGCGCTGCGTGATGCGGCTGGAGACGAGCGTGGGCGGCATGGTGGATCTGCCGCGCCGCATCCGCGCCACGCTCGCCGGCAACGGGTACGCCGAGCACGTCCGTATCAGCCTCACCGGCTGCCTGGGGTACTGCCCCCGCGGGCAGGTCACTGTTCAACTCTCGCGCGATGGACAGGCCTTGGATGTGTTGCTGCTCGACCCGGCGAGGGAAGACGCGGAGTTGATCTCTCACCTTCCTTGCCCCTCCACGGAAACGTCGTAGTCCGGGTGTCCAGGAGTTTTTGCTTGTGCGGGAGGCCGGGGCGTCCGGCGTAGAACTTTCCTTCCCGGGAAGCGCTCGGAAGTGGAAGGTACGATTTGTATCGGGGGGAGTGAATCCTGGCGGCCCCCTCGGACGTCCTTAAGTTCGGCCATGCACTGCCCTGAGGTTGGGGCGGTAGGGGGCCGGAAGGGGAGGGCGTGTGGGCGAATACCGAACAGGCATTGAGGGGGGGTCTACTTCTCGTGCGGGCAGCGGGGCGAGACCCCCGTTGCTCTCACCTACGGACTCCGAGGCCGCACCGGAGAGTGTCCAGTCCGCGCTGCGCACGGTGCGCCCGGATGACCTGGACACCATCTTCGACGACGCGCTCTTCGGCGCGCCGGTTCCGGAGGCCACCGCCGAGCAGGTCACCTCCCAGGCGGAGGCGAGCGCTCGCGTGCAGGTGGGCGCCGTGGAGTGGTTCATGGAGCGGGACTCGCAGGCGTCCGGGCCGTTCCGCCTGGAGCGGCTGCGGGAGCTGTGGCACCAGGGCGGCTTGAGCCCCGACACCCTCATGTGGTGCGAGGGGTGGTCGGGTTGGCAGACGCTGTCGCGTGTGCCCGAGCTGGTGGCCGCGCTGACGGACGCGGGGCTGCCCACGGTGGGCGCCGACGCGAGTGTCGCCGTGGTCGCGAAGCCGACGGTCAGCTCCGCGCTCACTTCGCTCGTCGCGGAGGAGGAGTCGTGGTTGCTGCGGATGAAGGCGGAGCGGGAGCAGGCGAAGGAGGACGCGCGCGCGGCCTTGCTGGACGCGCCGAGTGCTCCCGCGCCCGCGCCCGCGCCCGTGGTGATGGCTCCGGTGGTGCCCGTGGCTCCGCCCGTCATTCCCGCCCTGGTGCTGCCCATGGCTCCCGAGGCCCCCGCGCCCACGCGCCGGGGCAGGG
>NZ_DASVWK010001099.1:0-4090 GCF_036389735.1 Archangium sp. | reverse complement strand
CGGCTCGGGCAGGTGCAGGTGGCGAAGAATGCGCCGGATGACGCAGCCCTGGACGAGTACCCGCATCTGCTGGCGTGGTTCGAGCGCGTGCGCGAGCTGCCGGCCTGGCGCAACAGTTTCGCGCTTGTCAATTTCATGCGTCATCATTCGTCGTCAGGATGCGGGACCTGTAATTAACTCGCTAACGCACCTTCCAACGTGGAGACGTCATGAACAAGCAGATCATCTTCAACCTGCCGGTCAGGGACCTGGACAAATCCAAGGCCTTCTTTTCCGCTCTCGGCTTCAGCTTCAATCCGCACTTTTCCAACGAGAGCTCGGCGTTCATGGTCATCGTGGATGGCAGTATCAATGCCATGCTGATGACCGAAGCCTTTTTCAAGAGCTTCATCAACAAGCCCGTCGTGCAGGCGAAGGAGGCCAACGAGGTCATCATCTGCTTGAGCTGCGAGAGCCGGGAGGAAGTCGACAGCCTGATCGCCAAGGCCACCGCCGCCGGCGCCCGCATCCCGCATCCGCCGGAGGACCACGGCTTCATGTATGACCAGGGCTTCGAAGACCTCGACGGCCACCTCTGGAACCTGGTCTGGATGGCGCCGCAGGCTTGACCGGGCCGGCTGGCGGGCTTTCCCGCGCTCGTCCCAGTCGCGCTTGAGCAGTCCGTAGATCCCCCCAGCAGGTGAGAAGGCGAGCGTGGAGGTGTTCGCCTGTGTGAGGTGTGGAGGCAGGCGGCGGGTGTTGGCGGGCCGTGAAGGAAGCCGCGGGGTGCGCGCGATTCTGGAGCACCTGGGGTTGCCCACGAAGAGTGCGAGCCTGGCCCGCGTGTACCCCAAGGGGACTGCGCGGCCTATCCACCGGCCTGGCGTACCACTCGGCCGGCCCCCGTCAGCGGCCCTCCTCGACCTCTCCGCACCAGCCCACTCCCTCAACAGGCCTCCCATCCTTCTTACATGCGTCTCCGAGCCTGCATCGCACTTCTGCTCTTTCTCTCAGCCTGTACGACGACACCGCCAAGCCCCAAACAGCCAGCGGCCCGGGACCCCAGGCTCGCCAATCTCCAGCGAGCAGCGACGCTGCCCTGGACGGATGGGGGGCGGTGCGCCGTCCAGGAGGCTTCTGAGCCCTGGCCCGAGCTGGCGGAGCGGTGCTTTCATGCCCTCGACCATGACCGGATCGAATTTCACGACACCACGGGGCGATGCGCGGTTGCCTCTGCCGGCGCCGCTGCCGTGGGGCTCGGGGTCTGCGTGCTGGCGGCACCGGAGATCGTCGTGGGAACGGTGATCGTCGCGGGCGTGGTGGTGGGCTTCGTCATCAAGGAGGCTCTGGATGCGTATGAGCTGAAATGGGCCGATCAAGAGGGCTCAAGGCCCGCACCTGAAACGCGGCCCGCGCCTGAAACGACGCCCGCCCCGCAGGAACCCTCGCCGAAACAAAGGCCCAAGCCGGAGCCAAAAGGACCGGATTTCCCTCCCGTGGGGCCAACCGAAACCTTGGAGCGAGAGCGCCGTCGCAGGTGCGAACCCATCCCGGTGCCGCACGAGGGCAAGGATGACGCGCATAACAAGTGCGCCGATCAGTTTCCGCCCAACCGGTATCCCGGAATGGATGTGCTCGTAGACGGTGTGAGCTTCGATGCGCTGCAAGTCGGCGTGCGTGTGCTGTGGGAAATCAAGACCCATCGATTTGATACGTACAACGCCTTTGTCCGGCGTCAGGAGATTGAGAAGGAATACACGCAAATCAAGAAGGAACGAACTGCTGCGGTGGCATGTGGATATGGCTTCGTCATTGGGGTGAGTACCCAAGCTCACAAAGACGCGCTGCTGCAACGGGATCAGTCCCTCAATATCGTCGTCACGGGGTGCAACCGATGACTAGTCATAAAACCCTCATCGTCATCGTCTACGCGCCTGCGCTCGGGGCCAACGACGGTCGCACGCTCGCTGTCGTCCATGGAATGGAAAAGGCGCTCCCCGGCCTTCGCCTGGAATGGCGGCTCTCCAAAGGCGGGCGCCCCATCGCCTTGCCGCAGCGGGATGCGTGGCTCGCAGAAAATACTGTGGACGGGGGCTTCCCACTTGTGTGCAACGGGGACGCGAGTTACCCCGTGACTGTTAACGGAGGGGGAAGACCTGGACTCCTCAGCCCAGGAGGTCAGGCCCAGTTTGAAGTGCATGCGGAACTGCCGCTGGACAAGCCTGTGATCGCGGCAGCGGCGGCTGTGCTTGAGGGCATGGCGGAGGGAGCATGTGCGCTGTGGGGGCGTGCGACGCCAGACGACGCTGCGCTGGACATCGCGTATCAGACGGCACCCACGCCGCAAGGGCCGCCGTCCCCACGCCGGGGGCTGCCCGCCCTCAAGCTCTTCGAGCACATCCGCTCGCCCGAGATTCCCTATTACCTCGGATGGCTGAACTACTGGTCGGATGCTGCCGCACGGGCCATCGGCTTTCCGGACCCCGCCCGCGACGCGGACCTGCTCTCGCGCTCACGGCGCACGGCATCGGGGGGGTGGGTTGTGCAGCTCACGGATGCGCCGCTCGACCTGGACAACCCCGCCCACCTGGACGCGCTCAAACAGGCCTACGAGCGCTTCCCGGAGATTGGCGGGCGCGCAGCCCCTTGAGACTCGGCACGGCGCGCGCTGGCCGTGCTCAAGGCCCCGCCTGCTGGCTCACCGGAAGCTCGACCTTCCCATGGGTGAAGGTGCGCGCCCCTGTGCCTCCCACGGCTTGAGGGTACAGGGGCAGCCGAGCTGCGCGCGCTCCCCCTCAATGCCCACCACGACGGCACCGGCTCCATCTGCGGGAATGGGCGTCTCTTGCCACCGGGCAAGCTCCACCTCTTCCCCCGTCGAGTCCACCAGCGCCGCCCCCGCACGGGATGGCCGCCTGTGGATCGCCGCGGGACTGGCCCATCGTCTGACACCCGCGGCGGCCCAGGGAACGGAGCTCCTCATCTGAACATCCATGAATACAACGTTGTAAATCATACCAAAAATCAATGTCAGCCCCACCCTGTACAACGTCCTGGCGAGGCAGTGAACCACCCACTCGCGTCATCTCCTGCGCACGTTGGCTGCGTGTGCAGGCGCAAGGTCAAACGTCGATTCCGACCAGGGGAGAACAAAATGGCTGAGATCATCGAAGACCTCGTCAGAGAGCTCACGACCACGACAGGCACAGGCAATATCACCTTGAATGGTGCGATTCCGGGGTATGTCCCTTTCAGATCATGGTGTGTGGCGGGGGACACCTTTGAGTGCATGATCCAGGCAGTCGATGCGTATGGAAACCCGAGTGGAGAGTGGGAATCCGGGACATACACCCTGGTAGCCGCGAACACCATTGCCAGAACCACTGTTCGCCGTTCCTCGAACAACAATCAACTGGTCAATTTTGGCGTCGGCACCAAGCACATCTACATCTACCTCTCTTCTTACAAGATCAAGAAATTCGCGCTTGCTTCGGGCCCCGAACCCGTCCCGGTCCCCGGCGAGAAAACGGCTCCGGTGCCCACTGGCATTACCGACAACAGCACGGTCTTCTTGCAACGTGGCACCACCTACGTGGGAACCCTTGTGCTTGCTGGCAGAACAAACGTCACAATCGTCGCCACCGGCGTGGGGCCAAAACCGATCATCACTCCGGGTCAGGCCGTCACCGGGTGGACTCTGCATTCCGGGAACATCTACAAGGCGAACTTCACGGCCTTCACCCCCAAGCATGTCTCCATCAACAAAATCCCGTGTGATCCAGCACATTATCCGAACCGCTCCATTCGGTGGCTCACGGCGACCTCGAGCGGAAGCAACTCCATCCTGAACTACAACCTCCCCGCGGAAGCCAACAACAACATGGTGGGGGCCAGAGCGTGTGTCAGACCCCTCGATTATGACATCGACGAGCGCCCGGTGACCGCGTACAACAATGCCGGTTCGATGACGGTAACCGTTCACGGGTCTGGCTTGGTTGAGGGGGAGCCGGGTGCGAAGTGACCGGAGAAGTGGTGCTGGACAGGGTGACGGCTGGCGTGGTGTACCAGACGCATGGCCGAGGTGGACCCCAGAGACGCGCGGATAGCCGAG
>NZ_DASVWK010001098.1:0-2262 GCF_036389735.1 Archangium sp. | reverse complement strand
GCGCTGGCGGCCATGCACCCGATGGCGACGCCGAGGAATCCGATGGACGGGATGCGCCGCGTCTGCATCTCGACATTGGTGGTGACCGTGTCTTCGTTCTTCATGACTGCCTCCGTCTGGTGAAGCGGTACGGAAGCAAAGGTGCGCATGGGGGGCCGGGTCGGTGGACGGGGGTGGTGCTGCCCTGCTCGCTGTGCAGGCGAGCGCGGAGGCCATGGGTTGGCCGGGCAGCGGGGTCCCCTCAGATTGCCGGGGACTTTTCGTCGCGAGGGCGGGGGGAGACACATGGGACGCAAGTCCGAGGTGGAGAAGCTGCGCAGTCTGGCTCAGTTGGACGTGGACGCGGTGGGGGCGTACGACGCGGCCATCGCCCGGGTGAAGGAGCCGCTGGTGCGCGAGCGGCTGAACGAGTTCCGGGTGGACCACGTGCGCCACGTGCAGGACCTCAACGCGTTCATCCGTCGCTTCGGCGGGGAGCCGGTGGAGCTGCGGCCGGATTTGAAGGGCGCGGCGATGAAGGGCCTGACGGCCATGTCGAGCATGATGGGAACGGAGGCCGCGCTGGTGGCGATGCTCGGCAACGAGGAGTTCTCCAACCGGGCCTATGAGCTGGCGCTGAGCTTCGAGTGGAGCCCCGAGGTGCGCACGCTCATCGAGAAGAACCGCCGGGACGAGGAGCGGCACATCACGTGGATCAAGGACGCGGTGCGCAAGCGCCCCTGGGTGAGCGAGGGCGCCGAGGTCCAGGCCTGATCCTCGCTGGCAGTTCTTGAGCTTTTCCAGGAAAAACGGTAACCCTGAGAATTCACTGAGGTCCTTTTGACTCAGTCGAATTCTTTGGGGGCAGAACATGACCGGGAAAGCCTGGAGGGGCGGCGTCCTAGGCGCCGTGATGCTGTTGGGTTTGGGCGGATGTGGGAAGTCCGGGGACGCGGAGAGCACCACGCTGGGAGTCGCCGGGCAGGCCGCGGAATCGGTTCCGGACTTCGCCATCACCTCGGTGAAGGGGCCCGCCAGCGTCACGCCGGGCCAGCAGTTCACCGCGACGGTGACGGTGTGCAACCAGGGCTCGATGGGAGACTCCACGGAGGTGGAGCTCTACCTGTCCTCGGACGCCCTCATCTCCTCGACGAAGCCTCCGGACCCGGCCGCGGACCAGCCCCTGGGCTACCTCTCCATCAACTACCTCAGCCCCGGGCAGTGCCAGACGCTCACGCACTCCGTCAGTGCGTGGGTGCCCTCCGAGGGCGCCTGGTACCTGGGCGCCGTGGTTGACCCAGGCAACTTCCGCCCCGAGGCCCGCGAGGACAACAATGCCCTGGCCGGCACCCGCATGGGCATTGGCCACAACCCGGACTTCGTCGTCACTTCGGTGAAGGGACCCGCCAGCACCATGCCGGGCCAGCAGTTCACCGCCAAGGTGACGGTGTGCAACCAGGGCACCCAGGGAGGCTCCACGGAGGCGGAGCTGTACCTGTCCGCGGATGCCACCATCACCCCGACGAACTCGCCGGATCCGTCCACGGACCAGCCCGTGGGTTATCTCCCCATCCACTACCTCAATCCCGGGCAGTGCCAGACGCTCACCCAGTCCGTCAGTGCGTGGGTGCCTTCCGAGGGCGCCTGGTACGTGGGCGCCGCGGTTGATCCGGGCAACTACCGCCCCGAGCTCATCGACGACAACAACACCCTGGCTGGCACCCTCATGGGCGTGGGCCACAGGCCGGACTTCGTCGTCACCACGGTGAAGGGGCCCGCCAGCGTCATGCCCGGCCAGCAGTTCAACGCGACGGTGACGGTGTGCAACCAGGGCACCCAGGCGGACTCCACGCAAGTGGAGCTGTACCTGTCCTCGGACGCCACCATCACCCCGACGAACTCGCCGGATCCGTCCACGGACCAGCCCTTGGGTTACGTCTATGGCAACTACCTCGAGCCCGGGCAGTGCCGGACGCTCACGCAGTCCTTCAGTGCGTGGGTGCCGTCCTCGGGCCCCTGGTACCTGGGAGCCGTGGCTGATCCGGTCAACAGCCGCCCCGAGCTCATCGAGGACAACAACACCCTGGCCGGCACCCGCGTGGGTATCGGCAACAACCCGGACTTCGTCGTCACCTCGGTGACGGGACCCGCCAGCGTCAGGCACAACGATCCGTTCACCGCGACGGTGACGGTGTGCAACCAGGGCACCGTGGGGGACTCCACGGAGGTGGAACTCTACCTGTCCAAGGACGACATCATCACTCCGACGTACATGCCGGACCC
>NZ_DASVWK010001097.1:0-24980 GCF_036389735.1 Archangium sp. | reverse complement strand
GGTGGAGTCGGCGGTGTTCACGTTCGAGGGCTTGCACGAGGCGATGCGGCACATGGCCCGTGCCGTCTCCGACACCCGCGAGCCCCGCCCCCGCTGGCACCTGGGGCTGGCGCTGGCGAGCGCCGCCGCGGTGGGCGCCCTGCTCTTCGCGCTGGTGCGTCCGGTCCTTGTGTCCCCTCCCCCAGACTGCCCGGAGTCCATGGCGAGCGCCGCGCCAGCACCCGTGAGCGATGCAGTGCCGACGGCAGCAGAGAAGCCGGATCCGCTCGTCAACAATTGGTACGCGGAAGCCACGCCCCAGGAGCAATCCGTGCTCGCCCTCCCCCTCCCGCGCGAGCGCTTCAAAGGACAGAAGCGCCCCCCCTGCACGCGCTATGTCCAGGTCGAGCTGGTGGGCGGATGCTGGATACCTCACAAGCTCAAGGCCCCGTGCCCGGGAGACCTCTACGAGCACCAGGGAGAGTGCTTCTTGCCCGTCTTGGCCACGAAGCCGCCGCCCCAGTCGCTCGGGCAGTAAGTGGCGCGGAGCCCCTGGCTCCCGGCACCCGGGTTTCGTCCGCACCGCCCCTCCGCGCCTCGGCCGTGCATTCTGATTCGCGGGTCCTCGCCGGCTTCGCTTGTAGACGTCTACAAGCAATGCAGGCAAATGTGGGATAAAACACGACACCGCTTGTAGACGTCTACAAGCGAAGTCACTTCCAGGCGTTGAAATGAACTCAGGCTCCGGAGCGTGAGGACCCGTGAAGGGTGTTGCACTGGGCGAACAGGCTTGAGCGCGCGTCGAACAGCCCTCAGGGGTTCCACCACACAGCGCCCTTGCCCTCGATGGCCCGCGCGGCGCGCTGGCGCACGTCGGCGAGCTGCTCGGGCGTGAGGGGCTGGAAGGCCGCGGCGGCGGCGAGCGCGGCGTCCTGCTCGTTGGCGAAGCTCATCCCCAGCAGCGCCACGTCCGGATCCAGCGTGAGCGTGTAGCGCACACACTCCTCCACGCCCAGGTGGGGCAGCGTGGGGGCCTCCGGCTCGACCCCGCCCGAGCTCACCTTGCCGCGCGGGCGCGACTGGAGCGGTCGGCCATACCCCTCGCTGTCCCCCAGAAGCTTGCCGGCCCCGAAGGTCTTGAAGCACACCGTCCCCACCCCCTTGGCCTTCGCCAGGGGGAGGATCTCCTCCACGTAGCGCGGGTGCACGAAGGGGCCCACGGGGAACATCACCACGTCGCAGCGGCCGGACTCCAGCGCGGCGCGCAGCACGTCCGGGTGGTGGCTGGAGATGCCCCGGAAGCGGGCCTTGCCCTGTCGCACGCACCGCTCCAGCTCCTCCATGCCCCCCTCCGGAGCGGCGAGCCGCTCCCAGGTGGCTGGCTGGGAGACGTTGTGGAAGACGAAGAGGTCCACCTCCCCCAGCCGCAGCCGGCGCAGGCTCTCCTCCACCTGCGGGGCCACCGGCCGATCCAGGAAGTCCACCTTGTCGATGACGAACATCCCCTCGCGCCGGCCGTGCCGCAGGGCCTCGCCGACGATCTCCTCGCTGTAGCCGTCCTCGTAGCCGGGGGCGGTGTCGATGAGGTTGAGCCCCGCGTCCATGGCGCGGTGCAGCGTGGCCACGCACTTCTCCAGGGGCACTGAGCGGTCCGCCAGGTCTCCGATGCCCAGCACGGTGGCGGTGAAGCCGGTGCGACCGAGCTGCCGGCGGGGCTGGAAGCGGGGAAGCATTCGTTCGTCTGCCATGAGGAGCCCTCAGTCTGGGTGATGGGAAGGATAGGCACCGGTGTGGGTCTTTCATCCCCCTGAAGCTTCAACCGTCCAAGCGCCGGGCTATGCTCCGCCGCCCTTTTGCCCCATTCCTTTCCGAGGTGCTCCGCGTGATCAACGCCATTGTCCGCGTTCCCCCACCGCAGAACGAGCCGGTCCTCTCCCACGCGCCCGGCTCGCCCGAGCGCGCCGAGCTCCAGGCCACCCTGAAGCGCATGGCCTCCGAGCAGATCGAGATTCCGATCGTCATCGGCGGCAAGCACCTGCGCTCCAACAAGACGGACACGGTGCGGATGCCGCACAAGCACTCGCACGTGCTGGCCACGCTGCACGAGGCGGATGGCAGCCACGTCGAGCAGGCCATCCAGAGCGCCCTGGAGGCGAAGGAGGAGTGGTCGCGGATGGCCTTCACGGACCGCGCGGCCATCTTCCTGCGCGCCGCGGAGCTGCTGGCCACGAAGTACCGCCCCATCCTCAACGCCGCCACCATGCTGGGCCAGTCGAAGACGGCCCACCAGGCGGAGATCGACGCGACGTGCGAGGCCGTCGACTTCCTGCGCTACAACGTCCACTTCGCCCAGCAGCTCATCTCCGAGCAGCCGGTGAGCCCGGCGCAGACGTGGAACATGATGGACTACCGTCCGCTGGACGGCTTCGTGTTCGCGGTGGCACCGTTCAACTTCACCTCCATCGCGCTCAACCTGTGCGTGGCGCCGGCCATCATGGGCAACGTGGTGCTCTTCAAGCCCTCGAACACGGCGGCCTTCAGCAACTGGTTCAACCTGGAGCTGCTGCGCGAGGCGGGCCTGCCCGACGGCGTCATCAACATGCTGCCGGGCGATGGCCCCACGGTGGGCAACCCCGTCATGGCCAGCCCGCACCTGGGCGGCATCCACTTCACGGGCTCCACGGCCACCTTCCAGGGCATGTGGCGCACGGTGGGTGAGAACATCGCCCGCTACAAGCAGTACCCCCGGCTGGTGGGCGAGACGGGTGGTAAGGACTTCATCTTCGTGCACGCCTCGGCGGCGGACGATCTGGAGGCGGTGGCCACGGCGATTGTCCGCGGGGGCTACGAGTACCAGGGCCAGAAGTGCTCGGCGGCCTCGCGCATCTACGTGCCCGAGTCCATGTGGCCCAAGCTCAAGGTGCGTCTCCAGGAGATGATCTCCGAGCTGCGCATGGGCGACGTCACCGACTTCCGCAACTTCATGGGCGCGGTCATCGACGAGAAGTCCTTCAAGCGGACGTCCTCGTACATCGACCTGGCCAGGCAGGGCGGCGAGGCGAGCATCGTCGCGGGTGGCGAGGTGGACCGGAGCGAGGGCTTCTTCGTGAAGCCGACGCTGGTGCAGCTCACCAACCCGCGCCACCGCATCATGCAGGAGGAGATCTTCGCGCCGGTGGTGGGCCTGTACGTGTACCCGGACGCGAAGCTCGAGGAGACGCTGCGCGAGTGCGACTCCAGCGCCACCTATGCGCTGACGGGCGCCGTCTTCGCCCGTGACCGCAAGGCCATCAGCATGATGATGGACAAGTTGCGGCACGCGGCGGGCAACTTCTACATCAACGACAAGCCGACCGGCGCCGTGGTGGGCCAGCAGCCCTTCGGTGGCTCGCGTGCCTCGGGTACCAACGACAAGGCGGGCTCCATGCTGAACCTGGTGCGCTGGACGTCTCCGCGCACCATCAAGGAGAACTTCGTCCCGCCCACCCGCGTCCCCTACCCCTTCATGGGGCAGTAGGCGCGGGAGGAAGGGTGCGGGGGAGGCGGACCGTGAACGTGGTCCCCTCCCCCTCCGCGGACTTCACCTCGATGGAGCCCGCGTGGGCCTCGACGAGCCTGCGGCTGATGAAGAGCCCGAGGCCCAGGCTTCCCAGGGTTCCTCCCGCGGCGCCGCGTCCCCGCCGGAACGGCTCGAAGAGTCGCGGCAACATGTCCGCCGGAATGGCCGGGCCCTCGTTGTGGACCTCCAGCAGCACCACGCCATCCACCCCTCGCGAGTCCACCCGCACCGGCGTGCCCGAGGGACTGTGCTGCACCGCATTGCCCACCAGGTTGGTGATGACCTGGGCCACGCGGTCCCCGTCCCACGCGCCGTGCGCGTCGCCGCTGGTGTGGAAGAGGATGGGCCGCTCGGGGTGCGCCAGCTGCACCTCCTCCACGACGTGCCCGGCCAGCTCGTGGAAGTCCAGCGGCCGGGGCTCCACCGGGATGCCGCTCACCCGCGCCTGGGTGGAGTCGAGCAGGTCGCGGATGAGCCGCAGCGCCCGGTCCGCCGCCGAGTAGATGCGGCTCAACCCCTTGGCCTGCCAGTCCAGCAGGCCCTCGCGCTTGAGCAGCACGCTGGCCGACATGGAGATGGCCGAGATGGGGTTGCGCAGGTCATGGGACACGACGGCCACCATGTCCTCGCGGACCCGGACGGCCTCCTGCTCCTGCTGGAAGAGCCGGGCGTTCTCGATGGCCAGCGCGGTGCGGTCGGCGATCTCCCGCAGGAGGATGAGATCGTCCTCGGTGTAGGAAGCGTCGGGCTCCAGCCGGAGCAGCGTCAGCACGCCGAGGATCCGCTCGGAGGCGCGCAAGGGCAGGCTCACGAAGCTGTGCGGGGTGAACTGTGTCAGGAACTCCCGGTACTCCGGCGCCATCGTCGCCAGGACCCGCTCCAGAACCTCCTGGGTAACGACGGGAATCATCAGGGGCTCCCCCGAGGCCAGCACCCGGGCCGAGACGCCCTCGATCACGCGCTGGGGCCGGGCCTTCATGAGGCTCCGAGCGCGCTCCTCCACGTTTGGATCCCGGGCGAATACCGCGCGGCCCTCCAACCACTGCCCATCCGCGGAGAGGAGTCGCAGGAGACACACGTCCCCGACGCGCTCCGCCAGCTGACGGCACGTGGTTTCCAGGATGGTCTCCAACGCCAGCCGGGACTCGGCCAGGGCCCGGGACAGCCCGGCGATCACCTCCAGCCGACTCCGCTTCGCCTCCACTTCCCGGCGCGCCTCCATCTCGCGCACGAGCAGTCGGGAGCGCTCCTCGGTGGACACCTGAAGCGAGCGCGCCATCTTCGTGAAGGTCTCGGCGAACGTCTTCAGCTCCCGAGGCCCTTCGGCTGGCACCGTGACGTCGAAGTCTCCGGCCTGGAGGGCGCGGGCCTTGTCCGTGAGCCGGGACACCGGGCGTGACAGGCGGCGCGAGAAGACGAAGGACAGCCCCACCGCGAGCAGCGCCAGGGCCACCGCCGCCTCGATCACCCGGTTGCGCAGCGTGCGCGCGGGAGCGAACGCCTCGGCCTGCTCGATGTGGGCCATGATGCAGCCGCCGCCAATCTCCTCGATGAAGCGGAAGCCATGGATGACGGGCACGTCGCGGTAGTCCCCGGCCAGTATCTCCGCGTCATGGCCGGACAGGCACTCGCGCATGGGCCGGGCGTCGATGGGGTGGCTGTGGTGCTCCCCCGAGTGCCCCGGGTACTTCGGCTTGGTGATGAAGAGCCCCTGCGAGTCCGCGAGGAACGTCTCCCCCGAGCCACCCAACCCATGGCGCTCCTGGAAGATGGGCTCGAGCAGCGCGGCGTCATAGCGCAACCCCAGCACCAACACCCCCTCCTGGAGGAGCATGGAGTAGGTGCGTGCCTCGTCCCGTTTCGGCTCGAAGCGCGCGAGCTGGCCCGGCGGTAGGGGGGACATGAGCAGGGACTCCGTCCGCTCTCCCACCAGGAGGGGCTCCAGTCCAGGGACGACCAGCCGGGCCCCCCGCACGCCCTCGGTGGCCACGAAGTTGGCGAGCGACTCCTGGAAGCAGCCACCCTGCTCCGGGCCCTTGCTGGCCAGACACCTGGCCGCGGCGACGTGCAGGAAGGTGGAGGCGCGCTCCTGCTGCCGCCGGAGCCTCATCACCAGGGCCTGCTCGCGTGCGTTCGCGGCGATCCCCACCGCGCGCATGGCCCCCTCGATCACCGTCTCTCTCGCCGCCCGGTAGGCCAGCCAGCCAAGCACCGCCGTCGTCACCAGCACGGGGGTGAGCATCAGCAGCAGGAGTTGCGAGCGAAAGGAGAGCGACCTCATGGCCTCCCGGAAGAATGGGCATGCGGTGGATGACTCCCACCGCCCCGTGGGCCGGCTCTCGGAAGGGGCTCGGGCGCTGGCTTGCCCAGCCGCTCGGCGGCGGGCGCTCCTCTATACCCGGTCGGGCTCCGTGAGCGCGAACAGCAACAAGGTCGCCTGCTCCACCGGAGTGAGTGCCTGGAACATGCTCGGCACGGCGAGCTCCACGGGAGGGGCCAGGCGGCTGTCACAGCTCCTCGGCCCCATGTACCGACCTTCGGTGTACGTCAGCTTGTAGGTGCACTGGTTGATGTAGACGTGGAGCTCGGCCGGGCTGAAGCGCAGCGTCACGCGCCCGTTGATGAAGCCCCCCTCGGCGTGGACGGTGTCCCCCTCCTGGCGGACCTTCAGGTTCACGGGCGTGGAGCCCACGACGCCGGAGACGCCCCCCTCCTTCAACGTGAGCTGCGTCGGCACGTCGAAGGCCCGTCCCCGGAGCCCCGTGGGCGTGCGGTGGAGTTGGAGGGAGAGCGAGACCACATCCTCCCCCCGGAGCTGGAGGTTGTACTGATTGAAGGGCAATCGCACGGAGATGGCGGGAGACTCGGCCGCGTCGGCGGCCCCGCCTCCCACGAGGAGCCCGAGAGCCAGGAGCGAGCGGAGGGACCAGGAGTGAAGAGAGCGCATGTCTCCAGTGTAATCCCTGTCCCCTCGCCTGGCACGTGTGCGGATATGCTGCCCGGCCATGCCTACTCCCCACATCTCCGCCGCGCAGGGAGACTTCGCCGACGTGGTCCTCATGCCCGGCGATCCGCTGCGCTCCCGCTACATCGCCCAGCGCTTCCTCGAGAACGCGCGCGAGGTCACCTCGGTCCGCAACATGCTCGGCTACACGGGCACCTTCCGGGGCCGCCCGCTCTCCGTCATGGGCCATGGAATGGGCATCCCCTCCATCTCCATCTACGCCACCGAGCTCATCCAGCATTACGGCGCCCGCGTCCTCATGCGCGTGGGCAGCTGCGGCGCCATCCGCCAGGACGTGAAGCTCCGGGACGTCATCGTCGCCGTGGGCGCGGGCACCGACTCCAAGGTGAACCGCATGCGCCTGCGGGGCCATGACTTCCCCGCCATGGCGGACTTCACGCTGGCCCGTCAGGCGGTGGAGGCCGCCGAGAAGCGCGGGCGCGCCGTGCGCGTCGGCTCGGTCTTCACCTCGGACTTCTTCTATACCCCCGGCGGTGAGAAGTACGAGCTCCACGAGCGCATGGGCATGCTCGCCGTGGAGATGGAGGTGGCGGGCCTGTACGGCGTGGCCGCCGAGTTCGGCGTGCGCGCGCTCGCGCTGCTGACCGTCTCGGACCACCTGCGCACCAACGAGCACCTCAGCCCGGAAGCGCGCCAGACGACCTTCGACGAGATGATCGAGCTGGCGCTGGACGTGGCGGGCGCTCAGTAGGCGCCGGTGCGGCGCATCACCGCTGGGAGCGTCTTGAGGAGGATCTCCAGGTCCAACCAGAGCGACCAGCGGTGGATGTACTCGCAGTCCAGCCTCACCACCTCCTCGAAGTCGGTGATGGAGCTGCGGCCACTCACCTGCCACAGGCCGGTGATACCGGGCAGGGCGCCCAGCCGGCCGAAGTGGTGCTCGCGGTAGGTGGCCAGGTCCGACTCGAAGAAGGGCCGGGGCCCCACCAGGGACATGTCCCCGCGCAGCACGTTGAAGAGCTGGGGCAGCTCGTCCAGGCTCCACTTGCGCAGGAGGGCGCCCACGCGGGTGACGCGCGGGTCATTGGGAATCTTGAACAGGCGCGCATCGCCACTGGTGTTGAGGTGGGCCAGCTTGGCCTTCTCCGCGTCGGCGCCCACCCGCATGGTGCGGAACTTGAGCATGCGGAAGGTGCGTCCGCCCCGCCCCACCCGCTCCTGGGCGAAGAAGACGGGCCCGCGCGAGTCCAGCCTGATGGCGAGCGAGATGAGCGTGAGCAGCGGGGAGATGAGCAGCAGCCCCAGCCCCGCGGCCATCAGGTCCACCGCGCGCTTCACCCAGAGCTGCCGCGCGCGCAGCGAGGGCACCGTCAGCTCCATGAAGGACAGCGAGCGGTAGGACACGGGCGAGGGACGCACCCAGCCGATGCGGTCGTTGCGGGACACGCCCAGCAGCCGGGCGCCCGCGGACATCACCGCCTCCAGCAACAGCTTGAGCTGCGCGTCGTCCACGAGGCCGCAGAGCACCACGGTGTCCACGGCGTTGTGCTGGAGCACGCTCCAGAGGTCATCCACGGAGCCGAGCACGTCCTGCGCGCCCTGGCCGGAGCCGGTGGGCACCTGGGGGGAGAGCCAGCCGACAATCTCCATGACGCCGTGGCGCGCCAGACGCTCGCGCACCTTCTGGTTGGCGGGGTCGTCCGGGTCTCCCACCAACAGCACGCGCTCGGTGGGGGAATGGAAGTAGGAGATGCGCACCAGCCGGGCGACGAAGAGGTCCAGCAGGTAGCGGCCCGCCATGACGGAGGCGCTCAAGCCGATGACCGCCGTCACGTAGTGCACCACCACGGGAGCGAGGCCGCGCAGCCACAAGTCCCTCCAGAGCACCAGGCTCACGGCCAGGAGGACGCCGCTGACGAGGCGACGCGGGGAGCGCCAGTCATCCCCGGAGTGGTAGGCCCCCGACACCAGCAGGCCCACCAGCAGGGAGACTCCCAGCTGCCATCCGCCGTGGGAGCCGAGCCGGGGGAGCACCCAGCCCGTGGCCACCTCGAGGGACTCGAGCCGGTGGCTCTCCTGAAGGGCGCTCAAGGCGGCACGCGCCAGGAGGAAGGCGCCAGCATCCACGGCCAGCAGCAGCAGCACGCGCGCCGTGGAGCGCAGCGCATGCATCAACAGGGTGTGGGGCGCGCGGCGCTGGAGGACGACCCGAGGGGGCACGAGCCACAGGGGCTTGTTGACCGCGGCGAAGCGTCCCGACATGGGCGTCCCCACGGGGGAAGGGACCGGCGAGGCAGGAGGGCTCACCCCTCCAGTCTGACACCCGACACCCGCGCCGGTCCATCCTCGCGGGTCATCCCGGGCTTCCAAACTCCTCTGGAATCACGGGTTATCTACTCCGAGCGGCATATTCCGCCCGTGTCTCGGCGGGCAACCAGGCACGTCATGTCACAGGCCCTCGGTGTGCGGAGCCCAGACGGGGGCCTCGGCCTGCCTCGTGAAGGCGCGCAGGTCGAGGTAGTCCTTGTACTCGGCCTGGACGGTGAGCGCGTCGCCCGTGGCGATGAGCGTCTCGCCCTTGGGGTGCAGCCATTCCCGGCTGTCACCCTGGCGGCGCATGGACAGCGTCAGCCCTCCAAAGCGGTCCCGCACCTCCGAGATTTTCATCCCCGGCAGTCCGTCATGCGCCTCGAAGACGGACACCACCATCAGGTGCGTACCGATGCGGAACGAGTGGACGATGCGCGGGTCCAACGCCGCCAGCGCCATGGCCGGCGCCGCCAGGGACGAGCTGCTCAGCGCCTCGGCCTTGAAGGTGTCGCGCACCTTGGCCACCAGGTCGTCATCGAAGAGCCGGATGACCACGCGGATGTTCGGGTTCATCCGCCGCGCGTCCAGCGCGATGTTCAGGTTGGCCAGGTCGTCGTCCGTGGCGCAGACGATGGCCGCCGCCTTCTTCACGTTGGTGCGCGGCAGGCACTGCGGGCCGCGGATGTCGTCGATGAGCAGCGGCACCTCCTCGTCGCGCAGCACCGACACGAAGGGCGCCTCCGCCCGCTTCTCCACCACCACCACGTCCTTGCCCAGTGCTCGCAGCTGCGCCACCACCCGGTACCCCACCCGACCCGCCCCGCACACCACCACGTGCCCCTTCAACGTCTCGGCGATCACCTCGAACCACTCCTTGTCCTGCCGGTGCTTGGCGAAGAAGAGATAGGCGAAACGCACCATGCCATCGGCCAGCAGCACGATGCCCACCGGCGGGATGACCATGTCGAGCAGCATCAGGAAGCTGTCGTCCACGTCCAGCGACGGCTGCCCGTAGAGCAGGAAGTAGACGTGCCGCAGCGCCTTGCCCATGCTCACCCGGTGCCCGTCCGGCATCACGTGGCGCACGTGGTACACCACCGGCCCGAGGCCGAAGAGAACCAGCGCCAGCGCCATCGTCGTGCGGAAGCGCCGCAGCAGGGCGAACAGGTAGCGCAGGTTCACCCGCAGGAGGCGGCGGCCGGAAGTCACCATCGGCCTCCTGCGTACCACGCCCCCGCTACCTCGGCCACACGGGGGCGCGGTGGACTCAGGCGCCCGGCGTCGGGGTGATGCCCGTCTGGGGTTCCTGCTTCGAGCGCCTGCGCTCGATCAACCACACCGCGAGCACGCCCAGCTCGTAGCAGAGCAGCATCGGCCCGGCCATCAGCGACAGGTTCACCACGTCGCCCGTCGGCGTGAGGATCGCCGCCGCGATCAGGCACACCACGAAGGCGTGCCGCTGGTACTTCATCAGCCACCCCGCCCGCACCACCCCCACCAGGCCCAGCAGCGCCATCACCAGCGGCAGCTCGAAGATGATGCCGAAGGACAGGATGAGCAGCAGCACCAGCGACAGCTGCTCACCCATCGTCAGCATCGGCCGCGTCCACGCCTCCGCCACGTAGCGCGCCTTGCCCAGCGCCAGCTCCTTCTCCAACCGCCACAGCCCCGCCAGCTCCTCGGTCCGCGTGGGCGCCACCCCAGCCAGCAGGCTCGCCCCCTCGTCCATCGCCTTCGCCGCCCCGGCGTAGTCCTCCTTCGCGTACGCCTCCACCGCCTCCGCGCGCTTCTCCACCGCCTGCCGCAGCACGCTGCGCGCCGGCGCGCCAAAGCCGTCCACCGACGCGTCCAACAGTCGTCCCATCCCGTCCAGCCGAGCCTCCAGCTCCACGCGCTCCGAGGGCGTCCGCGTGGCCTCGCCCGTCTGCCCCACGCCTTCCGCCTTCAGCGCCTTGCTCGTCTCCAGGGCCAGCTTCCCCGCCCGCTCCGCGTCACCCACCCGCAGGAAGCGCAGCGCGTCGTCCGCCCTCAACCGCCCCACGTCCAGCCGCTCCGAGAGTGCCGTGCTCTCCTCCTCGTTGAGGAGGAACTTGAACATGGAGGGCAGCACCGCGAAGTAGCAGAACAGCGCGCCCACCAGGAACGCCAGGGTGCCCATCATCACGAAGGGCCCCGCGTAGCGGCGCTCCTCCGGGTAGAGCCCCGGCGACACGAAGCCCCAGATCTGCCAGAGGATGACGGGCGTCGTCAGGAAGATGCCGCAGTAGACGCCCACCTTCATCAGGACGTTGATCTCCTCGATGCCCGAGGTGTAGACGAGCGCGCGCCCCTCGGGCGGCAGCGCATCCAGCACCGGCTTCATGAGGATGCCGAAGATGGGCTTGGCGAACACCAGCGCCACCGCGCCCAGGACCAACACCGCGGCCGTGCACTTGAGGAGGCGGGAGCGGAGCTCCGTCAGGTGCTCCGACAGACTCATCCGAAGATCGTTATCCACTGTGGCGAATCCCTGGGGCTACCCGCTCTTGGGGGTGGGGGCGTTACGCGCCACCGTGCCCGGAACGGGCTCCAGTCGCGGAAGGGCGTCCGGCTCCGCGGCCCCGGGAGCGGGCGCCTCGGAGGAGGGGGACGGGGCAACGGCGGGCACCGGCTCGGGGGGCGGCGCGGCGGAGAGCATGGCGCCAGCCGGGAGGGCATCCGGAAGGCCGCCCAGCGAGGAGGGCGGCAGCACGGGCACCGGCGAGGGCAGCGCCGCCGGGGTGGGCGGGTGCACCTTGGGGCGCGGCTCGTCCTGGAACTCCTGGTCCATCTTGTAGAACTCGCGCTCCACCACGGTGCGCACTTCATCGGTCTGCCGGCGGAAGTCCCGCACGAACTTGCCGATGGCCCGCGCGAACTCCGGCAGCCGCTGCGGCCCGAGGATGAGCAGCGCGGCTATCAGGATGAAGACCAGTTCGCCTGCACCGATGTTGAACATGAGCGGATGCTCCCAGGAAACCGCCTCGGGTTATCGCGCCCCGAGCGACGGGGTGCAACCCGATTGGGCCGCCCCTTGTCCGCCTGCTACCGAGGAGAGCGGGGCGGCTGGCCCCCCCCTCGCCCGGTGTGCACTCAGGAACGAGGCGCCCCGCCCCCGGTGCCGAGCGCCACGGGGGCCAGCGGGGAGACCGGGGCCTGGTCGCGCTCCCGCAGCCGGCGCTCCACCAGGAAGAACATCACCGGCACCGCGAGCGAGAGCGCCATGGACAGCGCCACCACTTGCGTCATCCCGCCAAGCTGCCCACCCGGCAGGGTTGTCAGCATCAGCGAGGAGAGGACCGCCCCAACCGAGGCCCCCAGATGCTGGATGGCCGATTGGAAGGACATGAAGCGTGCGCGGATGGCTGGCGCTGGTACCTTCGAGGTGAGCGTGCTGTACGCCACGTTGCGCACCCCGTTGGACAGGAAGAAGAGCGCGAAGAGCACGATCAGCGGCACACCGGCCGGCAATTGGACGAAGAAGATGTAGAGCACGGCCATGAACAGCCCCACGCCCACCGTCCCCACTCGGAACGAGCCCAGTTTGTCCACCGCCTTGCCCGCCACCCGCAGCGACACGAAACTCACCAGTCCGCCAACGAGGTAGCTGCTCTCCAGATCCTCGCGCGGATAGCCCAGGTTGTACTGCACGTATCCCGAGATGTGGGGGATGATGACGAAGCCCGCCACGTTGAGCAGCATCGTCATCGAGTACGAGAGCAGCACGTTCGTGTTGGTGAACAACTCCCGAACCGACACGGTGTGCGCCTGCTTGCGCTCCAGGTGCCCGCGCAGGGGCGGCAGGAAGAAGATGGCCGCGGCCGCCAGCAGCAGTCCCAGGCCCGCTACCAGGAAGAAGGGCAGGCGCCAGTCGCCCAACCGCGCCACCCTCAGCGCCAGGGGCACGCCGAACACGGACGCTACCGAGAAGGCCCCCATCACCGCGCCCATCGCCCGTCCGCGCCGCTCCGGCGGGATGACGTCCGCGATGATGGACATGGCCAGCGACGTGGCTGGGCCGCCGAACAGGCCCGCCAGCGCCCGCGCCACCAGCAGCGACGTGAGCCCCGTGGCGAGTCCTCCCGCCGCCGTACTCGCCACCAGTCCCAGCATGGCCACCGCCAGCGCCTTGCGCCGGTCGAACCGATCCAGGAAGTAGCTGCCCGCCACGCCCGCCGCGCACGCGGCCGTCGTGTAGGCCGCGCCGATCCAGCCGATGAGGTTGGTGGGGATGCCCAGCCCCGCCGCGAAGTCGGGGCCCAGCGGCATCACCATCACGAACTCGAGGATGTTGACGAACTGGACGGCGCCAATCAGGAAGACGACGCCGCGCTCTGAAACCACTCGGGGCGAAGACATGGGCCCCCCCTGTGTCGAGTATCAGGCCGGGTGCGCGCGATCGCTCGCGCGCCCCGTCCTCAGACCTTGAAGCGCCGGATCTCGGCGCGGAGCACTTCGGACTGACGCTGGAGGCTGTCGATGGCTTCCTCCAAACCCTTGACCGAGCGGGTCTGGTGGTCCGACACGCCCTTGATGGCCTCCACCGCCTTGAGCACCTGCTCGCTGCCCTTGGTCTGCTCCTTCTGGGCGCGATTGAGGTGGGTGACCATCTCGTTGATGTTCTCGATCGAGCGGGTGATCTGCTTGCTGCCGTGCGCCTGCTCCTGGCTGCTGCGCTGCACGTGCGCGGTGATGGCCTTCATCCGCTCGGCGCTGTTCATGATCTGCTCGCCGCCCTTGGCCTGCTCGTTGGAGGCCTTGGAGATCATCTGCACCGTCTCGGAGATGCGGTGGATGGCCTGCGTCACCTGCTTGCTGCCGCGCGCCTGCTCCACCGTGGCCCGGGCGATGGCCTTCACCATCTGCGTGGACTTCTGCGCGCTGTCGTTGATCTTCCGCAGGGTGCCCTCGGCCTCGCGGCCCAGCTGCACGCCCTCCTCCGTGTTGCGCACGCCCTGGTTCATCACCTGCACCGCGTTGCGGCTCTCCTCCTGCACGCGGCTGATGAGGTCGGCGATCTCCTTGGTGGACGCGCCCGTGCGCTCGGCCAGGTCCTTGATCTCATCGGCGACGACCGCGAAGCCCTTGCCGTGCTCGCCCGACTGCGCGGCGATGATGGCGGCGTTGAGCGCCAGCAGGTTGGTCTGCTCGGCCACGTCGTCGATGACGTTGAGGATGTTGCCGATCTCGGAGATGCGCCGGCCCAGGCTGTCGATGACGCCCGAGGCCGTCTGACTGGAGCCCTTGATGCGGTCCAGGCCCTGCATCGTCTTGCGCAGGGCCTCCACACCCGTCTGGGCGTCCTCGGACACCTGCTCGGACAGCCGCGCCGTCTCGTTGGCGTTGGCCTCCACCTGCCCGATGGAGCTGTCCATCTGGCTGATGGACGAGCTCGTCTCCTCGGTGGAGTCGCGCAGCTCGTCGATGTTCTTGGCGACCTCCTTGATGGAGAAGGTCATCTCCTCGATGGCGCTGGTGGTCTCCTCCACGCTGGCGGCCATGGCCTGGACGTTCTCCGCCACCTCGTCGTTGGTGGCGGCCATCTCCATGATGGAGGAGCTGCTCTCCTCGGCGCTCTGGTAGAGCACCTCGACGTTCTCCGCGATGCCGCGCAAGCTGGCCAGCATCTGCTCCATGGACGAGGACGTCTCCTCCACGCGCCCCTGGATGGTGGAGGCGCCGGAGGACACCGTGGTGCCCGCGCGCGAGAGCTGCTCGATGACGTTGGAGACGACCTCGGACACGCCGCGCACCTGACCCAGCGTCTTGCGCAGCGACTGGCCGATGCCATCGAGCGCCACGGCGAGCTGACCCAGCTCGCCACTGGCCTCCATCGTCACCCGGCCGGTGAGGTCTCCCTCCGCCATCTTGCGCGCCGCCACCATCATCTGGTCCAGCGGCCGGAGGATGAGCCTGTGGGTGACGATGTAGATGACCCCCACCAGGATCACCAGGCCGATCATGAAGGCCGCGACCAGCAGCAGGGTGAGCTTGCTCAAGATGTGGCGCAGGGGCGAGAAGTCCACCACCACCATGACCCGCTGAGACACCTCCTCGCCCCGGGGCGGCGCCACCGCCTCCACCAGGAGCCGATCCCCGTTGGGCAGAACGAAGGACGTGGACGCTCCGGGCTGCGAGAGCTGGGGAAGCAGCGTCTCGAGCTTCTCGGGCCGCTCGCCGCCATCGAGGAGGACGTCCCCGGTGCCGGAGAGGACGGCGGCGTAGGTGAAGTCCTTGTCCGTATGGGGCAGCACGCCAATGGCGCGCATCGCCTGCATGTCCGCGTCCGGGCGGGTCAGGACGCTCGCGAGCTCCTGGGCCTTGGCATGGCCATGCTCCAGCAGCCGGGTCTCGAGGAAATTCGAGACCAGGCGGGAGATGAACAGGTGAAGGACCCCGAGGAGGACCACCAGGGCCAACGAGAAGGTGATGACGAGGGCGACCCGGAGACCGGGTTTTTTCAGGGGTCGGAGCAAGGCGTCCGGACTGTAAGAAGTTTGACCCTCCCAGAGCAAGCAACCGGCGGTCCGTGCCCAGGGGCCCTCCACGCCTCCCCGCATGTGAAGAGAGGAGGCGGGCATCCGCGCCACGTTCGCGCCATACTGGATGGGTGGGAGCCCGCGCCATGACCCAGACGCTGCTGCTGACCGATGCCCTCTTCCTCCGGCATGACCCGGGCGAGGAGCACCCCGAGAGTCCGGCGCGGCTGGCGCACATCCTGGCGTTACTGGAGAAGGAGCCCATCTCGGGGACGGAGCGGAAGGTCGCTCGCCCGGCCACCGAGGAGGAGCTCGCCACCGTCCACACGCCCCGGTTGCGCGCGTACCTGAAGGGGCTGCGCGGCCGGCACGAGGCCGTCGATCCGGACACGACGACGTCACCGGACAGCTACGACGCGGCGGTGCTGGCGGCGGGGGCCTCGGTGCAGGCGGTGGACGAGGTGCTCGCGGGCCGCTCGCGCAACGCCTTCGTGCTGGCGCGGCCGCCGGGGCACCACGCCGAGCCGGACAAGGCCATGGGCTTCTGCCTCTTCAACAACGTGGCCATCGCCGCGGAGGCCGCGCGCCGCCAGGGCGCCGAGCGGGTGCTCATCCTCGATTGGGACGTGCACCACGGCAACGGCACGCAGGCGGCCTTCTGGACGCGGCGGGACGTGCTCTACCAATCGGTGCACCAGTACCCCTACTACCCGCAGACGGGCGCGCCCTTCGAGGTGGGCGAGGGCCCGGGCGCCGGCTACACCGTCAACTGTGGCCTGCCGGGGGGCTCGACGGACGCGGACTACGGGGCGATCTACCGCGACCTCTTCCTGCCGGTGGCCGAGGCCTTCCGGCCGGATCTGGTGCTGGTGTCGGCGGGCTTCGACGCGTACCACGAGGATCCCCTGGCCGACATGAAGCTCACCGAGCGCGGTTTCGGGGCCATGTGCACGGCGATGAGAGACCTGGCCGAGCGCACGTGCGGCGGGCGGCTGGTGCTGCTGCTGGAGGGCGGCTATGCGCTGGAGGGCCTCTCGCGCTCGGTGCACACCTGCGTGGAGGTGCTCGCGGGAAAGAGGAAGGACAGCTTCCCGGAGGGGGTCTCACGGGAGGCGGCGGCGGCGCTCCAGCGCAGCCGCGAGGCGCTGAAGCAATATTGGCCCGTGCTGGGCCGGTAGGCGCGCCACGAGAAGAGATCCGAATGATGACCGATGGTGTTGGGGTGAGACGTGGATCGTGAAGCCGTGGAGAAGTTGCAGCGCGCGGGGCTGAAGGTGGAGCAGCCCGAGCTGCTGCGGGTGGCCATCCAGCGCGACGAGAAAAAGCAGGTGGTGAGGCTGCGCGGGGAGGTGCCGGTGATGGGCAACGAGGGGCTGATGATGGTGACGCTCCAGCCCATCTCGAAGCTGTGGACGGGCTCGGCGGTGCCGCCGGACCTGTCCCGGACGCCGCCACCGCATTACCAACCCTTCTTCCTGTTGCTGGAGTCGACGGCCGCCAACTACTGCGCGGCCACTGGCAAGCCGGAGACGGATGACGAGTTCGAGCGGCTCTTCCGCCAGCTGCGCCGCAGGCCGGACGGGGACGATGCGCACCCGCTCTACTCGTACCTCCAGGGAGCCGTGCGCCTGTACATGTCCCTGCGTGACGTGAGTCAGGCCGAGTTCGAGGCGGTGGTCAACCGGCTGAGCCAGTCCGCCAAGTGGCATTCCACGCACGTGGGCAGTACCCACTATTACCGCGAGGTGCTCCACGGGCTGTTTGGAGCTTGAGCACCCGCTGGCCCGACCCGAGCAACGACGAGGAGCCCGCCGATGATCGACCTGTACACCTGGACGACGCCCAATGGATACAAGGTGTCCGTCACGCTGGAGGAGCTGGGACTGCCCTACACGGTGCACCCGATCGACATCGGAAAGGGCGAGCAGAAGCGGCCCGAGTTCCTCAAGCTCAACCCCAACGGGCGCATCCCGGCCATCGTGGACCGCGAGGAGGGAGACTTCGCGGTGTTCGAGTCGGGGGCCATCATGCTCTACCTCGCCGAGAAGACGGGGAAGCTGCTGCCGAGCGACCGCAAGGGCCGCTCACAGGTGACGCAGTGGCTGATGTTCCAGATGGCCGGCGTGGGCCCCATGCAGGGACAGGCCAACGTCTTCTTCCGCTACTTCCCGGAGAAGATTCCGGCGGCCATCGAGCGCTACCAGAACGAGACGCGGCGGCTCTACACGGTGCTCGACACTCGGCTGGGGCAGAGCGAGTACCTCGCGGGTGAGTACAGCATCGCCGACATCGCCAACTGGGCGTGGGTGCGCATCCATGACTGGGCGGGCGTGAGCGTCGACGGGCTGCCGAACCTGCAACGCTGGCTGGCGGCCATCGAGCAGCGGCCCGCGGCGCGGAAGGGAGTGACCGTGCCGCATCTCGAGAAGCGCGACACGGCCGCGGCCCAGGAGCACATCATCAAGACGGCCCAGGGCATCCTCCAGCGCTGAGCCCCCGCGCGGCACCGTCCTCCCGCCTAGTCGATCTCCCGCACGCTCAACCACTTGAAGTCGACGTCACTGGCCCCATCCCACCGGAAGAGGGCGATGGGTCCGCCCCAGGTGATGGGCATGGCCTCCACGGTGCCGCCACAGACGGACGCGGCTCCGCCCCAGTCCCCGGCGTCGGTCATCTCGTAGACCTTCACCCACGACACCCTATCGGCCCTGGTGTCGAGCCACAGCTCCAGCTGGACGGCCGTCCCTCCCTCCACGGTGGGGACGTTGCGCATGATGGCCTTGAAGCCCACCCACCGGCCGCGCAGCGAGGTGGTCGCCGCCACGTACGGCGACGAGTCGTAGCTCACGTGCCAGGACTCCTTCTGCCACCGCACCCGGCCGTCGTAGTGGAGCGCGCCGTGGTAGGCGGAGCCCTCGCACGCCTTCCCATCGGAGTGCTCGCCACCGCGCGCCTGCCAGGAGAGGTTCTCGTCCGGCTTGCCGCCCGAGTTCACCCGCACGTACCCCGTCATCTCCACGTTCTTCCAGTCGTTGGGCGCCAGCATGTAGCCGCGCCCCGTGAGCACCTCGCGGTCATAGGTGGGGATGGCGGTGGCGTCGTACCCCGTCGACGTGAACACCTGCATCCGCACCTGCTTGCTCCGTATCTTCCAGGAGCCGTCCCGGTTGCGCGTGAGGGTGTTCTGCGGATCGAAACGCGGGTCCGCCCTCGCGTCGTCCGCCAGCCTCCATTCCTCCCCCCCCGCCTTCGTCGGGTAGAGCATCGTCACGCCGAAGGTGTCCGTACCGGCCGTCACCGCGGGAGAGGCTCGGGACTCGCGCGCCGTCGCGGGAACGCCCGCGAGGACCAGCACGAGCACGAGGCCCGACAAGGTACCTTTCAAGAAGCACTGCCCCGGATTCCACGCCACGCCCTACCTCCACGCCACAGGTTGCGTCCCCGCGGAGCCCCGCGACCCGGAGCCACCGCATGGGACTTCAGGGCCGGAGAGTGCAGGGTCCACGCCATCCGCTCGGGTGTCAGCCCAGCTCGCATCCGACGCCGGACAGCCTGCCCGTCCGTCCGATGGCGCTGTTCCCGGGATGACGCGCGCCCCCGTGCCGCACCCCAGCGCTTTCCCTCCCCTGCCCCCGCGCTTCCATGGCAGGAAGGCCCCACGACACCCGGAGGAAGACACATGGCGGAGCTGAGCTATCGGACGGCGCTGGTGACGGGAGCCTCGAGTGGCCTGGGACGGGGACTGGCGCTCTGGTTCGCCCGGCGGGGCGTCAAGGTGTACGCCGCGGCCCGGCGCCTCGAGAATCTGGAGGCGCTCGCCAACGAGGCCCGTGCGGCCGGCTCCCACGTGGAGCCCGTGGAGCTGGACGTCGCCGACGAGGAAGCCACCCTCGCCCGCATCCGCGAGCTCGACACCGCCAGCGGGGGCCTGGACCTCGTCATCGCCAACGCGGGCTTCGGCAAGGAGACGAGCGGCAAGCGCATCAACTGGGAGACGGTGAAGCAGACCATCGACGTCAACGTCACCGGCGCCGCGGCCACCCTCTGTGCCGTGCTCCCACGGATGGTGGAGCGCAAGCGCGGCCACGTGGTGGGCGTGGCCAGCATGGCCGCCTTCCGGGGCTTTCCGCGCAATGCCCCCTACTCCGCCTCCAAGGCCTTCCTCCACACCTTCCTGGAGAGCCTGCGGGTGGACCTCCGGGGCACCGGCGTCCACGTCACCTGCATCTACCCCGGCTACGTGAAGAGCGAGATGACGGCGCCGAACAAGGGCCCCATGCCCTTCCTCCTCGAGACGGAGGAGGCCGTGGAGCTGATGGGCAGGGCCATCATCCGCGGGGAGGCGCAGTACGCCTTCCCCTGGCAGACGGCCAGCGTCCTACACCTGGTGAAGCTGCTGCCCAACGCCCTCTTCGACAGGGCGCTGGGCAAGAGGCGCTGAGCTACGGCGCCCCCATGATGAAGTCCTGCACGCCCACCTGGCCCTTCTCCGGGGCCACGTCCTCGGGCTGCGTGCCCTTCTTGAACCAGATGTTGGCGACGTCCTTCGAGCCGGAAGACGCGATCTTCCCCGTCTTCTTGTCGATGCGCAGCAGCATCATGTTCTCGCGCAGCCACTCGGGCGGCCAGAACTCGGACTGGGGACGCGCCGCCAGCGCCGTCTTCATGTAGCCCAGCCAGATGGGCAGCGACGCCCGGCCACCCGTCTCGTAGCGGCCCAGCGGGTGCACGTTCTTGTCGTAGCCCACCCACGACACCGTCACCAGGTCGCGCGTGAAGCCGGCGAACCACGTGTCGAACGAGTCATTGGTGGTGCCCGTCTTGCCCGCCGCTGGCTTGCCCAGCTTCTGCGCCGGCGCGCCCGTGCCCTCCTGCACCACGCCGCGCAGCATCGAGGTGGTGATGAAGCCCGTCTCGGGGCTCATCACCTGCTCGCCCGGCTCGAAGAGGCGCGCGTAGCCCGCCGCCACCCGGTCCTGGAGCGGTGCCCAGGCATCGTCGTACGCCGTGTGGTCCTCCAGCGTGCGCCCGAAGCGGTCTTCAATCTTGCGCACGAAGTACGTGGGCTTCTTGCGGCCGTAGCGGTTGAAGACGGCGTACACGTTGGCCAGGTCGTACGGGTACACGCACGAGGAGCCCAGCGCCGCCGAGAAGTCCATGTTCATCGGCGTGGTGAGGCCCAGCCGCGTGCTCCACTCGGCCATGTTCTTCACGCCCACCGCCGCGAACGTCTTCACCGCGGGGATGTTCATCGAGTTCACCAGCGCCGTGCGCAGCAGCACGTCGCCCATGAACTCGTCGCTGTAGTTGTCCGGCTTCCACGCCACCCCGTTCTCGGGGTCGTGCTCGACGATGGGCGAGTCCACGATGATGGTGGCGCCCGTCCACCCGAGCTGCTCCAGCGCCGCCGAGTACACCAGCGGCTTGAAGGAGCTGCCCGGCTGGCGGCACGCCTGGAAGGCCCGGTTGAACTCGTTGGCGTCGAAGTCGTACCCGCCCACCATCGCCGTGAGGTACTGGCGGTGGGGATCGATGGACACCAGCGCGCTCTGGAGCTCCGGCTCCTGCTCCAGCCGGAAGAGCGGCACGCCCTCGGGGACCTCCTTGTCCAGCTTGCGGTCGAACTGGACGTTGTCGTCCGTGAGCTCCTTCTTCACCACGTGGCGCACCACGAGCACGTCGCCCACGCTCAGCACGCGCTTGGCGGACGTGAGCATGAGGCCCGGGTAGAAGCCCTCGGGGTTCACCTTGCGCGCCCAGCGCATGCCCAGCAGCGGCAGCAGTCCCTTGTGCGGGCCCACCTGCACGTCCGCGCCCTCGGCATCCACCCGCGTCACCAGGCCCACGTACAGCTTGTTCTCCTGGAGCTGCTCGTCGCCCATGACCTTGGTGGCCTTCTGCAGGAAGGCCGTGCGCTCCTGCTCCGTGCCCAGCTGGAGCACCGGCCCGCGGAAGCCCTGACGCTTGTCGATGGACAGCAGGCCCTCCAGCACCGAGTCCTGCGCACCGCGCTGGCGCTCGCTGTCCATGGTGGCGAAGATCTTCAGGCCGTCGTTGAGCAGCACCTTGTTGGTGTAGCGCTCCACGATGTCGCGGCGGACCTGCTCGGTGAAGAAGGGCGCGAACTCGTGGAAGACGTCCTCCACCGGGTACACCCGCACCGGCTCCGCGTCGGCCTGCTTGCGCTCGGCCTCGGAGATCATCCCCTCGTCGAACATGCGCCGCAGCACGTACGAGCGGCGCTTCCTGGCCGCCTCCGGCATCATGAAGGGCGAGTAGCGGCTGGGCGCCTGGGGCAGGCCGGCGATGAGCGTCATCTCGCCCAGCGTCAGGTCCCTCACGTCCTTGCGGTAGTAGTTCTCCGCCGCGCTCTGCACGCCGTAGCTGTGGTGCCCGAGGAAGACGTTGTTGAGGTAGAGGTAGAGGATCTCCTCCTTCGTCAGCGACTCCTCCAGGCGCCGGGCGAGGATGGCCTCACGAATCTTGCGCGTGAGGTTCTTCGCGGTGGCGCTCTCGTAGCCCTCGGCGGCGATGAGGACGGCCTTGGCCGTCTGCTGCGTGAGGGTGGAGCCACCCTGGAGGCTGCCGCCCAGGCCCAGCTTCTTGCGGATCGTCTTGAAGGCGGCGCGCGCCGTGCCCAGCACGTCCACGCCCTGGTGGTCGAAGAAGCTGGAGTCCTCGCTGGCGATGAAGGCCTGCACCAGCCGCTTGGGGATGCGCTCGTAGGGCACCACCTTGCGCCGGTGGTGGTAGAACTCGCCGGCCAGCACCGCGTCGTCGGTGTAGACCTCGGTGACGATGGGCGGCCAGTACTGGTCCACCTGGGGGATGTCCGGCAGTCCCTCCGAGAAGTGGTAGTACACGCCCACCACGGCCAGCACGGCGGCGGTGGCACCCGTCAGCGTGGCCCACGCGGCGAACTTCAGCAGCCTCACCCAGAGGGGGCGCTTGGGAGGAACGCCGTCGAGCACCAGCTTCGACTGGGAGCGATCCGTCTGATCGGTCTTCTCGGGATTCTTGCTCATGGGGGGTCCAGCGCGGCGCGCTTCAACACGTCCTTCAACTCCGGGGGCATCTTCGCTTCCACCGCCACCTTGCCCCCGTGAGCCGGGTGGGGAAATTCGATGAACTCGGCGTGCAGGAACAGACGCTTCAGGCCCCAGCGGGCCTTCACTTCGCGGTTGAAGGCGAAGTCACCGTACTTCTTGTCTCCGGCCACCGGATGTCCGATGGCCACCAGATGCCTTCTTATCTGATGAGTGCGTCCGGTCTCGATGACGCAGGAGAGGAGGGCTGCCTCGCTCGATTGCTTGATGACCTTCCATCGGGTGACGGCCTCCTGCATGTTCACCCCGCGACGGGCCTTGGACTCGGCCGTCTGCTGGTGTTCGGCGAGGGGGAGGGTAATGACACCCGACTCCTTCGGCATCTTCCCCTTGACCAAAGTCAGGTAGCGCTTGCGGGGATGTCCGTTGGTGAAGAGATCCGTGAAGTGGACCATCGCTGGCCGACGCTTGGCCACGAGGATGACCCCGCTCGTCTCCCGGTCCAGCCGGTGCGCGGGGCTCGCGGCGAAGTCGTTTCTCACGGCTTTCGGGCCCAGGTGGGCGCGCACGTAGTCCACCAGGGTGCCCCCCGTAATCCCGCTGCCGGTGTGGACGGCCATCCCACTTGGCTTGTCCACGGCCATCATCCAGTCGTCCTCCAGGAGGATGACCAGCTCGCTGGGGTCCACGGGGGGTGGAGGTGGGGGTTTGCGCTCCTCGGGGCGGGCCGGCACCAGGAGCTGCTCCTCGGTGCCCCGGATGGAGACCATGTCTCCGGCCGCCAGGGGTTGCTCGGGTTGGGCGCGTTTGCCGTTCACCCGAACCTTTTTCACCCGGATCATCTTGAAGAGGTGGGAGGTGGGCACATTGGCGAGCTTCTTCCGGAGGAACTTGTCCAATCGGATGCCCGCGTTGTCGTCGTCGATTCGGAACTCGATCATTTGACTGGCGCTGGGACCTCACCACACCGATAAATTCGGGTCCATGCCGAAAGCCCCCACGATTGAACAGCTGCTACAGAACGGAAGCGCCGAATGGAACCGGCTGCGCAAGGCCGGCAAGGTGCCAACCGAGCACACGGGCGCGACCTTCGCACAGCTCTTCTCCGCCAACGCCGACCTGTCGGGACTGGGACTGGTGGGCAGCGAATGGGAGCGCTGCGACCTGTCCAAGATGAACTTCCGCGACACGGACCTGTCCAACGCCTACTTCCATGGCGGCCGGCTGCAGGACTGTGACTTCCGCGGCGCCAACCTCGAGGGCGCCACCTTCGAGAAGCTCAAGCTGCTGCGCTGCGACTTCACCGGGGCCAAGGGCCTGGAGGAGGCGGACTTCGAGGACGTGGACATGGACCGCGTCGTCGGACTGGACGGACAGGAAGCCCCGCCGCCTCCGCCCCCGCCCGTGCAGGGCATCACCGCCTTCACCCGCGAGCAGCGCGACAGGGTGATGGGCCCCGGGGCCCTCGCCGGCGGC
The DNA here is from genome assembly GCF_036389735.1 of Archangium sp. Classification (GTDB taxonomy): domain Bacteria; phylum Myxococcota; class Myxococcia; order Myxococcales; family Myxococcaceae; genus Archangium. The sequence continues at coordinate 1,148 of NZ_DASVWK010001097.1, read as the reverse complement.
CCCTCCGAGCCCCAGGCCTCCGAGAGCGACCTGCCGCCCTTCCGGCCCCAGGACAACCCGGGCCAGCTCTTCTTCCGCGCCCTCAAGCGCCTCGGGGCGCCGCCCCTGTGGGTGCTGGATGTGCCGGGCCAGCGCCCGCTGCTGCCCGCGCGCATGCCCCCGGGCTCCTCGCTCGAGACGCTCTACCGCGAGGCCGTGAAGACGCGGCTGGAGAACAAGAAGCCCTCGGCGGACCCCGGCGCGGTGGAGCGCGCCCAGCGCTCGCTGCGGCTGGGCAGCAAGGACTCGCACCTCGCCGCCATGTACCTGCGCGAGGTGGGCGTGGTGCCCTCCTTCCGCTTCTCCGCGGCCAAGGCCCTCAAGGACTCCCTGCGCGAGGAGCTCCAGGTGGATGACCTCACCAGCTCGGTGGATCCGCGCACCACTGGCGCGCTGTTGGAGCTCAGGCTGCCCCAGGAGGTGGTGGAGCACACCCACGAGGTGCGCCGCCGCCTCGCCGCCACCCAGCTCTACACCGCGCTGCTGGAGGCCGGCTTCAACGCGGAGAACAACTGGGAGGAGGCGCTGGAGTCCGCCGACGCCGCCATGGAGCTGGCGCAGCTGGCCACCGGCGAGGACCGGCAGGCCCTGCTCGAGTCCTTCCAGGTCTTCTCCGCCCTCCCCGAGGAGGCCCGCCTGCGCCGTCTGGCCTACCTCGCCGAGTCCCTCTCGCACATGGAGCTGCTGGGCCGACTGCCCGAGGGCATGGAGCCCGCGTGGCTCACCGGCCCCGAGACGCGCGAGTGCCACGAGCGGGAGATGACCTACATCCAGTCGCTGCGCGCCGAGGACATCCCCAAGAAGGTGCCCGCGCTGGCCAAGGCCGAGCTGGGCGTCCCCGAGGGCCAGGTGCCCGAGGAGAGCGACGACGACCTCTTCATCCAGCTGCGCTGCGAGGTGTGCGGCAAGGAGAAGCTCATCGTCCAGTCGACCGGCGGGGAGTGAACGACTCGGGACACTCCCCCTGTCCCATCTGGTACACGGGACACCCGCTCGCCAACCCCCAGGGCCTGATTTCAAGGGGTTGGCGCGCGGCACGCGGAGTGCTTTGGGGAAGGTCGTCTCTTCAACCCCCGGAGCACTCTCCATGAAGCGGATTCAACTGCTGG
>NZ_DASVWK010001096.1:0-2433 GCF_036389735.1 Archangium sp. | reverse complement strand
GCTTCGAGGAGCCCGTGCTGCTGTGCCACGGACTCGCCGCCAACCGGTGCACCTTCGACTTCGAGCCGCCCTACTCCCTGGCCCACGCCCTGTCCGAGGCCGGCTTCGACTGCTTCAGCGTGGAGTGGCGCGGCATCAGCTACTCGGAGCGCCCGCCCCAGGGGCGCCGGTGGCCGGACGTCACCGTGGATGAGTTCATCTCCCAGGATGGTCCCGCCATCATCGAGGCGGTGCTCGCGCGCACGGGAGCGAAGCGCGCGCTGTGGGTGGGCCATTCGCTGGGAGGACTCGTGGGGTACGCGGTGGCGCAGGGCCCCGCGGGGGCGAAGCTCGCGGGACTGCTCGTGCTGGGCTCGCCCGTCTTCTTCCCGCCGGATCCGCTCCTGCGCCGGCTCATCCACATGGGCGCGCGGCTCTCATGGCCCTGGGGCTTCCGCAACGAGTGGCTGAGCCACACCCTCGCGCCCTTCCTCGGCCACGTCACCCTGCCCCTGTCCGACATCATCATCAACCCGAAGCACATCCGGCCGCCCATCCAGCGCAAGGTGTACGCGAACATGATGTCGTCGATGAGCCGCAATGTGCTGCGGCAGTTCCAGGATTGGATCGACCACGACGCCTTCCGCTCCTTCGACGGGAGCGTGGACTGGCGCGCGGGGCTCGCGAAGCTGTCGCTGCCGGTGATGGTGATGGGGGGGAGCTCGGACCGGCTGGCCTCGTCGAAGAACCTGCGTGCGCAGTACGAGCTGGTCGGCTCGACGGACAAGATGCTGCACATCTTCGGCTGCGACCGTGGGGACAAGATGGACTACGGGCACGGGGACCTGCTCTTCGGCACGGGCGCGCCGCTCGAGGTCTACCCCGAGATCCGGGACTGGCTCGCCGCCCATGCCACGGCGCTCGAGTCAGGGTGACGTTCTCGCCACACAGGCCACGTCGGGCGCCACCGTGGGCCCGGCGCCCTCCTCCTTCACACGGCCCAGCGTCACCCCTGTCCCACCCTGACAGTCCGCCACCACGAGCCCCCCGGCGTTGTCTCGCGCCGAGAGCCCGTCCACGCGCAGCACCCCGTCCTCCAGGGCGACGAGCGCGGGGCCCCCGGAGCCTCGTACCTCCAGGCCCACGGCCGTCACCTGCCCCAGCGTCTCCACCTGCACGCCGGCCTCCTCGCACCCGACCAGGGACACCTTCCGCAGCGTCACCCGCGCGTCCTGCGCGCTCAGCACGCCCACGCCGGCCACCTCCCGCACCTGGACTTCCTCCGCGTCCACCTCCGCGCCTCGCAGGTGCAGGCCGTCACCGGAGTCCCCATCGCGCGCCGTGAGGTGGGTGATGACGGCCCGGCGCAACCGGAGCCGCCCGCGCGTGGCCGAGATGCCATACGCATCCGCCCCGTCCACCCGGACACCGCGCAGCTCCAGGTCCGAGCCCACCAGCGACACCCCGCCGAAGCCGCCGCTGCCCAGCACCACCGTCTCCTCCAACCACCCCTTCGAGCCGACGAGCGCCACACCCGCCCGGAGCGCGCGCACCGACGTGAAGCTCCGCGCCTCCAGCGTGGCCTCCAGGGATTGAAGGCCATACTCGTGACCGGTGACGGTGACCTCTTCCAGTCGCAGCGTGCCGTGCTGGACGAAGACGCCCGGCCCCTTCCCGCCCTCCACCGTCGAGCGCCGCATCCGCACCCGCCCCTCACCCTGGTACAGCGCCGTCTCGGGCCCGCGGAAGCTCACGGCCTCCAGTTCCACCTCCGCGCCCCGTGCCTCCACGCCTCGCCGGAAGGCGCCGACGAAGGCGCTCGCCCGCACCTCCGCGCGCACGGGCCCCGCCAGCTGCAGCCCCACCGCCTCGGGCGTGCCCGCCTCGAACACGCCGCCCTCCACCGTGAGGTGCCCCGCTTCCATCCGCACCGCCCCGGCCCACTGCCCGCTGAAGCGCACGGCCTCGAGCCGCACCGACCCGGCCGCCTCCAACCCCCAGCCTCCCCCCTGAAGGCCCAGGCGCCTCAAGGTGGCCCCCTCCGGCGCTCGCACCACCGGGCCCTCCCCCTCCCCGTGCAGCACCGAGCCCTCCCCCTCACCCACCAGCTCCAGCCCGGCGCGTAGGACGACGGGGCCCACGTACCTCCCCGCCGCCAGATGGATCCGGAGCGGCCCCGGGCGCCCCTCCGCGAGGATCAGTGCCTGGGCCAGGGTGGCGAAGGGGCGTGCCCGCGACCCCTCCCCCCCGGCCGGCCGGGTGCCATCCACCCACACCTCGGCGGGCGCGGGAGGCTCCCCGGACGGGATCACCGCCCCCGGGGTGTGGCAGGCGGACAAGGTCAGGCAGGAGATCATCAGCAGGCAGCGGAGCATTCGATTGCTCACACTATTACCCGCCAGGCATCCGCGCACATCCGGATCAGCAAACGCCACGCAAGTGATCGAAATGACA
>NZ_DASVWK010001095.1:0-7977 GCF_036389735.1 Archangium sp. | reverse complement strand
GCCATGAAGGCCATGATGGTCGCGCCCACCATGATGAAGTGGAAGTGCGCCACCACGAAGTAGGTGTCGTGCCAGGGCACGTCCAGCGACGCCGTGGCGAACGCCACGCCCGTCATGCCGCCGAACACGGTGAAGTAGAGGAAGCCGCAGAAGTAGGCGAAGGGCGTCTTGAAGTCGACCGCGCCCTTGTAGACGGTGCCCACCCAGTTGAAGACCTTGATGGCGGTGAACACGCCCACCAGCATCGTCAGCACCGCGAACACGCCCGCGTTGAACGTGGACTGGCCCGACACGAACATGTGGTGGCCCCAGGCGAAGAAGCCCACGAAGGCGATGCCCAGCGAGGAGAACGCCACCGCGCGGTAGCCGAAGATGTTCTTGCGGCTGAAGGCGGCCACCACCTCGGACATCACGCCGAAGGCGGGCAGCACCATGATGTACACGGCCGGGTGCGAGTAGAACCAGAACAGGTGCTGGAAGAGCACCGGGTCGCCACCGCGGGCCGGGTCGAAGATGCCGAAGTGGAAGAGCTGCTCACCGATGACCAGCAGCAGCACCAGGCCCAGTACCGGCGTCGCCAGCACCTGGATGCACGCCGTGGCGTACATGGCCCACACGAACAGCGGCAACTTCCACCAGGTGATGCCCGGCGCGCGCATGGTGTGCGTGGTGACGATGAAGTTGAGGCCCGTGGCGATGGAGCTGAAGCCGATGATGAACGCACCGAAGAGGATGGGCGCCACCGTCGTCGTCGTGTGCGTGCTGTACGGGGTGTAGAACGTCCAGCCCGTGTCCATGCCGCCGTTGATCATTCCCCAGATGGCGATGAACGCACCGGTCAGCAGCAGGTAGAGCGACAGGAGGTTCAGCCGGGGGAACGCCACGTCCTTGGCGCCCAGCATGAGCGGCAGCATGAAGTTGCCGAACGCGCCGGGGATGGCCGGGATCATGAACAGGAAGATCATCACCACGCCGTGCATGGTGAAGGCGCGGTTGTACGTCATCGCGTCGATGATCGTCGGGCCCGGCGTGAGCAGCTCCAGACGCACGATGAGCGCGTAGATGCCGCCGATGAAGAAGAAGAGCAGGACCCAGATGAGGTACATCACGCCGATGCGCTTGTGATCCAGCGTCAGCAGCCACGACTTCAGCGTGGTGCCATCGGTGAGGTAGCTCGGGTGGTGCTCGTGATGCTCATCCGGCACGGGCACGGCGCCCGGCTCGGCTGCGATGCTACTGGATGGGCTCATAGACAGGTCCTTGAGAGGAAGCGCCGGTGCGGATGTCCGGAGTGCGCAGGGTCTTGATGTATTCGACGATGGCCGCCGTCTGGGGCCCCGTCAGCTTGCCCTGGAAGGTGGGCATGACGTTGGGGAAGCCGGCCGCCAGGTGGGCTCCCGGGTCCATCATGGACTGGGTGATGTAGGCCTCGTCCACCCGCAGGCTCAGGCCGTCCTGCATGGTCTGCTGCCTTCCGTAGAGGCCGAGGAAGGTGGGCCCGATGTGCGGCTCGCCATTGACGGTGTGGCACTTGAAGCAGCCCACCTCGGCGGCGACCTTCTGACCCTGCTCCGCCATGCGGGCGGTGTGGGGCACCAGGCTCACGTCCGCCAGCGCGTCCTGGCGGTTGGCCAGGTAGCCCTGACGCTGCTCCTTCACCCAGGCGTCCCACTCCTCGGCCGAGAGCACCACCACCTCACCCAGCATCTTGGAGTGGGAGAGGCCGCAGTACTCGGTACAGAGGATCTGGTACGTGCCCGGCTTGGTGGCCTCGAACCAGGTCTGCGTGTAGCGGCCCGGCACCGCGTCCATCTTGATGCGGAAGGCCGGCACGAAGAAGGAGTGGATGACGTCACGCGAGGTGATGAGCAGACGCACCGGGCGGTTGGCCGGCACGTGCAGCACGTTCACCCCGTTGGGGCCCTCCGGGTAGGAGAACTTCCACATCCACTGCTTGCCCATGACGTAGACGTCCATCGCGTCCGTGGGCGGCGTGGAGACGAAGACGAAGTCCCGGAAGCCGATGACGAACCACGTCAGGAAGAAGATGAGCGGCAGCGAGACGAAGAGGAACTCCGTCTTCACCGACGGGACGACGTACTCCGTCGCCTGGTTGGGGGTGCGCCGGCGGTAGCGGAAGAAGAAGAAGACCGCTGCGGTGCCGACGGCGAGCGAACTCAGCATCGTCACCGTGACGACGAAGTAGTGCAGCAGGTCCACCCGCTCCGCGAAGGTCGACGCGCGCTCTGGGAGGAACAGGATGTTGTTCATCAACTCATTCATGCTGCGGCGCCTTTCTTCAGCTCACGCCTCCAGTAGTAGGCGAGCATGGTCGCGAGCGCGCTGAAGATCATGAGCGCGCCCAGCCGGAGGAATCCAAAGACATAGAAGCCGTACCGCCGGGTGGCGGTGTCGTACTTGAAGCAGGTGAGGACGATGCGGTCGAAGCTGGTACCTACCCGGCCTCCCGCGGCCTCCACCAGGGCCATCTTCATGTCCTGCACCCGGAAGGACGTGCCGTACAGGTAGCGCGAGATGGACCCTTCCGGCGTCAGCACGTGCACCACGGCCGGGTGCACGTACTGCTTGGTGTCGGCGTCGTAGGCGTACTTGAAGCCCACGGTGTCGGCGACCTGGCGGATGTGCTCCTCGGTGCCGGTGAGGAAATGCCAGGGGGCCGTCTCGGGCTGGCCCATGGACTGGAGGTGACGCCGACGGCGCTCGAGACTCTGCGCCGGCGTGTCCTTCGGGTCGATGCTGACGGTGACCGCCTCGTAGTCCTTGCCGAGCTCCAGCCCCAGCTCGCGCATGTTGCGGATCTGCTCGTTGATGACGAGGTTACAGAGCAGCGGGCAGTTGTAATACACGAGCGTGAGCAGCACCGGCTTGGTCCTCGGCAGCACGTCGCGCAGGCGCACGGGCTTGCCGAAGGCGTCGGTGAACCGAGCCTCCAGCGCGACCAGCTCTCCGAGGTGCTCCTCCACGTCCACGCCCCGCACCTGCGGCGGAGCATTGGACTGGGCGTCGATGATGCTCTGGGGCGTCTTGCCCCCACCCGGCAGGGCGTGGGCCGGCAGCCCGGCACCCAGTGCCAGGAGCAGTGCGGCCAGTCCGGCGCGCAGGGAAAGCGAGGAGGGGGAGGGGGTGTACATCGCGCTTCTTCCTACCGCGAAACTACGGCTGCTTGGGCGCCGGCTGCTGCTCGGGCGCCGGGGTGGGGGCGGGAGCCTGCTGCCGGGTGGCGGCCTGCTCGGAGACGATGGTGTCCATGGCGGAGGAGATGGTGGGCCGGGCCACCACGCCGGGCTGATCCGCCCAGCCGTTCTCCAGCGCCTTCTGCTGGGCGTTGATCTTCTCCTCGGCGCGCGTGTCCAGCTCGAACATGCGCTGGTTCACGATACCAATCTCGTAGGCCGTCCGGTGGTCCTTGTCCGGCGTGATGAGGGCCGGAATGGGGGCGGACCCCTGGGGGACCAGGTCGTTCGTCACGGCGATCTGCAGGCGCCAAGCCCAGATGCCGCCGACGATGAAGATGGCGAGGGCCACGGCCCCCACCTTGGCCACCCCGAGGGTGTCGATGTGGTCCTCTTCCGCGGCCACGCCGTGCGCACCGCGAATGACGCGCGACTCGAGCTCCGTCTCGGTCTTCTTCATGGCTGCACGTACCTCAGCGACTCAGAGATGTAGGGGTCCTTCACCGGCAGCGTGTAGCGGCCACGCGCCAGGAAGATGGCCCCGGCCACCGCCACCCCGCCCACGCCCACGAAGGCGGTGAGGAGCGTCCAGTGGAAGGAGGGGCCCTGGGGAGAGAAGGCCGGCCAGATGAGCCAGTACAGGTCCACCGCGTGCATCACCAGCAGGTAGACGGCCATCACCGCCAGCAGCCGCGGCTTGAGCTTCAGGTTGCGCGACAGCAGGGTGAAGAAGGGCACCACGAAGCCCATGACGAAGAGCGCGATGGACAGCGGCTTCCAGGCGCCCTCGATGCGCAGCTTGAACCAGCCGGCCTCCTCCGGGATGTTGGCGATCCAGATGAGGAGGAACTGGGAGAAGGCGATGTAGGCCCAGAAGGCCGTGAACGCCAGCATCAGCTTGCCCAGGTTGTGGTAGTGCGCCGTCGTCACCAAAGTGCCGTACTCGTCCTTGCCCTGCGCGTTCACCGTGGCGATCGTCAGCACGCAGAAGGCCGCCAGGAAGCTGCCGGCGAAGTAATAGACGCCGAAGATGGTGGACTGCCAGAGCGGCGTGAGCGTCATCAGCCAGTCGAAACCAGCAAAAGTAATGGTCAGCGCAAGGAAGGGCAGCGCCCCCGGGGAGAAGCGCCGCAGCTTGACGGTCAGCTCCAGCGCGCCGGTGGTGTCCTGCTCGGTGCTCCAACGACGCAGCCGGAACGCCACGAAGGCCCACACCGCGAAGTAGATGGCCTGACGGATGTAGAAGAACGTCAGGTTGAGGTAGGGGTGCTTGTGGTGCAGGTGGTGCAGCTCCACCTCGTTGAACTTCACGCCGTCCGTGCCGGGGAACACCCAGGCCTGCGGATCCACCCAGGGGAAGATGTGCTTGGCCCCCAGGAGGATGGGCAGAATCAGGGGGATGAAGACCACCACGCTGGCGCCCATGGTCTCCATGGCGCGGCGGATGATGGTGATCCACTTGGCCTTGGCCGTGTGGAAGATGGCCACCATGATGATGGCGGCCACCGAGATGCCCAGCCAGTAGCAGAAGGCGAGCAGGTAGCTGAACGTGGTCGGCTGGGGCGCGGTGAAGAAGCCCACGAGGGTCAGCACCAGGCCGATGGCGCCCACGGCGCCAGCCATCGTCATCACCTTCGAGCCGTTGAAACGATCCACGGCAATCATCAGCGGTTCTCCTGCGGAAGAGGCTGCTGGCCGCCGGTCACCTGGGTGCCGCGGGCCCGCTGCAGCGCGCGAACGTAGGCCACCACGGCCCAGCGCTCCTGGATGTTCAGCTCGCCAGAGAAGGACGGCATCACGCCGTAGCCCTCGTTGATGGCGGCATAGAAGTGCCCGTCCGGCTTGTCGGCGAGCTGCTGGAGCGAGGGCGGCAGACGCAGCGCCATGTTCTCGGCCACCACGCTGTTACCGTCGCCGAGCCGGCCATGGCACTGCGCGCAGACGATGTTGTACTTCTTCTGGCCCAGCTCCAGTACCTCGCGGTTGAGCTCGAGCGGGTTGCTGGTGACGAACGTGCCGTTGACACGGCCCGTGCCGAGGCCGGGGCTGCCCACCAGCCGCTCGCGAGGAACCGTGCCCTCGGGCGGGGTGCGCATGGCCTTGCCATCCGCCCAGAACTCGCTCGTCTCGTAGTACTCGTACTTGGCCTGAGCCTCCATGCGCTGGAGGAACTCGGACGGGACGTTGCAGCCAGCCAGGGCGAGCCCGGCGGCGGGGATGAGCCACCTCATTCCTTCTCTCCCGTGACAACGGTCACATGGGTCGCACCCAGTGACTTGAGCTGGTCCGTGATGTCATCCGCCTTGGCGGTGACGGTCTTCGGCACGCTCAGCCAGTAGCCGTGCGTGGAGGCGCTGCGGAACTCCTCGCTCTCGAAGACAGGGTGGTACGGCTGGGGCAGACGGCTCAACCCCAGCAGACCGAAGAAGATACCGAACGCCGTGAGCAGCACCGCGAGCTCGAAGGTGATGGGCACCCAGGCCGGCAGGCTCAGCGTCGGACGACCACCCACGTTGAGCGGGTAGTCGATGGTGTTCATGTACGTCTGGAAGGCGAGCGCCGTGACGATGCCCGTCAGCGCGCCCCCGAGGGCGATGAAGGGCACGCGCGAGGGCGGGAGACCCAGCGCCTCGGACCCGCCGTGCAGCGGGTAGGGCGAGTAGGTGTCCATGCCTTCGTAGCCCTTCTCCCGCATCTGCCGGGTGGCATCCACCAGGGCCTCGGGAGTGGCGAACTCGGCGAGCACGAAGCTCTCCAGAACCTTGGGTTCGGCGGACATGGCTCAGTGCGCTCCGTGGGTGAGGGTCCCGGCGGCGGCCGTCTCGGTGCCGTGCGAGCCGTGGTGCGCGGCGTGCTTGAGCTCCAGCTGGAGCTCCTTCACTTCGCTCACCGCCACGGCGGGGACGAACTTGAGGAAGAGCAGGAAGAGGGTGCTGAACAGGCCCAGCGTGCCGATGTAGATGGACCAGTCCACCCAGGTCGGGCTGTACAGGTCCCACGACGAGGGCAGGAAGTCCTGCGTCAGCGACGTCACGATGATGATGAAGCGCTCGCACCACATGCCGATGTTCACCAGGATGGACGCCACCCACATGATGGGGATGCTGGTCCGGCACTTCTTGAACCAGAAGATGTTCGGCGTGATGACGTTGCAGGCGATCATCAGCCAGTACACCCCGGCGTACGGACCGCGCGCGCGGTTCACGTAGAAGGTCCAGATTTCATACTCGCTGCCGGAGTACCAGGCGATGAAGTGCTCCATCAGGTACCCGTAGGACACGATGAGACCCGTCGCCAGAATCACCTTGTTCATGTTCTCCAGGTGGCGGTCGGTGATGACGTCCCGGAGCTTGAGGTACTTGCGGGCGGGCACGATGAGGGTGATGACCATCGCGAAGCCGGAGAACACGGCGCCGGCCACGAAGTAGGGCGGGAAGATGGTGGCGTGCCAGCCGGGGATGAGCGAGGTGGCGAAGTCGAAGGACACGATCGTGTGCACGCTGACCACGAGCGGGGTGGAGATACCCGCCAGCAGCAGGTAGCCGATCTTGTAGTTGTGCCAGTGACGGCCCGAGCCGCGCCAGCCGAGCGCGAAGAGGCCGTAGATGGTGCGCTGCAGCTTGCCCTTGGACGAGTCACGCAGGGCCGCCAGGTCGGGGATGAGCCCCACGTACCAGAAGAGGGCGGACACGGTGAGGTACGTCGAGATGGCGAACACGTCCCAGACGAGCGGCGAGCGGAACTGCGGCCAGGCGCCCAGGGTGGACGGGTAGGGGAAGAGCCAGAAGGCGAACCAGGGACGGCCCGTGTGCAGCAGCGGGAAGAGACCCGCGCAGCACACGGCGAAGAGCGTCATGGCCTCGGCGAAGCGGTTGATGCTCGTGCGCCACTTCTGCTGGAAGAGCAGGAGGATGGCGGAGATGAGCGTACCGGCGTGGCCGATACCGACCCACCAGACGAAGTTGATGATGTCGAAGGCCCAGCCGTTGGGCTGGTTGTTACCCCACATGCCGATGCCACGGGCCAGGGTGACGGTGACACCCAGCACGAGCAGGCCGAGGGCGGACAGGGCCAGCCCGAACAGCATGAACCAGCCCTTACCCGGCTTGGCCCACACGTGGTCCAGCAGGGTCTCGTTGAGCGTCTTGTCGTCGTGGTGCGGCGCGACGAGGTGCCGCGGCTCGAGCGGGTCGACCCCGGCGGCGGCGGTATGTGCAGCGGTCTCGGCCATGGCTTAGTGGCCTCCTTCGGGCTGCCCCTCGGCGGGCTTGGCGGGCACGAGGGCGGGATTGGGGTTGCGCAGACGGATGAGGTGAGCGGTGCGCGGCTTGGTACCCAGCTCGTGCAGCAGCTTGTAGGCGCGCTCGTCGTTGTGGTGCCTGGTCACCTGGGCATTGGGGTCGCTCAAGGTGCCGAAGACGATGGCCTCGGTGGGGCACGTCTGCTGGCAGGCGGTCTGAAGCTCCTTCTCGAAGATGGGCCGCTTCTCGACGCGCGCCTTGATGCGGACGCGCTCGATGCGCTGCACGCAGTAGGTGCACTTCTCCATGACGCCGCGGTTGCGCACCGTGACGTCCGGATTCATCAGCATCTTCTGCGTGGGCGTCTTGTCCGCGGTGTAGTGCAGGTAGTTGAAGCGGCGGACCTTGTACGGGCAGTTGTTGGAGCAGTACCGCGTGCCGACGCAGCGGTTGTACACCATGTCGTTGAGGCCCTCGTCCGAGTGGACGGTGGCGTTCACCGGGCACACGTACTCGCAGGGCGCCTTCTCGCAGTGCACGCA
>NZ_DASVWK010001094.1:0-2009 GCF_036389735.1 Archangium sp. | reverse complement strand
AGATTCACTCGCCGCCCCTGCGCGAGCGACGGGAGGACCTGCCAGCGCTGATCGACGCCTTCCTGAAGGAGGCGTGCGCACGCAACGGGCGCCGGCCGCTGACGCTCTCGCCCGAGGCCCTGGCAGTGATGGCCGCCTACGACTACCCGGGCAACGTGCGCGAGCTGCGCAATCTGGTGGAGCGGCTGGCCATCCTGTGCGAGGGCCCCATCGTCACCGGCCCCGAAGCCGCCGAGATGCTGCCGCGCGGCAAGGGGCTCGTGCTTCCTCCACCGGCTGCGGCCCACGCCTCCAGCGCTCTCCCGTCGACTCCCGCCCCGGGGGCTCCAGTTCCGGCGGTTCCCGCTCCCGCCAGCGGCTTCCGCCCCCGGGTGGATCGCACCTTCCGCGAGCAGGTCGAGGACGCCGAGCGGGAGATCATCCTCCACACGCTCGCGTACACGCAGGACAACGTCACCGAGGCGGCACGGCTGCTCGACCTGGAGCGCGGGCATTTCTATAAAAAAATGAAGGCCCTGGGGCTCAAGCGCGGGGCGGAGAAGGAACCGACATCTGGTGGAGGTGAGGCATGATGGGCACACGTGGAACCGCGTTGGGTTGGACCCTGGTGCGCGTAGCGTTCGGACTGCTGCTGGCCTTGCTGCATGGGCTGCCGAAGGCGACGGGGGACATGAACCGCTTCGCCGAGGGCGTGGCGACGATCGGCTTCCCCTTCCCCCTCTTCTTCGCCTGGTGCGCGGTGTTGTCGGAGCTGGTGGGCGGCCTGCTGGTGGCGGTGGGCCTCTTCACCCGACCGGCGGCGGCCATGGCGGCCTTCACCATGATGGTGGCGATCTACCGCAACCGGGCCAACCCCTTCGAGCGCATGGAGCTGGCGCTGCTCTACCTGGCGGTGATGGTCGCGGTGCTGCTCATCGGCGCTGGCCCGTACAGTCTCGATGCCCGGGTGCGCCGCCGCCCCTGACGTGCGGTGAGGCCCGCGTCGAGGGGCTGCGGTAGGCTCTCCGCCCTTCTCAGCGGAGGCCCACGTGAGCCAGAGGTTGCACCGTCGCACCATCCTGAAGTGCATCGCCGCCGTCGCCGCCAGCACCGCCTTCGGCTGTTCCCGGGACGAGGAATCTCCCACCCCCAGCCTGGAGTACTTCCCCCAGTCCGTCGCGTCCGGAGATCCACGCTCGGACAGCGTGGTGCTGTGGACGCGCGCCGTGGACTCCTCTCGCGCTGGCGCGGCCACCCCGCTCAAGCTCGAGGTGGGCACGGAGGCGGAGCTGCGCACACTCGTGCTCGAGCAGGACGTGCGGGCCCTGCCCGCGCATGACCACACCCTCAAGGTGAAGGTGACGAACCTCCAGCCGAGGACCACCTACTACTACCGCTTCACCTACGAGCGGGACGGCCAGCGGTACGCCTCGCCCGTGGGCCGCACCCGCACCGCGCCGGCCTCGGGCCAGGACGTGCCCGTGCGCTTCGTCTTCGCGAGCTGCCAGGACTTCATCGGCCGCTACTACAACACCTGGCAGTACCTGCTGCAGCGCGACGAGGATCTCGATTTCGTGGCCTTCCTCGGCGACTACATCTACGAGACCACCGGCGACCTCTCCTTCCAGACACCCGATGAAAACCGCGCGGTGCGCTTCAGCGATCCCGGCTCGGCGCTCCCGCGGGGCTCGAGCACGCGGCAGTACCTCGCCGCGGCCTCCGTCTCCAACTACCGCGACATCTACCGGACGGTGCGCTCGGACCGCGTCATCCAGCGGATCCACGAGCGCTACCCCTTCATCTCCGTCTGGGACGACCACGAGTTCTCCAATGACAGCTGGGGCTCGCACGCGACGTACTCGGACGGGCGCGTCGAGGAGCGCTCGGACGAGCGCAAGCGCAACGCGGAGCAGGTCTTCCACGAGTACCTCCCGCTGGACACCACCGACTCGGGCGCGGGCACCATCGACGTGGACAGCGTGCCCCGCTTCCCCGACACCCGCATCTACCGGGACTTCGACTACGGCAAG
>NZ_DASVWK010001093.1:0-6878 GCF_036389735.1 Archangium sp. | reverse complement strand
CGGTCCTTGTGAAACCCGTTGACCATTTTGAATGATGGCCAGTCGAGCGGCCCGTCCCCATCCGGAGTTTCCTCTCTGTGTTCGCATCGTCGCCCGCTGCCCTGCTGCTGCTGTTTTTCCTGGGGACTGCCACCAACGCGCGGACGTGTCCCCCTCCTGGCGAGCGCGAGAGCCAGTGCATCGAGCTGACGGCGGACGGTTCAGGTGAGGAGCGCGAGGTACAACTCAGTCCGGGACTGGCCACGACTTTTCTCTTCGACTCGGATGTGCGCGGGGATGGGGTGACGCTGGAGCGCCGTGAGCGCTTCGAGGTGGTTGAACCCGGAAAGCGCATCCTGACGCTCGTGCCCTCGGAGAAGATGCGCGGCGAGAATCCCGGAAAGGTGACGGTGTGCTTCGCGGACGGGGCGGCTCCTGCCTGCGCGACCTTCCGGTTGCTCGTCCATCCGGCGGTGGGCGAGCGGCAGGTCGAGATCTTCCGTCAGCCGCGTCCGGTGGAATCAGTCCAAACCGAGTTGAGGAAGACGCAGGAGGAGAATGCAAGGCTGCGCGCGGAGAACGCGAGGCTGCGTACAGAGCGAGACAGGCCGGAGGGACTGATTGGGTTGTTCGCCTCGGGCATGGTGGGAATGGAGGGCATCCCTTCTCAGCTCCTCACCAGGAGCATCACCCAGCGCGAAACCAACCCCTTGGTTGCGCGGCTGGCGAGGACCTTCCGCGCTCCTGGCCGGGTCGCCATGGAGTTGATGCTGGAGAACCCGGCGGGCGCGAAGCCGTGGACACCGCGAGGCGCGGTTCTCGTCGGGCCCAAGGGGGAGATTCTAGAGGCCACCTTCTTTCCAGCGGAGCCCATCCCGCCGGGTGAGACGCGCCGCATGTGGCTCGAGGTGATGGCCCCGGACACGCGGACCGAGGGGCCTTTCGTCCTGAAACTGTGGGAGGCGGACGGCCAACGCACCTTCGTTCTCGGCAACGTGACCTTCCCGTAAGGGATGGTTGTGACACCCGACCCCTGCGCGTTCCGCGGTGGCCCTGCTTCACCATCCTGGCGCTGGCCGTCACAGGAGAGGCGAAACAGAAGGTGGGCGAGGTGAGGGTGGCGGAGGACGGTACGCTGCGCGCCGGCCGCTACGAGGTGGGGCCCTTCTACGCGATGGAAGACGGTCGCCTGTGGCCGGTGGACGAGCAACTGGAGGTGGCGCGAGGAGCCCTGTCACTGGGTCCGTACGTACCGGACGACGGTGTGGTGCTGTCGGCGCTGGAGGGAGCGGGGCTGGCGCTGCTGGACACGGGTGTGGATGCCTCCCATCGGCGGGCCCGGGCAGTGGGTGCCCAAGAACGAGCGCATGTCGCCGCGCTCGCGCAAGTACCAGCACAAGGTGACGAAGGCGCCAGCGGGCTGGGTGTACCGTGTCCTCCGCAATGGCGAGAAGGCGGACTTCGACGGGCGCGATCCCACTCACGGAACCCTGCTGGAAACCAAGGGCCTCGGCTATGACAAGCACTTCGACGCGAGCCTCAAGGCCAAGCGGTATTTCAAAGGGGCGAGGCGGCTCGTCGAGCAGGCTCGGCGACAAGAGCGGGTGGCCAGCGGCATCCCCATCCGCTGACGTCATCTACACGCCGCCGTAGCTGCTCGGAACATCCATGAAAGAGATCTTCTACGCAGGTGTCTATTGGCCAGCTCGCCGGGAGTCGGCTGAGGATTGTGCCCGGCGCGCGGAGACGTTCTTTCAGCTCCTTTCCCGTGCTGACCCCATCTATGCCCATTGGTTCGAACAGGCGAATTCGCTCAAGAAGGCGCTCCAACTCCAGTTCGAGCCCACTCACGAAACATTCCTGCGCTTCTTCAAGAGCAGGAAGTACAACGAAGGCTCGTTCGGGTTCAGCTTCAGTGCCTGGACGGGGCACGAGGAGGATGGGCGCGGTGGCGTGGTGATGCTCGGTTGTGGCTCCGCCGTAACACCGCCACCGAATTCTTGTTTGCTCGACCTCCCTTCCAATGGACCAGAAGAGCAGCGCGTTCTCTCCGCCGCCGTTCTGACCGAGGTCATGCGTGCCCTGGTCCTGGCCTGGGAACCGGACTGGGGTGGGGTCATCTCGCATGCCTACCAAGACATGCGAAGCGAGCCCGCAGGTCATCCCCGGACGGGCTGGCTGATGTACTTCTCGCGCCGCCAGGGAGTGTTGCCGCCCCTGCCGCAACCCGTGCGTGTGGAGTCGGTGGAGGACAAGGGTACGCTCGTCATCCTTACACCGGAGCGCTTCACCGTGGACAACCCGGCACATGTGGCCCTGGCCGATGAGATCCGCGCGTTGCTCGACAGGGAGGGAGTGTTGAAGGGGCCCAGCTGACGTCAACGAGCGGTGTCGAGGGCGCCTTCGAGCCAGGAGACGGCGGCGCGCAGTGGATCCCTGCTCCGGATGCTCTCCCCGGCGGCGCGGGCCCGCTCCCGCATCGGCCCGTCACTGGCGAGCGCGCGCAGGCCCTCGGCCAGCCGTTCCAGCGTCAACGCGCCCTTGGGGATTGGCCGCGGGCCCAGGCCGCGCTGGTGGACGTGGCGGGCGAACATGAACTGGTCGAACGCATGTGGCACCAGCAATTGGGGAATACCGGCGCGCGCCGACGCCGCGGTCGTTCCTGCCCCTCCGTGGTGCACCGAGCCCGCGAGGCGTGGGAAGAGCAGCCCGTGAGACACCGGGCCCACCACGTGCACGGAGGGCCCGAGGTCCTCGCCCCCGAGGCCTGACCACCCCGAGGACAGCAGGAGCCGGACACCGGCCTTCTTCGCCGCCTCGTGGACGAGCCGGGTGGTCCGCCCAGGGTCGTCGTCGGGCATGCTCCCGAATCCCACGTAGATGGGAGGGGGCCCGGCGCTCAAGAACGCCTCGAGCCCGGGCGGAAACGGCCGGTCGTCAGGCAGTGCGAAGGAGCCGACCTGGGGAACGTGGGCGAGGTCGGGCGGCGCGGGGATGAGCTCCGGATCGCAGGCGAGGAGCGTCTTCTCGCGGGGGAAGATGGAACCGAAGATGTCCTCGTCGCGCGGGAGGCCGCGCCGCGTCCGGTGCGCGTTGTAACGCTCGTCGAGCAGGCGGTTGTAGAACCCCTTCGAGGTCCGCCAGAGGAGCCGGTTCAGCCAGCGCGGCGACCGGGTGAGCGGCACCATCAGCATCGGGTGGTACGAAGAGGGGAGGATCTGCGGCGTGTACCCGATGTAGCGGTACGGCACCCGCGCCGCATCCGCGAGCAGGTGCGCCGCGATCGTCGCGCCTCCGCCCACCACCAGGTCCATGCCCTGGACCCGTGACTCGGTGTGGGCCATCTGCAGCTCGAACTCGCTGGCGATGAGTGAGTTGAGCGTCTTGACGAAGCCGAGCGGGGTGCGCGTCTGCTGGCGCGTCTCGGCGAGCAGCGCCTGCGCGTCGCGACCGCACGGCCCGAAGGGGATGTCGAACGCCTCGGCTTCCCCCTGGAAGACAGGCGAGCCGAGCAGTGTCACCGTATGGCCGGCCCGGCGCATCGCCACCGCGAGCGCGAGCATCGGCTGGAAGTCGCCGCGCGAGCCGGACCCGATCAAGAGAGCGCGCATAGGTGGACGATAGCAGGGGCTTCTTCTACGGTGCGCCCCCTATGAACCGCACCTTTCCCGTCAAGCTCCTCTTGAGCGCGGCCCTCGCGGTCGTGCCGCTCATCGTCTCTCCGGGCTGTGCCTCCTCGGCGCATGGCTCCACTGGTGGTTCGCCCGAGACGGCGAGCCCTCCTCCCGCCGCCGAGGCGAAGCCCGCGGAGCAGAAGTCCGCCGAGGTCCAGCCCACGGCCGACGACGCGCGTCAGTTCGCCGTCCGCGTGAACGAGGATCTCAAGCGGCTGTGGACGAGGCAGTCCACGGCCGAGTGGATCAAGGCCACCTACATCACCGACGACACCGAGCGGAACGCCGCCCTGGTGAACGAGGAGGTGATGGGCTATCTCAACCAGGCCATCAAGCAGGCCGCGAGCTTCAAGGGCGTGCAAGGGCTGGACGCGGACACCTCGCGCATGTTGCACCTGCTGCGCGTCTCCTCCGCGCTGCCCGCGCCGAGTGACGCCCAGAAGCGCGCCGAGCTGGCCGGCATCGCCGCGAAGCTCGAGGGTCTCTACGGCAAGGGCAAGTACTGCGGCAAGGATGGCAAGGGCCAGTGCAGGGACCTGGGCGAGCTGTCCGACGTCATGGCCAAGAGCCGCAACTATGACGCGCTGCTCGACGCTTGGACGGGGTGGCACGCCGTCTCGCAGCCGATGCGGCCGCTCTACCAGCGGCTGGTGGAGGTCTCCAATGAGGGGGCGCAGGAGATTGGCTTCCAGGACCTGGGGTCCCTCTGGCGCTCCAACTACGACATGCCCCCCGAGGCCTTCGAGAAGGAGGCCCAGCGGCTGTGGGGACAGGTGAAGCCCCTCTATGACGAGCTGCACTGCTACGTGCGCGCCCGCCTCGCCAGGCAGTACGGCGAGGACAAGGTGCCCGCCGGCAAGGCCATTCCCGCCCACCTGCTCGGCAACATGTGGGCGCAGGAGTGGAACAACATCTACGGCCTGGTGGAGCCCTACAAGGGACAGCCCAGCCTGGACGTGGACGCCGAGCTGAAGCGGCAGAACTACGACGCCATCCGCATGGTGAAGGCGGGCGAGACCTTCTTCACCTCGCTGGGGCTCAAGCCGCTCCCGGAGACGTTCTGGCAGCGCTCGCAGTTCACCAAGCCGAGGGATCGTGACGTCGTGTGTCACGCCAGCGCGTGGGACGTCACCTACGACAACGATCTGCGCATCAAGATGTGCATCAAGTCCACCGAGGAGGACCTGGTCACCATCCACCACGAGCTGGGCCACAACTACTACTACACGTACTACTACAAGCTCCCGGTGCTCTTTCAGCAGGGCGCGCACGACGGCTTCCACGAGGCCATCGGTGACGCCATCACCCTGTCCATCACCCCGGGCTACCTCAAGCAGGTGGGTCTGCTGAAGGAGGTGCCGCAGGGCGACAAGGGCCTCATCAACCTCCAGATGAAGGACGCCATGGAGAAGGTGGCCTTCCTGCCCTTCGGCCTGCTGGTGGATCAGTGGCGCTGGGAGGTCTTCTCCGGGCGGGTGAAGCCGGAGGACTACAACAAGTCCTGGTGGACGCTGCGCGAGAAGTACCAGGGCGTGCGCGCGCCGGTGGAGCGCTCGGAGGCGGACTTCGATCCGGGCGCCAAGTACCACGTGCCCGCCAACGTCCCGTACACGCGCTACTTCCTGGCCCGCATCCTCCAGTTCCAGTTCCACCGCGCGCTCTGCCAGTCCGCGGGCTACAAGGGCCCCCTCCACGAGTGCTCCGTCTACGGCAACAAGGAGGCCGGAAAGCGGCTCCAGGCCATGCTGGAGATGGGCGCGAGCAAGCCCTGGCCGGACGCGCTCGAGGCCATGACGGGTCAGCGCGAGATGGATGCGTCGGCCATCCTGGACTACTTCGCCCCGCTGCGCCGCTGGCTCCAGGAGCAGAACAAGGGCCAGAAGTGCGGCTGGTAGGTGGACACGGTCAGGACCCCCGCTTAGATTTCCGCCCGTCTCGACCGGGCTTCATCCGGTGGAGAACGGGCAGCGGATTTTCGCGCCCGTCTTGAAGGAAGAAGAGCGCAAATGGCGACTGGTACCGTGAAGTGGTTCAACGATGCGAAGGGCTTCGGGTTCATCACGCAGGACGGCGGTGGTGAGGACGTGTTCTGCCACCACTCCGCCATCAACATGGATGGCTTCCGCACCCTGGCCGAGGGCCAGCGGGTCGAGTTCGAAGTCGCCAAGGGCCCCAAGGGCCTCCAGGCGCAGAACGTGCGCGCCGCGTCGTAGTCCGGTGGTCTTCGTCTAGTTGTTCCTGAAAAGGGTCCGACCGCGCTGGTCGGACCCTTTTCCACTTCTGGAGTCCTCGCGTGTCCTTCCTCTCGAAGCCCCGGTTCTTCTTCCAGCGTGCTTCCGTGTTCCCCCTGCTGGTCGTGCTCGGCTGCGCGTCCGGCCAGCCCCAGGTGAAGGCGGGTGCGCCACCCGCGGAGGCCCGTCCCATGACGCAGACCGCTGACCTCGCCGCCCTGAAGTCCGAGCTCGTCGCCCGCCACGGCGAGGCCCAGCGCGCCCGTATCGAGCGGGGCGTGGCGCAGGTGGCCGCGCTGTGGCGCGAGGAGGACGGGGACCTGGCCGCCTTCGCGCGCGAGTACTTCATCGCCGACGAGAAGCAGCTCGAGGCCACCCTGGCGCGGCTGGAGACGGCCTTCGAGCAGCTCGACGGGCACCTGAATGAGATCAGCCGCGAGCTGCGCCGCCCGACGGACCTGGACCTGGGGCCGCTGCTGCCGGTGGATCCGCTGCTGGCGGCGTTCGATCCGAGCGCGCACGCCACGGAGGATCTCTTCAAGGCCAAGGTGGGCTTCGTGGCGCTGCTCAACTTCCCGCTCACCACGCTGGCCGAGCGGATGGAGCAGGGCCCTCGCTACACACGCCGCCAGTGGGCCGAGGCGCGGCTCACGGGGCGCTTCAACCGGCGGGTGCCCGGTGAGGTGAGGCAGGAGTCGACGCGCGCGGCCGCGGCCGCGGACCTCTACATCGCCGAGTACAACCTCTGGATGCACCACCTGCTGGACGAGCAGGGGCGCCGGCCGTTCCCCAAGGGGATGCGGCTGATCAGCCACTGGAACCTGCGGGACGAGCTGAAGTCCCGGTACGCGGATCCCGAGGGGGTGGCGAAGCAGCGGATGATCGTCAAGGTGATGGAGCGCATCGTCACGCAGGAGATCCCCGCGGCGGTCATCGACAACCCGCGGGTGGATTGGAATCCATTCACCAACGAGGTGAAGGAGGCGCCGGCCGG
>NZ_DASVWK010001092.1:0-8790 GCF_036389735.1 Archangium sp. | reverse complement strand
CCACCGCCGCGGAGTTCGCGGACGACCTGGAGGCCCTTCTGGTGCGCGAGCCCATGTCGCCGACCGGCGGCACCCTCGCCGCGTACCTGCGCCAGAGCTTCGGCGAGGAGCGCTACACGCAGAAGACGCGCATCCCCACGCTCTCCAGGATGAGTCAGTCCGGCATCCCGGTGCCGGTGATGCCCGATACGTCCTCCTCGGGGTCCTCTCCGGGATACTCGGTGGCCACGCCCCCCCCCGCCTCCGAGGGGCAGACGAGCGTCGTGTCCCCGGTGTCCGTGACGGGTATTCCGGCGGTCGGGGCACCCGCGCGCCGCTGGGGGCTCGTCGTGGGAGTCGCGGCGACCTTCCTGTTGCTGGCCGGTGGGGCCTTCGTGGTGGGGCGCAACGTCGGAACGACGCCTCCCTCGCCGGTGGTCCAGACCCCGCCGCCGTCGGCGAATCCCACGCCTCCGCCGAGCCCCGTGGTCACACCGGACCCCGCCGCTCCGAGCACCGCGCCCGCGGGGACCGTGGCGCAGACCGCGGTCGCCGAGGCCCAGCCAGCCACCCAACTCCCGCCGCCCACGCAGGAGACTCTGGCCGCCGTGCCGGCCGCCGTGGCCTCGCCCCCCGCCGAGGAGACCGAGTCGCCCGCTCCGGTGAAGGAGCCGGCGCGCACGGCGAAGACGCGCGTGACGCTGGAGGCCGGAGACATCCAGCGTGTAGTGGCGCGCGGCCGGGCCCGCATCATGTCGTGCTTCGATCAGTACAAGCGCGAGCTGCCCTCCGACCAGGGCGAGGTCCAGGTGCGCTTCACCATCTTCTCCTCGGGGCGCACGGAGGCGAGCATCCAGGGGCCGCTGGCGACGCAGCCGGTGGGCAGGTGCCTGGAGAAGCAGGTGGAGCGCCTGCGCTTCCCCGCGCACCGGGACAAGGAAGTGACGGTGGTGCAGCCCTTCGGCTACCGCGTCACGCGGTAGCCGCGAGGCTCACAGCTCACGCCGGGCGCTGAGCGCCTTGGCCAGCGTGGCCTGGTCGGCGTACTCGAGGTCGCCGCCCATGGGCAGGCCCTGGGCGATGCGGCTGACGCGCAGGCCCATGGGCTTGAGCAGTCGCATCAGGTAGAGCGCGGTCGCCTCGCCCTCCACGTCCGGGTTGGTGGCGAGGATGATCTCCTCGACATGGCCATCCCCGAGCCGGGTGAGCAGCTCCTTGATGCGCAGCTGCTCCGGGCCCACGCCGTCCAGCGGCGAGAGCACGCCGTGCAGCACGTGGTAGCGCCCCTTGAACTCGCGGGTGCGTTCCAGCGCCATCAGGTCCGCGTACGTCTCCACCACGCACAGCACGCGCTCGTCACGCCGGCTGTCCCGGCAGAAGCCGCACAGCTCCGAGTCGGTGAGGGAGAAGCAGCGGGTGCACAGGTGCACCTTCTCCTTCACCTCGCGGATGGCCTGGGACAGGTCCGAGGCGTACTCGCTCGGGGCGCGGAGGATGTGGAACGCCAGCCGCTGAGCGGTCTTCTCACCGATACCCGGAAGCTTCGCGAGCTGGGCAACCAGGCGATTGAGCGGATCAGGAGTCATTCGGTATCAAGTAATGCCGGGGATCTTCACGCCGCCGGAAATCTTGCCGAGCTCGCGCTGCATCTTCTCACGGCTGCTCGCCAGGGCAGCGTTGACGCCGGCGGTGACCAGATCCTCGAGCATGCCCAGGTCGTTGGGGTCGACGAGCGACTTGTCGATCTTGATGCTCTTGATCTCCTGCACGCAGTTGGCGACCACGGTGACGCGACCGTCGCCGGCGTTGGCCTCGACGGTCTCCTCGGCCAGCTCCTTCTTGCGCTGTTCGATCTTCTCCGTGAGCTTGTTGGCTTGACGGATGAAGTAGTTCAGGTCGATGCCGGGCATGAGCTTCCTCGTGTGGCGTGCGAGCGGGCATCGGGGGGACCGCTCGCGGATGAGTGCGAAGGGCGCACCCTAGCGTCGGGCGCGCCCGTTGTCAGGCGCTCTCGTCGGGAGTGTCGTTCGCCGGGGCGGTCGCCGGGCGCGCGGGCTGGTCGTACACCTGGATGTGTTCGATTTCGCCCCCCAGGTGCTTGAGCGTGGCCCGGATGGCCGGGTGGACGCGGACCCGACCCTCGGTACTCTTCTCGTAGGCGGCGCGCTCCTGGGCGTCGTGCTCGGCGATGCTGACGAGGCCCACGGCGGGGCCGGCATCGCCTTCGACGGCGTCCTGCACCACGAGCTTCGTGGGACGGCCGAAGTGCTCGGAGAGGGCCTTCTCGATGAGGGCGCGCCCGCTGGCACCGACCACGGTGGTCTTGTGGAAGTTCGCGCCGTTGGGGCCGGGGGGATAGGCCACGGCCACCTCCCCATCTCGAATCCACAGCAGGCGACCATTGGCGAGCGACTGGGCGTGCCGGCCGGAGGAGCCTCGCACGGTATCCACCACCGCGCGCCACCGGTCCTGGAGGGGACGCCCGGGGTTGTCGCGGCCGGAGCGGGCCATGGGGGCCGCGGCGCGCGAGGCGTGGTGGACGTCGAAGGGCCGGACGGAGTCGGCCTCCGGCTCCGGCTCGGCGAGAGGGACGGGCGGCACGTCGGGCAGGCACTCGCCGGAAGCGCAGCCATCGGCCGGGCCCTCCTCGTCGAAGAGGCGCTCGTCCGGGGCCTGGGCCTCGGGTGGTGGCGACGGCAGGCGCACGTTCGTCACGCGCACCGTGGGCTGCACGGGCGCGGCGGTGGTCCTCGGTGGCTCCGGGGCGGGGGGCGCCTGGTGGCGGGGACCTCCGGGGGAGGGGAGGCGGTTGGCTTCCAGCGGACGCGACGGGGCCGGGACCGCCGTGAGAAGCACGGCGGGCTCGGGCGCGCGAGGCGCCGGCGCGGAGCGGACGGGCTCGGGGGGACGCTCAGTGGGAGCGAAAGTTGGCGGGAGCGGGGCGACCTCCAGGCGCCCCGGCAGCTACCTTGCGAGCGTCATCGGGCCCGAGCCCGGCGGCGAGGCGATCCACCCGGGCGATGAGGTCCGGGATGGAGCCGACCGGCGAGAGCTGAATGGCCTTGAGCAGCGCCATCTCCAGCGCGAGCCGGGGCTGGGGCGCGCGAGACACTTCCCACACGCAGCCGTGCACCACGTCGAAGAGGCGGGAGATCTGCGCGGAGTCCGCCTCCTTCGCCAGGGTGGTGAGCGCGGTGCGCTCGGTCTCGGCGAGCTCCGGGGGGGCCTCGCCCAGCGTCTTGGCCACGAAGAGGTGACGCAGTTGCAGCGCCAGCTCCTCGGTGAGCCGCTTGAGGTCCACGCCGCGGTTGAAGACCTCCTCCATGCGCTCGAGGACGCGCCGGGCGTCCTTGCGCACGAGGGCCTCGGCGAAGTCCTGGACCACGGTGCGGTCGATGGCGCCCAGGGCATCGGCCACGGCCTCGTCGGTGGGCTCGGGGCCGCAGGCGGAGAAGATCTGATCCAAGAGGCTGAGCGCGTCGCGCATGCCGCCCTCGGACTGGCGCACCACCATGGCGAGCGCCTGCTCCGAGATGGCCACCTTCTCCTGCTCGCAGATGTACTTCAGCCGCTGGAGCATCACCTTGGCGGAGATGCGCCGGAAGTTGTGGCGCTGGCAGCGCGAGAGGATGGTGTCCGGGAGCTTGTGGGCCTCGGTGGTCGCGAAGATGAACTTCACGTGCCCGGGCGGCTCCTCCAGCGTCTTCAGGAGCGCGTTGAACGCCGCCCCCGAGAGCATGTGGACCTCGTCGATGATGTAGATCTTGTGCCGGTCGCGCTGCGGCAGGTACTTGGCGTTCTCGCGAATCTCGCGGACGTTCTCCACGCCGTTGTTGGAGGCACCGTCGATCTCCGCCACGTCCACCGAGGTGCCCGCGGCGATCTCCAGGCAGGCCTGGCACTGGCCGCAGGGGTTGGCGGTGGGGCCCTTCTCGCAGTTGAGCGCCTTGGCGAGCAGGCGGGCCGCGGTCGTCTTGCCCACGCCTCGGGGGCCGCAGAACAGGTAGGCGTGTGCCACCCGGTTCATCTTGATGGCGTTGGCGACGGTCCGGACCACGTGCTCCTGGCCGGTCATGTCGTCGAAGGTCTGCGGGCGCCATTTACGGGCGAGGACGAGATAGCTCATGGGGGGCTCGAATCTAAACACGGAGAACACGCGGGCGCACTGTTTCCATACGCTGGCCGCTCTACTTTTGAAGTCAGCCCCCTGAAGTCCAAAAAAGGGACGCCAGGAGTCGTCTCCTTCACTCGGTGTCCGAGCGCCGCTTCGAGTGAGCGTGGAGTGGGCGGACAAACGTCACGTGCCTTGCAGTCGCACCCCAGGACAGGGAGAGTCCCGGGGTCCTCCCGATGACCGCTCCCGCGCCCGTCACCGCCCCGCCGCCGTCCGCTGTCCCCGACCCCGAGACTCCGCTCGCCCCGGTACCGCGAGCGTGGCCGCGCGTGCTGCTGCTGGGGGTGCTGGGGCTGCTGCCCGCGGTCATCGCGGTGGCGCAGCTTGGGCGCATCCACCCGGACGAGGTGTATCAGGTGCTCGAGCCGGCGTGGTTCCGCGCCCATGGCTACGGGGTCATGGCCTGGGAGTGGAGGGAGGGCCTGCGCAACTGGGCAGTGCCCCTGGTGGTCACGGGGCTGTTGAAGGTGGCGGACGTGCTGGGCCTCGCGCACCCGGTGGCCTACCGCGCCCTCATCGCCGTGCCCCAAGCGGCGCTGCATGTGTGGATGCTGTGGGCGGTGTACCGCTTCGCCGCGCGCCGGGCCGGGCCGGGTGGGGGACTCTTCTCGGCCCTCCTCGTGGGTCTCTACGGGCCGGTGCTCATCTTCGCTGGCCGGACGCTGGGAGAGTCCCTCTCCACCGCCTTTCTGGTGGTGGCCATGGAGGCGCTGGACCGCACCGAGCGTCCCACGCGCGCGGGCCTGGTGGGCGGACTCGCGCTCGGACTGTCCGTGGTGACGCGCTACAGCTCGGGGGTGATGGTGCTGGCGGCGCTCGTCTGGCTGCTGGGCGCGCGACGGTGGCGGGTCCTCGCCTTCACCTGCCTCGCGGGCCTGGGCATCGCGTTGGGCCTGGGGGGGCTCGACCTGTACACGTGGGGCAAGCCCTTCCACTCCTTCTTCGCCTATGTGGACTACAACGTCCTCTCGAGCAAGGCGGCGAATGCGTTCGGCTCCCAACCCCCGAGCTTCTACCTGCCGCTCTTCTTCACCAGCCTGCCCGGCTGGGCCTGGGTCGCCCTGCTCCTGGGAGTGCTCGCCCGCCGTGAGCGGCTCGCGCTGTCCCTTCCCGTCTTCTGCGCGGGGGCCTACCTCGCCGCCATCGTCGCGACGCCGCACAAGGAGGAGCGCTTCCTCTACCCGGCGCTGGTGCTGCTGGTCCTGGCCGCCGCCCCGCTCGTGGCCTCCTTCGTGCTGGCTCGCACGGAGGACCGGCTGCGCTGGGCATGGAGCGCACTGGCCCTGGCCGCCACGCTGCTGGCGGGGCGCTACTACCCGCCGGGGGACCTGAGAGGGGACCAGTTCCGCGCCATCGTCGCGGCCACCCGGGGCGACGCCAGCGGGCTGCTCATCGTCAACGAGGGCCTGTGGGGCGCCGGAGGTTTCTTCTACATCGGCAAGAACATCCCCTGGGGCACGTGCGACTACCCGCGGGACGAGATGTTCCAGTCGGCCATGCGGGACAGGCGCTTCAACCGAGCCGTCACCTTCGAGGGCCGGGCCCTGGCCGAACTCCAGGCGGCTGGCTTCCGCATCGTGGACCAGGTGGGCCGCGAGACGGTGCTGGCGCGCGACTGAGGCAAAAAAGAAGGAGCCGGGTCTTCTTTTCAGAAGACCCGGCTCCTTCACAAGAACGGCCGGGACACACGCGGAGGTGCGCTACCGTTGCTTCCTTCCGGACCTGGCGGGGTTCACGTCCCCACGTTGTCCCGACCACAAGCTCTACAAACCAAGTAACAACTACGGAGAGGGTGGGATTCGAACCCACGATACCCTTTCAGATATACACGCGTTCCAGGCGTGCGCCTTCAACCGCTCGGCCACCTCTCCATGAGACACTCAGCGGAGAGCGTAGGATTCGAACCTACGATACCGTTCCCGGTATGCCTGATTTCGAGTCAGGTGCCTTCGACCACTCGGCCAGCTCTCCAGTATTCACTTTTCGCGTTTCTTCTCGCGCAGGCGCTCGAAGAAATCCTTCAGCATCTGGCGGCTCTCGTCCGCCAACACCCCACTCATCACGTGGAGCCGGTGGTTGTGCCGGGGCTCCTCCGCGAGGTTGTAGAGCGAGCCAACGGCTCCGGCTTTCGGGTCCATCGTTCCGAAAACCAGGCGCGTGACTCGCGACTGGACCAGCGCTCCAGCGCACATCGCGCACGGCTCCAGGGTCACATACAGGGTGACACCCGTGAGTCGCCACGCGCCGAGCGCTTTGGCCGCTGCGTCCAGCGCGAAGATTTCAGCGTGGGCCAGGGGATTGCGGTCGATCTCCCGTCGATTGAAGCCGACTCCGATGACCTTGCCATCGTGTACGGCGACCGCACCGACAGGAACTTCCCCGAGTCCAGCAGCCTCCCGCGCGAGCGCAAGGGCCTGCTGCATGAAGACTTCGTCCGGACTCATGAGGGGATTGGAAGAGGGGAAAGGATGGCGCTCCCTGGAGGATTCGAACCTCCGGCCTTCGGATTCGTAGTCCGACGCTCTATCCAGCTGAGCTAAGGGAGCTTGCCGTTACCTTCGCACCGCATCTACCACAACCGTTGCCTCTGTACCACAACCACTTCCGCGCTACCACAACCAAGATGAGTGGCGGAGAGAGAGGGATTCGAACCCTCGATACCCTTTCGAGTATGCAGGTTTAGCAAACCTGTGCCTTCAGCCTCTCGGCCATCTCTCCAGTGCCTTTACTGTCAAAGAACCACGTACGACAAGAACAAAAACGGAGGAGGTAGGATTCGAACCTACGGGAGGCTTTCGCCACCTGCGGTTTTCAAGACCGCTGCCTTCAGCCGCTCGGCCACTCCTCCAACTGCTTGAAGCCGGGCGCGCCACGAACCGCGTGGGCCGCCCTTCTACATCATCCGGGGCCCATTGCAACTACGTTGTGAGGCCCCGGAGTCTGACAGCGGGAAGAGGCCTAGAGCGGCCTCAACTCCTTGAGACCACCCATGTAGGGCACCAACGCCTCCGGGATGGCGACGCTTCCGTCCTCGCGCTGGTAGTTCTCCAGGATGGCGATGGTCGTCCGCCCCACGGCCAGCCCGCTGCCATTGAGGGTGTGGAGGAGCTGGGGCTTGTCCCCCTTCTGGGCCCGGAAGCGGATTTTCGCCCGGCGGGACTGGAAGTCGCCGCAGTCCGAGCAGGAGGAGATCTCCCGGTACGTCCCCTGGCCGGGCAGCCAGACCTCGATGTCGTAGGTCTTCCGGGAGGCGAAGCCCATGTCCCCGGTGCACAGCAGCATCACCCGGTGGTGCAGCCCCAGGCGCCGGAGGATGTCGCAGGCGTCGTCCGTCATCTTCTCCAGCTCGTCCAGGCTGCTGTCCGGGTGGGAGAACTTCACCATCTCCACCTTGTGGAACTGGTGCTGGCGGATGAGGCCGCGGGTGTCCTTGCCCGCCGAGCCCGCCTCGGCGCGGAAGCAGGGGCTGAAGGCGCAGTACTTCACCGGCAGCGTGTCCCCGTCGAGAATCTCATCCGAGTGGTAGTTGGTGACGGGCACCTCGGAGGTGGGGATGAGGAAACGCTCGGGCTCGCCCATCGTCTTGAAGGCGTCCTCCTCGAACTTGGGCAGCTGGCCGGTGCCCATCATCGTCTCGCGCAGCACGAGGTAGGGGGGCAGCATCTCGACGTACCCCTTCTGGGTGTGCACGTCGATCATGAAGCTCACCAGGGCGCGCTCCAGTCGGGCGAGCGCTCCCTTGTAGAAGGCGAAGCGCGAGCCGGACACCTTGGCGGCGCGCTCGAAGTCCAGCATCCCCAGCTTCTCGCCCAGCTCGAAGTGCTGCCTGGCGGTGAAGGGCAGGTTGGGCTTCTCGCCCCAGCTGCGCACCTGGACGTTGTCGTCGGCGCTGGTGCCGGTGGGCACGGACTCGTGGGGGACGTTGGGGATGAGCAGCAGGATGCGGCTGAGCTCCTCCTCCACTTCCTTGAGGCGCGTCTCCTTCTCCTTGATGGACTGGGAGACGGTGCGCATCTCGCCGCGAAGCGACTCGAGCGCCGCGGGGTCCTCCTTGGCCTTGCGCTTCATCTCCTCGTTGGCGGAGTTGCGGCGCGCGGCGAGTGACTCCATCGCCACGTACAGGTCGCGCCGTTCCGACACGAGGTTCTTGAAGGGGCCGAGGTCCAGGCTGCCGCCCCGGGACTGCAGCCGGGCGACCACCGCATCGAAGTTCTGCGCGACGTGCTTGAGATCCAACATGGCGGGGCGGGTTGTAGTCACCCCGCGCGGGCCCGGCAAGGCATGTCGCACCCGGGCGCCCGGAAACGGACGCCCGGGGAGGGCCGGGTGACTACTCGAGGAAGCTGATCTCGTCCTCGATTTCCTTGCGGTCCGCGGCGTCGGGCTTGCGCGTCAGGTACTCCTGGAAGGACTTGACCGCGTCCTTCTTCTTGCCCTTCTCCTTGTAGGCGTAACCCAGGTGGTACCAGGGATCGGCCTCGTCGGGCTTGACCTGGGTGGCCTTCACGTACCAGTCGATGGCCTTGCCGTACTGGTTCTGCTCACTCCAGGCGCGGCCCATCTTGTAGAAGACCTCGGTCAGGCCCGGGTCGGCCTTGAGACCCTGCTCGTAGGCGCGGATGGCCTCCCGCCAGCGA
>NZ_DASVWK010001091.1:0-5165 GCF_036389735.1 Archangium sp. | reverse complement strand
TGCCCATTCCACCCCCTCAGCGAAAAGCCTTCGTCAGCGAAGCGTCCTTCCTTTTGCGCTTGCTGGTGGAAGGCTTTCGTGAGACCCGCCGCGTCGGATTCAAAACGGTGCTTCAGCGCCTGTTTGAGGGTCCGGCCCTTTTTGAACCAGTGGGCCAGGCTTGGGTCGCATGCGGCCAGGTGGCGGAAGAAGGTCTCGGCTCGTCGAGCACACGACTCAGCCGACTCTCGCCGTCCCACCCAATACGCTCCAACATAATAGGTTATTTTCATTCCGCGACCTTCTTGCGCAGTGGGGTAGGGATGACCTTGATTTCACGAAAGCGCTCGCCCTTGAACAGCTCGCGCATGAGGTCGGCGACCTCGCGCTCGGCGAAATGCCACTCGATGGGAACTCCCTTGGCTGCTGCGAACTGCCTTTGGGCCTGATCGAGCATCTCCTCGATGCCTTCGAACCATGGCTTGCCCTGCATCTTCTGGAGCAACTTCCGGTAGCCCGGCCCCTTGAGTTCTAGAAGAACACCGTTCTTGAAGCCGTCAAAGTCCACGTAGTCCTTGGAGCCTGGGCCCGTACGGACGCGGTAGACCCACCCTTCCGGAGCGCCCGTCAGCTGGGCCTGATAACGCTGGGCCTCCTCGGTCATGCGCTCCACCTTCTTCGTCCATTGGCCTGGACCTGATGGAGCCGGAGGCCAGGTATTGCTGCCTCCAGACGGGCTATTGCCCTGCGCCATGAGGACGATGGAGGCCGACGCGGCACCGGCTCCGACCACCGCGGTCATGGCTCCGGCTGGCACCGCCAGCTCACGCACCACCAGCGCTCCCGAGGGCGACACGGCGAGCACCGGTAGCCGCGAGGCCGAGGCCATGCGCGGTCCCGCCGCGGCCGCACCACCCTGGAGGGTCAGCACGTGCATGCTCAGTCGTGCTGTCTCCCGTATCTGGTCCTCCAGGTTCATCGCCCCGTAACGGGCGAAGTACTCGGGAGAGGTGGCGATGAGGCCAGCTACAGCCGAGGGCAGTTGGGCCAGACCTTCGAGCGCGCGCACCGGTTGGGTGATGAGGGTTGCCAGGCCCCGAAGCATCTCCTTCAGTGCATCCTCGGCTCCCAGCAGCGCGGCGGTAGCCGGATCGCGTCCCAGGGGCCGTTCGCCCACTGGGGGGCCTTGCTGCCGCAGGGCTTCGTCCACGGCGTAGAAGACGCCACCATCGTCGAAGTGGAAGGCACCCACGTGCATGCCCTGCACGTACAACTCGCCCTGGTAGAGCGTCGGGGGACCGAGGCGGGCCAGGGGCTTGCCGGTGAGGGCCCCGGCGCAATAGCCATCCGGCCGCACGACGACGAGTCGGTGGAATCGCCCGGTGCGGACGAGCAGCTCGGCGTAGGGGAGGGGCTGTCCGGTGGTGAGGGCCTCGCGCACCAGTCGGGCCAGCACGGTACGAGGAGCGAAGGTGCGCAGTGTGGCGGGGCTCTCCAGCAGGCCCCGCCAGAGAGTCTGGGCCTTGTCCGAGGTGAGCGTCTGGCCCGGAGTCAGGTGGACGGCTTCCGGGAGGCCCGTGTGCCGGAGCAACTCCTGGAAGTCGTCAGCCTCGGAGGCAAGGGCGCTGGAGGCCAGCAGCACGGCCACCAGCAGTGCTGTGGGGCTCGAGAACCTCATGGCGCACTGTCCCGTGCGGCTCTACACCATGCCCACCGAGTCGATGAAGCCCTCGGCGGCGAGTGACTCCAGGCGCGCGAAGTAGGTGGTGCGGGCCTCCGAGTCCGAGTCGAACCACAGGCGCTGGTGGCGCTGCTCGCCCAGACGTGGGCCCCACTCGACGGACACCAGCTTGCCGTCCAGGGACACCCGATACACCTGCTCCTGCCCGGAGTCGTCGCGCCGCACGTACGAGCGCGTCTCGGCGCGGATGAGCGCCCGGCCCTTCGGCGTCTGCCGCAGCGCCTCCTCCTGCGTGCGCTGCCGCGCGTACGCGAGCCGCAGTGCAATCATGTGCTCGCACGGGCCCTCGCGCAGACCCGAGCGCCGGTAGTGCGAGCAGCCGCAGCTCGCCTCGCGCACCCGGCCCTCCAGGTCCAACATGAAGCTGGGGAAGAAGCTGCGCACCGCCTCGCGGTCCACCACCTCGCCGTTGAGTCGCGTGCCCACGCCCACCACCTCGTGCACCTTGGTGAGCTTCACCTCTCCGGCCCCCGCGCCACCGTCGCCCAGCAGCCGGTGTGCCCGCTCCTCGCGCTCGTTGCCATAGCGGATGACGGCCTCGTCCACTGGCGTGGAGAGCAGCTCGCGCGGCCGGTACGTCCCCTTGGCGATGTCGTACAGCACGCGTCCGCGCAGGCACTCGAGCTGGAGTGCCCCGCGCACCGCGTCCTTGGGCGCGTCCGTACCCGAGGCGAGTGCCTCGAAGGAGAGCGGGCCCTCCTTGCGCAGCCGGGTGCGCAGCTTCTCCGCGAGCCCGTCCGGCACCGCGCGGGGCATGAGGGCATCGAAGGCCGCCGCGCTGGACCAGCCGCTCTCCGTCCACCCCGTGAGGGCCAGCGTCAGCGTGGCGGGGCCCAGGTCGATGACCCAGAAGACCGGCAGGCCCGGCCCGAGCATCTGTACGCGCACGCCCTGGGCATGGGGCAGGAGCCGGGCGAGCGCCGCGAGCCGCTGCCGTCCAAAGGTACGCACCACCGCGGGCGCGCTGCCCTGGTACTTCGGGCCGTGGCACTCGATGACCAGCTCCCAGGGCTCCACCACGAGCCGGGGCTGCATGCCGGGGACGAGCTCGAAGCGCAGGGCGCGCGGGGCCTTCTTCGCCTTCCGGGTGCGCAGCGCGAAGAGCAGGTTGTAGAGGTCGATCGACGCCAGGGAGCAGGTGCTCGCGGGCAGGGTGGCGGCGGACTGCACCTGGAGGAAGCCGCGCAGCCAGGCGTGGGGCACCTCCACGTTGCGAGCGGGCCGGGCCTCGGGGCCGCGCACGGGCAGGGCCACGTGGGCCTCCAGGGCCACCGGCACGTAGGTGCGCAGCCGGTCCACCTTGGCCAGCAGGTCCGCCGGCACGTCCAGGAAGGTGGAGCCGTGCGCGACCTCGCGGCCCTCGAAGAGCGAGTTGTCGAAGGACAGGCGCGCATAGGCGCTCTCGTCACGGGAGAAAACCTCCAGTGACACCTGATCCGGGTCCACGGTGAGGAGCGGGTCCAACACCGCGTCCGCCTTCTGCTCGCCCTCCAGGGACTGGTCCAGGAAGGCCTTCTGCGCCTCCCAGATTTGCGCGGTGGCGCGCTTGCCCTGCTTCATCAGGTAGGCGAGGTAGGCGGTGCGGTCCTTGCCCCGGTAGCGCAAGTCCGAGGCGAGGATGCCGAGCATGGCGGCGAGCGAGTCGCGGAAGAGGGCGGGCTCGCGCACCCGGCCGCGCACGCCCACGGTGCCCCGAGAGCCCTCCAGGGCCAGCAGGACGCGCGAGGCGTTGGCGCCGGCGTCCACGTCACTCGTGGTGGCGTAGCGCAGCTCGACGGCATGGTGGGTGGCGGTGCTCACTTCGGGCTCCCTTCCTTCCGCGCACGCTGGGCGGCGCGGAGTGCACGTTTGTGGGCGCGGTAGGCGGCCTTCCGCAGCTCCACGGACTGGGTCTTGTCGAAGGCCTGGGCACGCAGCACCTCGGCGGCCGCGTCGCCACCGAGCCGGCCCATCGCGGACCACGCATCCTGGCGCACGGCCTCGTCCTTGTGCGTGGCGAGCGGGCGCAGCGGCTCCAGCTCCTTGTCGGCCAGCAGCGTGGGCAGGGCGAGGCGGCGCGCCTCGGAGGTGGCGAGCTGCTTGGGCGTGCGCACCGTCGCGCCCGTGGGGCCGGTGGCCACCGGGTCGAACGGCTGCACCGCCAGGGCCCACTCGGCGGCACGCTCGGGGGCGAGCCGGGCCAGCGCGGTGGCGGCGGCCTCTCGCACACCGGCGTCCGGGTCGGCCAATGCGGGACGCAGGGCCTCGGGGGCGGCGTTCAGCCTGTCCAGCGCGCGCGCCGCTTCGAGGCGCACCCCGGCTGGAGCCTTGGCCCCTCCGCCCTGGAGGCAGTCCTTCGCGGGCTTCGTCAGCTCCGCTACGCCCAGGCGAGAGCCCGCCCACAGCAGCCGCTCCCACGCGTTGGCCAAGGGGCCCCGCTTGGGTCCGGGCGTGGAGGCCCACTCGGAGGCGGTGCGGCGCTCGGCGTTGAGGAGGGCACGGCCCAGCGTGGTGCGGTCGTCTTCGGACCAGGCGCGGGCCTTGTCCTGCTCACCCGTGCGCGCGGCCACCAGCCATGCCGCCTCCTCGCGGGCGGAGGGCTTCTCGTGGCCGAGCAGCATGGCCAGCGCTCCGGCGGGCAGTGCCGCGCGCCGCACCAGCCCCCGACGCAGCCGCTGCCGGAGTTCCTCGCTCTCCAGCGTGGCCAGCCGGGGCAGGAGCTGCATCGGGTCCGCCTCGGTGGCGAGGTAGCTGGCGGCGGGCTCGGAGATGTCCTCGTGCTCGCTGCTCACCGCGAGCAGCTCCACCCGGACGCGCTCCTTGGGGAAGAGCGCATCCAGCGCCTTGCGCGCCTCGGTGCGCAGCTCGTCGTCATGGTCGTCCAACACGAGTGCCAGCGAGCCCTCGGCGGCGACGTCTCCGAGCTTGCCCAGCTCCTGGGCCGCGGTGATGCGCACCGCGTTGCCGGTGCCGCCGTCGTCGCGCAGCAGCGTCTCCAGCCGCGAGCGCGCCCGCTCGCCACCGAGGTAGCGCAGGCCCCGGATACCGGCCTGCTGGAGCGCGTCCTCCTTGCCCTCCATCGCGGCGAGCTCCACCTTGTCCTCGGCGCGGCGGCGATCCTCGCCCTCGGGCAGCTTCGCGGCGAGCCGGCCGAGGCCCTCGAGGGCGGCGGCCACCATGCTCGGCTCCACCGGGGCCTCGGGCGTGCCCCCGGCGGCCACCTGCTCCAACTCGGACAGGGCGCGCGCATCCCCCAGCGTGCCCAGGGCGAGCAGCGCCCGCTCGCGGTCCCCCTCCTCGCCCGCGCGCACGTACAGCAGCAGCGGGCGCAGGGCGCTGGTGAGGCCGCGAGTGGCCACGCCCTCGGCGGCGGGCAGCATCAGCTCGCGGGCGCCGCCGCGCAGCACCTCCTCCAGCGGCTCCACCTTCGCGCCCTTGTGCATGACGCGCGAGGCGTAGCGGGCCA
>NZ_DASVWK010001090.1:0-3582 GCF_036389735.1 Archangium sp. | reverse complement strand
GTGGGCAGGTCGGCCTTCACCTTCACCACGGGAGGCGGGGTGCTGGGGGTGGTGGTGGGCAGGTCGGCCTTCACCTTCACCATCGGGCCCGGGCCGGTGCCCTGGAGCAGCTTCTCCGCCAGGGCGCGCGCCTTGGAGGTGAGGGGCGCACGCTCGAAGAGGTCGCGCAGCTGCTGCCGATCGGCCTTCTTCAGCTGGCCCAGGTGCAGGCCCTTCCCGTTCAGCACCTTGTTCAGCGTGGGCGCGCCAATCTGCTTCCCTTGCTGGGTGGCGGTGTCGACGAGTTTCTTCAGCGTGGGGGTGAAACCCCCTGCGGCTCCGACCTTCTTCATGGTTTTTCCTCGCCTGTTTTCGAGCGGTTTACAAAGATGGGTAATTCTCGAATTTGCGAGATTGAAAGTTGCGTGTGATCGCGATGACGCGGTGAGTCAGGGGAGGAGCACGTACTTGCCCGCGCCGCGCTGCTGCACGTCGCGATAGGCCTCCACGGCGTCCTTCAGCGGCACGGTCCGGCCGACCGTGGCCCAGAGTGCGCCGCTCACGAAGCCCGGCATCAGCCGGCCGAGGATATGTGCGGCCGCGGCCTCGGACATCTTGAGCGAGTCCACTCCGAGGAACTGGAGCTGCCGCCGGTAGAAGGCGCGCAGGTCGAAGCGCACCTCGGTCTCGGGCGTGCTGGCGACGACGACGAGCCGCCCGCCAATGGCGAGCGAGGCCACGCCAGGCGCGAAGGTCGGCCCGCCCACCATGTTGCAGACGATGTCCACGCCACGTCCTCCGGTGGCGTCCTTCACCGCCGCCACCAGCTCCTCGTGCTCGAGGTCGATGACGCGGTCCACCGCCCGCCGGAAGGACTCATCGGCCGCTCGCGCGCCCTGGGCCGTGGCGAGCACCCGTGCGCCGCTCCACCGCGCGAGCTGCGCCGTCGCGCGCCCCACCGCGCCCGTGCCGCCCACCACCAGCACCGTGTCGCCCGCCTGGAGCCCGGCGAGACGCAGCCCCTCCCAGGCCGTCACATAGGGCACGCCGATCGACGCCGCCTCGGCCATGGAGAGCGCGGCCGGCTTGCGCCGCACGCCGTCCACCCGGGCGACGACGTACTCGGCATGCGCTCCGTCGCGGACGAAGCCCAGCTCCCCGCTCGTCCCGAACACCTCCGCGCCAACCCAGCCCTCGGGACCCGCCACCACGCGTCCCGCGAAGTCGCGTCCGGGTGTGCGGGGCAGCGTCGTCTTCTCCATGCTCCCCGCCACGTTCTTCACGTCGCTGGGGTTGATGGCCGCGGCGTGGACCTCGACCAGCACTTCATCGTGGCGCGGACGCGGCAGGGGCAGGGTCTCCAGCTGGAGGACCTCCGGCCCGCCGGTGCGGTGGAAGCGCAAGGCCCGCATGGACTCGGGAAGGTTGGCGTTCATGGGGAGAACCTACTGGAGGCCTACGGGTAGCGCACGGGGCCAGGCTCCTCGGGCAGAGGGATGAACTCCGTCTCTTGCGGTACCGGGGCGAAGCGGCCCGCCTTCCAGTCCGCCTTCGCCTCTTCCAGCCGCTCCTGCGAACTCGAGACGAAGTTCCAGAAGATGTGCCGCGGTCCGTCCATCGGCTCGCCGCCGAGGAGCATCAGTCGTGTCGGAGCGGAGGCCCGGAGGGCGATCTCGCTGCCCGGACGGAAGACGAGCAGCTCGCCCGCGTTGAACGCGGTACCGTCGATCTCCACCGTGCCTTCGGCGAGGTAGAGCGCGCGCTCCTCGTGCTCGGCCCGCAGCACGAGGCCCGCGCCGTCCTCCAGCGCGGCATCCGCGTAGAACATCTCCGAGAACGTCCGCACGGGCGAGCGCTTCCCGTGGAGCGCTCCGGCGATGAGGCGCATGCGCACGCCCTCGCCTTCGAGGAAGGGCAGCGTGTCGGAGGCATGGTGGATGAAGGCGGGCTCGGTCTCCTCGTGCTGCTTCGGGAGCGCCACCCAGAGCTGGATGCCAAAGAGGCGCCCGCCCTCCGCCCGCGCCTCGGGGGCCGTGCGCTCCGAGTGGGCGATGCCGCGCCCGGCGGTCATCCAGTTCACCTCGCCAGGGCGGATGGGCTGCACCGTGCCGAGGCTGTCGCGGTGGAGGATTTCCCCCTCGAAGAGGTAGGTGACGGTGGCGAGGCCGATGTGCGGGTGGGGCCGCACGTCGAGCCCGTGGCCGGAGCGGAACACCGCGGGCCCCATCTGGTCGAGGAAGATGAAGGGTCCGACCATCCGGCGCCGGGCCGAGGGCAGCGCCCGCCGCACCTGGAATCCATCGCCGAGGTCCCGGGTGCGGGTGACGATGAGGGTCTCCAGCGCGGGGTGCTGCCTCGTGTCGTTCGTTTCATCCCAGCTCATGCGTTGCTCCTTCTCGGGCAGAGTGCCGCGTCCCCCTGGCTCATTCGTTGGCCTGTGCGAGCAGCCGGCGCGTGGCCTCATGCCGGGGCGCGTCCAGCACCTGCTCCGGCGGGCCCAGCTCCACGAGCTGGCCGTGGTCGAGCACCAGCACCACCTCCGAGGCCCGCGCGAGCTGCACGTCGTGCGTCACCACGAGCTGGGTCATCCCCAGCGTGCCCACCCGGCGCAGGGTCTCCACCACCTCGCGGCGCAGCGACGGGTCCAGCGCGCTCGTGGGCTCGTCGTACAGCAGCACCGCCGGCTCCATGGCCAGGGCCCGAGCGATGGCCACCCGCTGCCGCTGCCCTCCGGACAGCATCTCCGGGAAGGTGTCCATCCGCTGTCCCAGCCCGAGTTCCTCCAGCAACTGGCGCGCCCGTGCCTCCGCCTCGGCCCGCGACCGCTTCGCCACCAGCCGCTGCGCCAGTGTGCAGTTCTCCAGCGTCGTCAGGTGGGGGAAGAGCTCGAAGGACTGGAACACCAGCCCCGCGTGCCCTCCCAGGTGGATGGCTCCCGAGTCCGGCCGCTCCAGTCCCACGATGCAGCGCAGCAGCGTGGACTTACCCGAGCCGCTCGGCCCGAGGATGGCCGCCAGCCGGCCCTTCTCCAGCATGAAGGACACGCCCTCCAGCGTGGCCGTGGCCGCTCCGGGGAAACGCTTGCGCACGTCCTCGACGCGGATCATCGCGGCACCCCCTTCAGGTGCTGGCCGAGCCGGGCCTCCACCGTGCGCGCCAGGTGCGCGAAGGGCAGCCCCAGCAGCAGGTAGATGGCGGCCACCACCAGCCCCAGGCCCAGGTGATCCCTCATGGCGTTGGCCAGGTTGAGGTAGGTGCGCGTCAGCTCGGTGAGCGTCACCAGCGACACCAGCGAGCTGTCCTTGAGCAGGGCAATGAAGTCATTCGTCATCGGCGGCAGGGAGATGCGCGCGGCCTGGGGCATCACCACGTGCCGCAGCGTCTGCCACCGCGACAGGCCGAGCACCTTCGCCGCCTCGTGCTGGCCCGCGGGCACGCTGGCGAGCCCGGCGCGGTAGTTCTCCGCCTCGGCCGCCGCGTAGTTGAGTCCCAGCGTCAGCACGCCCGCCGTCAGCGGATTCAACCGCAGCCCGAGCTGCGGCAGCCCGAAGTACACCAGCGTCAGCTGCACCAGCAGGGGCGTGCCGCGCACCACCTCGATGT
>NZ_DASVWK010001089.1:0-9580 GCF_036389735.1 Archangium sp. | reverse complement strand
CCCTGGCGTAGCAGGGCAGCCTTTTCCTCAGGACTTATCAACTCCTTCTCCTTCGTCTCCCGATTGAAGCGATAGCGAGGCTCGAGGCTGAACCCTCCTGGACGAATCTCCTCCAGCTTCATCTGGGCGCACCGCAAGGCGGCCTCGTGCATCTCCAATCCCAGCCGGATGGCCCACGTGACGCTCCGGCCCTGCGCATCCACTGTCAGGCGCTTGCACTCAGCGGGGCTGGGCACCGGGCTCGCGAATACGCCTCCATGCTGGAGCAAAACGTCCGTGCGTGCCCGATCCGCGCACTCCTCCATTTCCTTCTTGAGGGAGAGCCGCGCCCTGTCATCCAGCACCTTCAGTGCTACTGCCGTCGAGGCGCCCGCCCCCACCGTCAATACGGCCCCGATGGCGATCGTCTTTCCGTGCAGCAGGACGCAAGACACGGGGTCTCGCACGCACTGCGCGCTCACCGAGTCCAGGGCATGG
The DNA here is from genome assembly GCF_036389735.1 of Archangium sp. GTDB lineage: Bacteria > Myxococcota > Myxococcia > Myxococcales > Myxococcaceae > Archangium. Next base: position 9,103 of record NZ_DASVWK010001089.1, on the reverse strand, counting down.
TGGCTGGGGACTTCCCGGCCGGGCACTCCCGCGCAGGCGCTCAGCCCCAGAACTCCGGCCAGGAGCCAGTGGGCCCGGGGTCTCGGGCCTTCTCTTGTCACTTCCAACGGGCTCACTCAGACCTTCTCCACGGGCAGCTGGATGGTGAAGCGGCTGCCCTTGCCCAGCTCGCTCTTGAGGGTGATGTAGCCGCCGTGTGCCTCCACGATGCGCCGGGCGATGGCGAGCCCCAACCCACTGCCCTCGGTGCGGCGGGTGAGCAGGTTGTCCACCCGGTAGAAGCGCTCGAAGATGCGTTTGCGGTCCCGCGGCGAGATGCCCACTCCATGGTCCTCCACCGAGAGGTCCACCCATCTTCCCCCAGCCTGGACGGTGAGGGCGATGCGCTTGTCGGCGCCGCTGTACTTGTAGGCATTCTGAAGCAGGTTGAGCAGTGCCCCGGCGATGGCGTCCCGGTCCACCTGCACCGGAGGCAGGCCCTCGGGCACGTCCACGGTGAGCCGCAGGTCGCCTTCCAGCCGCTGGGCGCGGAAGGCGGCCACGGCCATCTCCACCACCACGGACACCGGCTGGACTACCCGGTGGTACTCCTTGCGCCCGCTCTCGATGCGAGACCAGTCCAGCACCCGGTCGATGAGCGTGCTCAGCCGTTCCGTCTCGCGGGTGAGGAGCTGGAGCACCTCCTGTATCTGCGCCGGGTCCTTCACGCGGCCCAGGGCGAGCGTTTCGATGAACATGCGGATGGAGGTGACGGGGGTGCGCAGCTCGTGGCTCACCAGCGACACGAAGTCCGTCTTCATGCGCGACAGCTTGGCCTCGCGGTACAGCACGCGGCCCGTGTACACCACGCCGAAGGTGAGCGTGAGGTAGAAGAGGGCGAGCAGCACCGCGTACACCACGCGGTTGCGGGTGGAGGCCCGGGCCACGGGGTCCTCGCCCGTGGCGAGCACGCCCAGCCGGAAGTCCTGGAGCGGTGGGTTCAACATCCGCTCGGCGAGCACCGGCGTCCCGAGCGCGCTGGCCCGGGCCTGTGCCACCTCCGAGACGAGCTTGCCCATGAGCCCCTCTCCCGTGGTCTCGTGGCGGGGCAGGAGGGCGAAGCGCACGGGCTCGCTGGACGTCACCCAGCGCTCGGCGCGCTCGGCGAGCAGGGCCTCCACGGCCTCCTGGGACAGTCGCACCCCATGGACCTGGTTGCCCTGGCGCTCGGCGGCGATGAGCGCGGCGCGCCCGCCCACCATGAGGGAGAAGAGGGAGGTGCCGAAGGGGAAGTCCTCGGACGAGGACTCCACCGCCTCGAGGGCGGAGGCGAGCTCCGTGTCGCGTGTCCGCACCTGCGGACCCTCCACGTGGAAGGAGTGCGTGGAGAGGACGTGTCCCCCAGGGCCCACCAGTCGGGTCTCACCGTTCACCTGCTCGAACCTCGCGGAGCGCAGCGCGGCGGGCAGCTCCATGGAGAGGGCCTCCAACGTGCCCTGCCAGGCGGCCTCCAGCCGCTTCTCCACCGCGGCGCGCTCGTTGATGATGGCCACCACTCCGAAGCCGGAGAGTCCAGCCGAGGGGAGCACCACCAGGACGATGAGCAGCGCGAAGGTGCGCCGGAAGCTGAGGATGATGGACGACTGGGAGCGTGGCACGGCCCTTCTCCTTTACTCCCCCCGGAACAGCTTGCGGAAGTGCTCGGTCATGAAATCGATGAACACGCGGACCCTGTGGGGCAGGTGCTTGCGCTGGAGGTAGACGAGGGAGATGACGAGCGCTTCGGGCGCGTAGGCGTCGAGGACGGTGCGGAGCCGTCCCTCGCGCAGGTCCACGTCCACGAGCGAGCGGGGCAGCCGTGCCAGCCCCACGCCCTCGAGAGCCGCCTCGCGCAGCACGGCGATGTCGTCCACGACGAGCGTGCCCGAGGTGGGGACGATGACGGGGCCCTCCTCCATCCGGAAGAGCCACTTGCTGTTCTTCATGCGCAGGACGTTGTGGTGCACCAGGTCGTGAGGAACCCGAGGCGGGGTGTGCCGGGCGAAGTAGTCGGGAGCGCCGCAGATGAGCAGTCGCTCGGTGCCGAGCCGGCGCTCGATGAGTGAGCGCTCCTGGGGATGGGCGAGGATGCGCAATGCCACGTCGAAACCTTCCGCGAGCAGGTCCACCTGCCGGTCGGACACGGACAGGTCGACCTGCACCCGAGGGTAGCGCTCCGCGAACTCCTTGAGCATGGAGGCGAGGGGGTGCAGGGCGACGCCAACGGGGGCGGCGACGCGGACGGTGCCCTCCGGCAGGGTGCCGACATGGCCGAGGAGGTCGGAGGCCTCGTCCGCCACCGAGAGCAGGTGGGCACAGCGCTCATAGAGGCGGGCGCCTTCATGGGTAATGGACAGGCGACGCGTCGTCCGCTGGAGGAGTCGCACACCGAGCCGGCGTTCGAGCGCGGTGATGCGGGTGCTCACCGCCGATTTGGAAATGCCGAGCCGGGCCGCCGCGCCCGAGAACGAGTTGGCCTCCACGACGCGCGCGAACACGGTCATCGCCACGAGATCATCCAGGGATGCGCCCATGATTGTTCTCCTGGCGAAACAGTGTTTCCACGCCGAGGGCGTTGGTCTACCTGGGGCCGACCGTTAGAGAGTCTCGAATGAAAGCCCTGTTGACGTTCGTGCTGGGGGCGCTGACGGCCTTCGCCCCCCTCTCCATCGACATGTACCTGCCGAGCCTCCCCACGCTCCAGGGAGAGCTCGGGACGACCGCCACCGCGGCCCAGCTCACGCTGGCGGCGTTCATGGCGGGGCTGGGCGTCGGGCAGTTGGTCTATGGCCCCCTGTCGGACCGGTTCGGACGTCGACGCCCCCTCTTCGCGGGCATCGTGCTCTACGTCCTCGCGTCCGCCGCCTGTGCGTTCGCGCCGAGCATCCACTGGCTCATCGCGCTCCGGTTCCTCCAGGCCCTGGGTGGGGCGTGCGGAGTGGTCATCGCGCGGGCCATCGTCCGCGACCTCTACCAGGGCCGGGAGGTCGCCCGGGTGCTCTCCCTGCTCATGCTCATCATGGGCGCGGCGCCCATCCTCGCGCCGATGCTGGGGGGCTGGGTGCTGGTGTTCGCCGGGTGGCGGGCCATCTTCGGGCTGCTCGCGCTCATCGGCGGCATCGTCCTGGTGCTCTCGGTGGTGGCGATTCCGCGAGCGGCGCCCGGCTCCGGGCCCGCGGGGAGTCCCGTCTCCTTCGGCTCCAACCTCCGTGCCCTCTTCAAGGACCGGGGTTTCATCGCCGCCACGCTCGCGGGCGGTTTCTCGCAGTCGGGCATGTTCGCCTACATCTCCGGCGCGCCCTTCGTTTTCATGGAACTCCACCACATCTCGCCGGAGCGCTTCGCCTGGCTCTTCGGGATGAACGCCATGGGGCTCATCGCCGCCTCCCAGCTCAACCGGCGGCTGCTCTCCCGTTACTCGCCCGCGCGAATCGCCAACACGGCGGCGCTCTTCTCGGCCGCGATGGGGACCGTCCTCCTGGGGCTGGCGTTGACCGGGGTCGGGAGCGTCCTCACCCTCGTGCTTCCCTTGTTCCTCTTCCTCGCGAGTCTCGGCTTCATCGGGCCGAACATGGCCGCCCTGGCCCTGGAGGAGCATGGCTCCCGGGCGGGGGTGGCGTCCGCCATCCTCGGCTCCGCCCAGTTCGCCACGTCGGCCGCGGCCGCGTCGCTCGTGGGGCTCCTCAACGATGGCTCCATGTTCTCCATGGCGGTGGTGATGGGCGCGTGCGCCGCGGCGACGGGGGTGATGTCCTTCGTCGTGCTCGGGCGCGAGAAGGCCGCGGAAGACGCTGGCCCGCTCCAGGCCCGGTAACCGCCTCAGGGCTGGCCGGCGTCCGGGGGTGTGGCGGCCTGGGCGAGGCGCTCGCCATTGGTGGCGAAGAGCGTCATACGGGCGATGTCGAGCGCGCGCTCCTTGTCCCCGCCCAGCCAGGTGACGATGAGGCCACAGGGCGTGTCGTCATCCCAGGTGACGACCTGGAGCATGCCCGGCACGGGCTCGCGGCGGGCGGCGGCCTTGCCCAGCGCGGGCACCTCCACGCCTCCGGCGCGCAGGGTGGGGGCGAGCAGCTCCCGCACATCGGCGCCCTCGAAGCGCTTGCGGCAGTCGTAGGCGATGGAGACGGTGACGCCCTTCTGCTCCGCCGAGTGGAAGGTGCACAGCGGCCCGCAGGTGGGGCAGGGCCGCTCCTCCCGGAAGGTGAAGCCCGCGAGGGCCTCGCGCACCTCGAGGGGGAGGAGCGCCTCGCAGGTGAGGGCACTCTGGGGAGGCAGCACGCCCGCGTCCGCCGTCCCCGCGTCGCGCGAGCGGCATGCGCCGAGCGCCAGTGCCAGCACCACTCCCGCGCCCCTGCCTGCCCTCATCCCTGGATTCCTCCTGTGCGCACACCCCGCGCGAGGGCGCGGATGGTAGACCGTTCCACCCCCCAGGTGGCCACGGGAAGTGCGGCCTGCCCGCTGGTGGACTAAGCTGCGCGTCCCCCTCCCTGTCTGGAGATGTCTTCCATGCGCGCCAGTGTCATCGGCTCCGGCTCCTTTGGTACCGCTCTCGCCAACGTGCTCGCCGTGAATTGCGAGCAGGTGGGCTTGTGGGGTCGGGATGCCGCGCTCGCCGACGCCATCAACTCCCGCCACGAGAATTCCACCTACCTGCCCGGCATCCCCATCTCCTCGCGCGTCCAGGCCACGACGAGCCTGAAGGAGGCGCTGGAGGGCGCGGAGCTGGTGGTGCTGGCCACCCCCAGCCACGCCACGCGCGAGGTGGTGGCCCAGGCCCTGCCGTACCTGCCCCTGCACGCCCCCCTCGTCACGGTGGCCAAGGGCATCGAGAACGAGACGCTCCTCACCATGACGGAGCTGCTCGAGGACTGCCTGCCCGAGCAGTACCACCCCTACGTGGCCGTCCTCTCGGGGCCCAGCTTCGCCAAGGAGCTGGCCCAGCGCATGCCCACCGTCGTCACCATCGCCTCGCACTGGGAGAAGGTGGCCGTGCGCTGCCAGAAGGCGCTCCAGACGGAGACGTTCCGCTCCTACACGTCCAATGACGTGGTGGGGGTGCAGTACGGTGGCGCGCTGAAGAACGTCATCGCCATCGCCGCCGGCATGGCGGACGGGCTGGGCATGGGCCACAACGCCCGCGCCGCCATCATCACCCGCGGCCTGGCGGAGATTACCCGTCTGGCGGTGCGCAAGGGCGGCAACCCCCTCACGCTCTCGGGTCTGTCCGGCATGGGAGACCTGGTGCTCACCTGCACCGGCGAGCTGAGCCGCAACCGGCACGTGGGCATGGAGCTGGGCCGGGGCCGCCCGCTCAAGGAGATCCTCGGCGACATGAAGCAGGTGGCCGAGGGCGTGAAGACGGCGAAGAGCGCGCGCGACCTGGCGCGCAAGCTGGGCGTGGAGCTGCCCATCTGCGAGCAGGTGTACGCCATCGCCTACGAGGGCAAGAGCGCCCGCGCGGCGGTGGTGGAGCTGATGACGCGCCAGCCCAAGTCCGAGCTGGTGTGAAGGAGGGGCCGGGCGGCGTTCAGGCCGCGCGGCCGCCGATGCCCTTCACCCGCCAGACGGTGTGGCGCTGGGTGGTGACGTGCGAGATGAGCACGCCGTCGTCCTGCATCTGGTTGAGCAGGCGCACCAGCTTGCCGCGCTCCACGCCCATCGCGCTCGCCAGCTCCGGCGTCTGGAGACCGGCGGGGTAGCGCCGCAGCTCCTCGACGATGCGCCGCTTGAGCTCGTTGCGGGTGGCGCCATCGAGCTCCTGGGCCTTGGCGGTCTGGAAGATGGCGAGCGCCACCAGGCCGAGCACCATCAGGCCCAGGGAGGGGTAGATGATGTGGCTGTTGCGCTCGAGCAGCTCGAAATAGTTCTCGGAGCCCGAGTCGAGGCCGAGAAAGGAGAGCTGCGCGAGCAGGGCGGGCAGGATGGGCAGGGGGAGCGGCATGAGCACGGCACCGGGACTGTAGAGTGCCCCGGTGCCGGCCCGCAACCCAGGCCTCGGGCTTGCCTACCCCACGCCGAGGGTCTGCGAGGCTTCCTCGGCGAGCTCCTCGAGCTCCTCCGAGTCGTCCACGCCAGCCAGCTCCAGGGGGAGCGAGGCCTCATCGGCGACCACGCCGAGGTTGCGCGAGGCGCCCTCGGCGAAGAGGGTGGTGTCCGCCTTGACCAGCAGGGTGGACAGGCCCTCGCGCTGGGCGGCGCTGATGGCCACGCCGCCGCTGGTGCGCAGCAGCGACTCCACCTCCTCCTGGGACAGCAGGTCCGCCTTGTTCCACACCATCAGGCGGGGCTTCTCCATGAGGCCCAGCGATTCGAGGATGTTCTCGACGGCCTGCACCTGCTCGTCGCGCGACGGGTCGCCCGCGTCCACCACGTGCAGCAGCAGGTCCGCGTCGTACAGCTCCTCGAGCGTGGCACGGAAGGCGGCCACCAGGTCCTTGGGCAGGTCCCGGATGAAGCCCACCGTGTCGGTGATGATGACCTCGCGCTCCTGGGGGAAGCGCAGCCGGCGGCTGGTCGGGTCCAACGTGGCGAAGAGCTTGTTCTCCGCCAGCACCTCGGAGCCGGTGATGGCGTTGAGGAGCGTGGACTTGCCCGCGTTGGTGTACCCCACGATGGAGATGACGGGCAGGTCGCGGCGGTTGCGCTGGGCCCGGCGCACCTCGCGCTCACGCGAGAGCGAGTCGATGCGCTTCTCCAGGTTGTTGATGCGCTCGCGCGCGCGGCGACGGTCGATCTCGAGCTTCGTCTCGCCGGGGCCTCGCCCGCCGATACCACCGGCCAGACGGCTGAGCGAGGTGTCGCTCTGCACGAGCCGCGGCAGGCGGTACTTGAGCTGGGCCAGCTCGACCTGGAGCTTGCCCTCGGCGCTCTGCGCCCGCTGGGCGAAGATGTCGAGGATGAGCTGGCTGCGGTCGATGACCTTGAGGCTGGTGGCCTCGCTGATGTGGCGGCCCTGCGAGGGGGTGAGGTCCTTGTCGAAGATGAGGACGTCCGCCATGGCCTGCATGGAGCGCAGGTTGAGGTCTTCCAGCTTGCCGCGACCGATGAGGTAGCGCGGGTCGGCCTCGCGGCGCATCTGGAGCACGCTGTCGATGACCTGGACGCCGGCGGTGCGCGCCAGCTCCTTGAGCTCCTCGAGGCTGGCCTCGGCGAGGGCCCGGTTTCCGTCCAGGCACACGGCCACGAGGATGGCCTTCTCGCCACCGGACACGGTGCGAGCGGCGGCCTTGCGGCTGAGCTCCTGCTCCAACGCCTCCAGGGTGGCCAGCATGTCCGGCTGGTCATCATGGACGTTGGGCAGGGTGGAGACCTGCCAGAACTCCCCGGTGCCGTTCTCGGGCACGAGGTGGGCGTAATGCACGATTCCGGGCAGACCGCTGGAGCTCACGCCCACCGCGGCCACCAGGTCCAGGCGCAGCAGCGCGAGGTCCGTCAGGTCGTCCTTGGTGAGCGGCTCGCTCTTGAGGTGGGTGTGCACCAGACGCAGACCACGCAGACGCACCTGTCCGGCGCGGGCGCGGCCGATGTCCGGCAGCTCCAGCTTGTGGGCGTTGCCCACCACCACGTACTCGATGTCTCCCTTGCGGTTGACGAGGACGCCGACCTGACGGTTCAGCTCCCTCGACAGCTCGGTGAGGTGGCGGGCGAGTTCCGCGGAGATGATCTCATGCGGAGAGACGCGACGCCGGTAGGTATTGCGCAGCCGGCTCTGCTCGCTTGCCTTGAGTCCAAGAGTGTTGCCGTAGATTTCCTTCAAAAGTGTCCTTCTCCCGCGCGGGTGGAAGGCGTCCGCGCTCCGCCGTCGTCTACTCCCTTAACCAGGAGGATAGGTGCCTTCAGGCCCGGATTCATCTCCGGGTTGCCAAATGCCCGACCTCGTACAACAAGCACCCACGGCGTGGTGTTCCGTCATAGCGTTGGAGCGTGAACCTTTCCGGACGTGACGCGGTCCGCGCCGCTCGGCGCGTGGTGGTGAAGATTGGAACCAACGCCCTGACGAACGCCACGGGGCGCTTCAACCGGGCCCACTTCGAGGCGCTGGGGGAGGACCTGCTGTGGGCGGCCCAGGGGCGGGAGCTGGTGGTGGTGTCCAGCGGCGCCATCGCCCTGGGCGTGGAGCGGCTGGGGCTGCATGCGCGCCCCAAGGACATTCCCGGCAAGCAGGCGTGCGCAGCGGTGGGCCAGAGTCGCCTCATGCAGGCGTACGAGGAGACCTTCGGCAAGGAGGACCGGCGCGTGGCCCAGGTGCTCCTCACCCATGGGGACATGCAGGACCGGCGGCGCTACATCAACGTGAAGCATGCGCTGGAGCGCCTCATCGAGGCCGGCGTGGTGCCCATCATCAACGAGAACGACACCGTCTCCGTGGACGAGCTGAAGTTCGGCGACAACGACACCCTGGCCGCCCTCGTGGCCGGCGTGGTCGAGGCCGACGCGCTCATCATCCTCTCCGACGTGGAAGGGCTCTACACCGCCGACCCTCGCAAGGACCCGGAGGCCCGGCTGCTTCCCCAGGTGGATGCCGTGACGCCCGTGCTGCTCGCCCTGGCCGGCGGCTCCGGCTCGCAGGTGGGCACCGGCGGCATGGCCACCAAGGTTCGCGCCGCCGCCCGCGTCACCGAGCTCGGCGTCCGCTGCCTCATCACCTCCGGTGCCGTGCCCGGCCGCCTGCGCTCCGTGCTGTCCGGCGAGACCCTGGGGACGCTCTTCGAGACCACCGGCTCCCGGCGCAGCGCGCGCACGGCGTGGATCGCCCACGCGCTCAAGCCCAAGGGACGGCTCCTCGTGGACGCGGGTGCCCGCGATGCCATCGTCGTCGGCAAGCGCAGCCTGCTGCCCTCGGGCATCCGCTCGGTGGAGGGGGACTTCGAACGGGGAGACCCCGTGGACCTCGTGGACGAGCAGGGGCAGGCGTTCGCCCGGGGGCTCAGTGCCTATGAGGACGGGGAGCTGCGGCGCATCGCCGGGCTCAAGAGCACCGATATCGAGTCGGTGCTCGGCTACCGCTCCCTGGATGAGGCCGTGCACCGCGATGACCACGCGGTGCTGTAGCGCGGGGGGGCTCAGCGGCGGTTGGGCTCCGTGA
>NZ_DASVWK010001088.1:0-7548 GCF_036389735.1 Archangium sp. | reverse complement strand
GTCCGTGGCGGGACTGGCGGGGATGCTGGCGATGATCGCCACCGGCTGCGTGGACGCGCGGCGGGCCTTCCGGGTGGACTGGCGCGTGGTGCTGCTCATCGGCTCCATGCTGGCGCTCGGCGTGGCCATGGAGGAGAGCGGGGCGGGCAGGTTCCTGGGCAACCTGGCGGCGGGGCTCGGCGGCTACGGAGGCCCCCGCACGGTGCTGCTGGCGATGATGACGCTGACCATCATTCTGTCGGCGCCCATGAGCAACCAGGCCGCGGCCCTGGTGGTGCTCCCGGTGGCCGTCAGCGCCGCCCACCAGTTGGGGGTGGATCCGCGGCCCTTCGCCATCGGCGTGACGCTGGCGGCGAGCTGCTCGTTCATCACGCCCCTGGAACCAAGCTGCGTGCTGGTGTACGGCCCCGGCCACTACCGCTTCACCGACTTCTTCCGGCTGGGCACTCCGCTGACGAGCCTGCTGCTCGCCTTCCTCATCGTGGTGGTGCCCGTGGTGTGGCCCTTCCAGGAGGCCGGGCCCCAGCCGACTGGCGCGCGAGAGCCGGTGAGCGAGCGCGTGGTTCCGAAGTGAGGGGTGCCTCGGGTCTCAGTGGATGGCGGCGCGCAGGCCCACCTGGGTCAGCACCTCGGCCTCGTGGACGAGGATCTCCTCCAGCCGGGCGCGCACCGAGGCCTCGTCCCCGCCCGCAGCGGTGACGGCCAGCCGGTAGAAGAGGGCCTGGTGGCCATCCTCGGACTGCGCCAGTTCGCCGTAGAAGCGGCGCAGCAGGGGGTCCTCCAGGCCCTCGGCCAACAGGGAGAGGCGTTCACACGAGCGCGCCTCGATGACGGCGGCCACCAGCAGTCGGTCCACCTTGCGCCCCTCGTGGGAGGTGCGGATGACCTTCTGGAGTCCCTGTGCGTACGGGTCGCCCGCGTCGCGCCCCAGCGTCAGGCCCCGGGCCGCCATCAGGTCCAGCACCTTGGCCAGGTGCGCGCTCTCCTCGCGCGCCAGCCGAGCCATCTGCGCCGGCAGGCCGGGCAGATCCGGGTAGGTCTGGAGCATCGAGAGGGCATTGACCGCTGCCTTCTTCTCGCAGTGCGCGTGGTCCACCAGCACCTCGTTGAAGCGCTCGAGGGCCAGGGGCAGCCAGCGCGGGTCGCTGGGAACCTTGAGGAGGACGGGTCCCTCTCCGGAGAGGGGACGGCGATCAGGCGTGAGACGGGACATGGTGCGTGCGCTCCGGGGCGCGGAGTGTAACCGCACCGCTCCCGGGCGCTACTCCACCAGCACCAGGCGATGGGTGCGGCTGGCCAGGTAGCCCACCTTGCGGGCGATGCGCGCCATGGACTCGTCCTTCTCGTCCACCCGCAGGGTGAGCCGCGGCAGCGACGACAGCAGGAAGCGGGAGATCTGCCCCAGGCACAGCGTGGCGTGGCCCCGACCCCGCTGCGAGGGCACCGTGTACAGGCCCTCCAGCTCGGCCCCGTATTGCGAGCGGCTGCCGATGTCCACCTTGAACACCAGCTCGCCGTTCTCCTCCAGCACGTAGGTGCGCTTCGCCCGGATGCGCTGCGCTACCCGCGCCTCGAAGTGCGGATCCTCCGCGGGCGCGTCGCGGTCGTGGAGCTCGCGCACATACCCGCTCGCCAGCGGCATCACGCGCTTCAAATCCTCCTCGCGCGCCAGCCGCAGGGTGGGGTTGGTGAAGGGCCCCAGGTCGTCGGCGGAGACGCTGAAGAGGCGGTGCGTCTTGGACGTCCGCGGCTTGCCCGTACACAGGCTGCGCACCAGCGCGTCCACCGCCGACTTCTCTCCCACGGCGGCCTTGAGCCTCACGCGATCCGCCAGCGCATCCGCGATGACGCCCGTGGCCGAGCCGTCACCCGCCGAGGGCACCAGCAGCCCTCCCTCGCCCCCCACGAAGAGCGCCGAGGTCAGCGTCTTCCCATCGAAGCGTCCCCAGAAGGAGTAGCTGCACCGGCTGTCGGCTGGCGTGATGCCGAACTCCTCCAGCAGGCCCAGCAGATAGAGGTTGTGGGATGGATCCTTCCCCAGCAGCGCCTTCAGCGCATCGGTGTCCGTGGGAACGAGCTGTTGGACGGTGACGGGCATCGCGCGGTCGTCAGTACACCATACGCCAGGGCGGGGCTTTCAAGGGCCTCCGTTCTTCCCGGGGCGGAACTCGAACGGATGGGTCAGCGTCAGCGGCGCTTTCCCAGGTGGGGCGGAAAATTGCGTGTCGGCGAGAGCATCCACCAGGCAGGCGTGCACGAAGGGATCCTGCACGGTGCTCTCCACCACCTCGGGGCTCCCGAAGCCGCCGCGCTCCCCCCGCGCTTCCAGGGTGAAACGCAGCTTCACTGTGTGTGGGCCCGGATGACGGACCGAGGCGTCGAGGAGGCACGAGCGCACCAGGGGCTGGATGGAGCGCAGGGCCACCCGCACCTCCTCCTTGTCCCAGGTGCCCGGGGGCGGCTCGGGCACGGGCTCCTCGCGCGGTGGTGGGGGACGCGGGGGCTCGGCCACGGGGGGCTCGGGCGCGGGAGGCGTCGTGGGGCGGGCCCGGGGCGTGACCGGAGGAGGGGAGGTGGGGACGGACACGGCCTCGGCCGGCGTGTCCCGCGTGAGCCAGAGCGCCAGTACACTCAAGGCCACGAAGGGGATGACCACCCAGAGGAAGACGGCTCGGCCCGACATCAGTCGAGCCCCAGGGCCTGCTTCAACAGCCCCTCCGGGGCGACCACGGGCGAGCGGGGGAGCAGCTCGGCCCGGAAGCGCCCCACCAGCTCCGCCAACGTCACGGGCTCGCCCCCTCCCACTCCACTCCATGCGGCCATCAACCCGAGCGCCCGCTCGACCGGAAGGCGACGCTCCCGTAGCTCCGCGACCGCGAAGGCGCCCTCGCGCTTGGCCAGCCGCCTGCCGTCCTCCCCCAGCACCAGGGGCACGTGCCAGAAGCGGGGGGGCTGGAGGCCGAGGGCCTCGTGGATTTGAAGCTGCCTCGGGGTGGAGGTCAGGAGGTCATCCCCCCGGAGCACGTCGGTGATGCCGCTGGCCGCGTCGTCCACCACCACGGCGAGCTGGTAGCTGGCCACCCCATCGTTGCGGCGCACCACGAAGTCGCCCACCACCGAGGCCACGTCCTGGCAGCAGCGGCCGTGCAGCCCGTCCTCGAAGCACCACTCCCCGGGCCGCGCGCGGAAGCGCAGGGCCGGCACCCGTGTGCGAGTGCGCTCGGTACGGGTCTCGGGCGAGAGGGCGGTGCAGGTGCCGGGGTAGCGGGGCCCCTCCTCGCTCAGTCCGTGGGGAGCACTGGCCGCTCGGGTGATCTCCGCGCGCGTGCAGAAGCAGGGGTAGACGCGCTCCGAGCGCTCCAGCTTCTCCAGGGCCTCGCGGTAGACGTCGTCACGCTGGCTCTGCACGAGGGGCGTCTCGTCCCAGTACAGCCCGAGCCACTCCAGGTCCCGGTACAGGTCGTCGAGGAACTGGGCCTTGCAGCGCGCCCGGTCGAGATCCTCGATGCGCAGCAGGAACCGACCACCGGCCGCGCGCGCCTGGAGCCAGCCGAGCAGCGCGCTGCGGGCATTGCCGAGGTGGATGCGCCCGGTGGGGCTGGGCGCGAAGCGTCCGCGGAAGCTCATGGAGAAATGGAGGCTCGTTCGGTCGGGGTGCCCGCGAGCAGGCAGGCGGTGACGGGGGGCTTCATCGTGGGCGGCAGCCTAACGCGCTCGGAAGCAGGCCGCTGCTCCCACCTTGTTCCCGGTCCATGCGTGCGGCAGCTTTTCGTCGTGCGCTTCCTCCATTGCTCTGATGTCCACATCACCGCGGACTACGCCTCCCTGCCCATGCTGCGGCTCGGCTGGCGGCGGTGGATCGCCATGGCGGAGCTGTCCGTGGGCGGGCGCCTCAAGGCCTACTCGCGCGCTCCCGAGACGCTCGCCACCATCGCCAGTGACGCGGAGCAGCATGGGGTGGATCACTTCATCCTCTCCGGGGACGTCACGGCCTATGCGCTGGAGCCGGAGTTCCAGCTCGCGCGTGATTCGCTCGGGGCGCTGGGGGAGGACCCGGGCCGCTGCACCGTCATCCCCGGCAACCATGATGTCTTCACCCCGGGCAGCCACCGCGCCGGACGCTTCGCGCGCCACTTCGGCCACCTGCTGGAGAGCGATCTGCCCGAGCACCGGCGCGAGGGGGCCTTCCCCTTCGTGCGGCTCGTGGGCCAGGAGGCGGCGGTGGTGGGGCTGCTGTCCGCGCGCGTACCCTTCATGCCGGGCATCGCCTACGGCCGCATTGGCGCGGCGCAGCTCGACGGGCTGGCGGCGCTGGTGAAGGACCCGAGGCTCGCCGGCCGGGCGCTCCTGGTGGTGGTGCACCACGCGCCGCTCACCCACCGGGGCCGGGCGGACGGGTACTTCCACGGGTTGAGGGATGCGCGGGCGCTCTTCAAGCTGCTGCCGGGGCCGCGCTACGCGGTGCTGCACGGCCACATCCACCACCGCTACCACCATCCGGCCACCGCCGAGCGCCCGCACATCTTCAGCGCGGGCTCGTCCACCCAGCGGGGGCGCGAGGGCTACTGGCTCATCGAGGTGAAGGACGGCCAGGTGGTGGGCGGGCAGAAGCACGTGCCTGGTACGGTGAGGCACTGAGCCCGCCCGGGCCGCCTCAGGCCTGGAGGTGCGGGGCGGCGTAGCGCCGCACGAAGTGGATCCACCGGCGCTCGTCCACCTCCACCTGCCACTCGGTGTTGGGCGTGAGCGGCATGCGCGTCTTGAGGAAGGCCTCGAGGTGGTCCGCGGCCTTCACTGGCGAGAGACCGGGCGCGCGGAAGGCCACGCGCAGGAAGACGTCCAGCGAGGGCGTCACCTCCACCGTCGCGTAGATGCGCAGCGAGCCCACGCGCCGCTGGTACTGCGCGTCTTGTGGCACCGAGGTGGGCGCGGCCTCTGGCGCCAGTGCCGCCACCCAGTTGGACGGCGTGAATACGAAGTCGAGCAACTCGACGCTCGCCTCTTCCAGGGTTGAGTGCTCGTGGATGGAAAGCATGCCCACCTCCCAATTGGACCGTCCGCGGCAAGAATGTGCCCACGGCCCGAGGGCGTGCAAGGGGGCGGGGAAGTGTTCACCCCGCGGCGTCGGCGGACGTCCGCCATGTGTCAGAGCGGTGTGGTACCGCGTGGGGGCGGGGTTGGCGCCCGTGCGCTCAGCGCCCGATCACCGCCGCCACGAGGAATCGCCAGGACAGGCGCGTGGCGTCGCCGCTGATGATGTCGATGAGCTCGTCGCGCACCCTCGTGTTGCGGCCCGCCGCCCGGATGACGCGGTCCAGCAAGCGGGGACGCTCGAAGATGTTCATCACCCGGCGGTTGAGCTGGAACGCGGCGCGGAAGCGCGACTCCCAGCGCCTCGCGTAGCCGCCGAGTCCCCGCGTGGAGAAGTCCCCGCTGGCCACCGCCTCGGCCACCGACTCGGCGGCGAAGGCTCCCGACTCCAGGGCGAACTCGATGCCCTCGCCCGTGAGGGGGTTGACGAAACCGGCCGCGTCCCCCAGCAGCAGGGCCCTGTCGAAGAGCGTGTGGTGGGCGAAGGAGCCGAAGGGAATGTGGTGGCCCTTCACCTTGCCGACGCGCCGCGCCCCGGCCAGCTCCGCCGCCACGTGGGGGCTGGCGCAGAAGCGCTCCATCAGCTCGGGCAGCTTCAACCTGGAGACGGCGAGCTGGTCCGCCCGGATGCCCAGCCCCACGTTGGCCCGGCCGCCGGGCAGCGGGAAGATCCACCCGTAGGCGGGCAGCAGCTCCTCCTCCCAGAAGAAGGCCAGGCTCCGGGGGTGGGAGAGGTGGACGTCCTCGTAATAGGCGCGGACCGCGAAGGCCCCCTCCCGCTCCGGGAAGTCGGGGGCCCCGAGCGCGCGCCGCACCACCGAGGGCGAGCCATCACACCCCAGCACCACGTCGGCGCGCAGGGACTCGCCGCCGCGGCACTGGAGGCGGATGCCGTGGCCGTCCCGCTCGAGTCCGTCCACGCGCACCCCCTCGCGCAGCTCGGCGCCGGCCCGCACCGCGTGCTGGACCAGCCGCTCGTCCAACAACTGGCGGGGGATGATGCAGGCCTTGCCGCCGAAGAGCCGGGGAGGAATCTCCGCCTCCAGCACCACTCCGCCGGGAGAGACGGAGTAGACCGAGTCCACCGGCGCGGCCTCGGTGCCGGGCAGCTCACCAATCCCCAACCGCTCCAGCATCCACAACGTCCGAGGCGTGCAGCCATCCCCGCAGATCTTGTCGCGGGGAAACCGGTGGCGCTCGAGCAGCGTCACGCGAGCGCCCTGCCGTGCCAGGAACGTGGCCGCGGAGGAACCGGCCGGACCCGCGCCAACGATGGCGACGTGGGGGGAAGACGAGAGGGACATGAAGCCTCGGCTCGGGGAATCGCCGCAGAAGGTGGCGACCGTATACAGCGCAGTGCGGGCAGGGTGTCGTCAACGGTTCCGGATGAGGACGGCCCGCGCACCTCGCTCGTAGTCGACCACGAGCGAAGAGGGGCATTGCCGCGCCTCCGTTGTAGTCTATTACGAGCAATGTATGTGTTTGCCCTACATCGCTCGTGGTCGACTACGATCAAAGGGGGCGGTTGTCGCACACCACTCGTCGTCGACGACGAGCGAAGAGGGGCAGTTGGCTCGGAGGGAGTCCGCCGCGACGGGCCGGGCGACCGGCGCACCTTCTACGGCCCCAGCCCCGGCGCTCGACCTGCTAGGTTGAGGTCCTGGGAGGTAGTCCCCACCTGTGCGCACAACCCCGGTCCCCAGTCCCCAGCACCCCGTCCCCCCGCGCGACGAGGGAGCCATGAGTCCGCTCGACAGGCCGCCGCTGCCGCCCGGCACCCGCATTGGCGGGGACGTGGTGGAGGCCGTGCTGGGCTCCGGAGGCTTCGGCACCGTGTACCGGGTGCGGGGCCCGGATGGCTACCTGTCCGCCCTCAAGCTGCTGCCCCTGGACGAGGGCGCCGAACGGGCCGAGCGCGCCTGGCGCGAGATGGCGCTGGGCACGCGCCTGCACCACCCCAACCTCGTGCGCCAGTTGGGCGCGGGCCAGTGGCCCGACGCCAAGCCCCGCTTCCTGTGGATAAGGCTGGAGCTGATTGAGGGCCCCACGCTGGAGGAATGGGGGCGCCAGCCCGGGCGCGACACGAGCGAGGTGGTGGAGCGGGTGCTGGAGGTGGCACGTGCGCTGGCGGTGGTGCACGAGGCCCGGGTGGTGCACCGGGACGTGAAGGAGGCCAACATCCTGGTGCGCCAGAGTACCGGGCAGGCGGTGCTGGTGGACTTCGGCGTGGGCTACCACGAGGGGGACGCCACGCTGACGAAGGGCCTTTTCCCTCCAGGCACGCTCCGCTACCGAGCCCCCGAGGCGTGGGCCTTCGGCCGCGCGCACGCGGGCGTGCCGGGCGCGCACTACCGGGCCGGGCCCGGGGATGACCTGTTCGCGCTGGGGGTGGTGCTCTACCGGTTGCTGACGGGGCGCTTTCCCTTCCGGCTCACCGACGAGGGAGGCGTGGACGTG
>NZ_DASVWK010001087.1:0-7094 GCF_036389735.1 Archangium sp. | reverse complement strand
TCCAATGGGAGTGCTGGTGAAGGCGGCCAGTGCGCTCGCCGTATCCTTCACGCCCTCCACGCCATCGCCCTGCGCGAAGGCCTCGGCGGCCGTGGCGGCGTAGAGCACCGTCGAGGCCACCGCCACCGCCCGCAGCATCTTGTTGTTGGCGGGGTCCGTCGCCTCGTTGATCAGCGTGTCGATGCGCTGGAACTGTTCCGCGTTGAGCTGGCCCGGGTTCTGCTCCAGCACATCGAGGATCTGCCTCGTGGTCTCACCGGCGTTGGCGGCATCCACCAGATCCCGCATCTGCCGGAAGACGCTCTGGGTCTCCGCGGCCCTGCCTTCGGAGATGAGCTGGGTGACCGTGTTGACGCCCGCCGGCGCCGCGATGTCATCCGCGAGGTTCGGGAACTGGTCGGCGGGGAAGGCCTGGGCCAGATTTGGGTTGCCCGTGCCGTTCCGGGCGTTGTTCACCTCGGTGGCGAAGTCCAGGGCGAGCTGGGAGTTGTGCGGATCGGCCGCGAGCCTCTCGTACCCGTCGTAGACCATCGACGCGGTGGTCGAGTCGAACGTGCCGGAGTCAATCAGCGCGCGCGCGACCTGCAACTCCGCGTCGAGGCTCTGGGCCGCGGTGTCGAGCGCCTGGAAGACGTCGCCGTGCTCCGCGTTGTGCTTCTCGCGGAAGGCGTCGACGTACTCGGCGCGCTGCGTGTCGCTCAGCGTCGGCAGGCGCTCGAGCTGGCGGCCCAGCGTCTCGTTGTACTGCTGCACCGCCTCGGCGGCCTGGTCATAGGCGGCCTGCGCGCTGGAGATGTTGTTCCGGGCCGTGATGACAGCCGGGTCCGTGCCCGTGGTCGTGGGCGTGGGCCCCGGTTGAGGCGTGGGCTGAGCGGAGGGGACGGGCGTCTGCGTGGGCGTGCCCGTGGGAGTCGGCGTGCCCGTGGGAGTCGGCGAGGGAGACGGGGATGACTGGCTGAAGGCCTGGACCCCATTGGACCTGACGGTATTGGCGCCCTGGCCGCTCAGATCCATCAGCGCGGGCTGTGGCCTGTCAAAGCCGCTGGTGCCATCGAAGCCCGTGGCCCTCTGGGATTGGGGCTCGGGAGGCTTGGAGGCCGGGAGCGGCTTGGGCTCGGACTTCAAGACCTTCGGGCTGCTGCTGCGGTCGTTGATGCGCGTCATGGATGGGCTCTCGCTGGTTCCGAGCTCAGCTTAAAAAAATTCCGTTCGCTAGGGATTATCGGGCTCTCTGTTCCCAAGTTGTGGAGCGCACCATGTAGGGAAAGCCAGGACAGGCGCACCACCCAGAGACCCACCTGGAGGGTGTCTCCCTCCAGCCCGCACAAGGTCATTGGCACAATCCGAAAAGCATGTAAGACATGTTTTTCTATATTTTCCGGGGAGGCGGGTATGAGCGGTTTCAAGATGACACGGGGTCTCTTCATCGTGACGTGTATCGCCGGGGCCGGGCTCGCCGGGTGCGGACCCGCCTCGGAGCGGGAGCCCGGAGACGAGGCCACCGGCACCGCTCAGCAGGGCCTCACCGAGGGGGCACCGCTGACGGCGCATGACGCGAGCTGCCTGTCGATGCAGGACCAGAACACGTGGAGCACCTACGCCTCGTACATGACGCCGGTGGGCCCCGCGCTCGGGCTGTCGGCCGTCCTGAAGGATCTCAACCGCGTGGGCCCCATGCTCACCGCCACCACGCACCCGCCGGCCGTGGGCTACAAGGGCGGCTTCCGCTGGAACGACGGCGACATGGGCACCACGGAGTGGATTCCCCAGGCGCTCACCGCGGGCGTGTCCGGCACCGCCAACGTCGCCATCGCCTCCTGGCACTACGCGCCCACCACCTCGCCCGAGAAGGGCGTGCGCATCTCGGTGGCGGACATCTCGGACATGTCCTTGAGCGCGGTGAACTACCGCCACATCCTCCTGGTGCGCCCCACCTCCTCTGGCAACTTCACCGTGGTTCCCGAGCACGGCGGCGGCCTGGCCTGGGTGGGCAACTACCTCTACATGGCCGATACCTCCGATGGCGTGCGCGTGTTCGACCTCACGCAGATCCGCGCGGTGGACACCAGCACCACGTGCGAGACGGCGATCGGCCATGTCGGCTCGGTGTGGTGCGCCTACGGCTACAGGTACGTGCTGCCGCAGGTGAGCGCGTACGTCATGCCCTCGGCCCTCACCACCCCCTGCCGCGCCAAGTTCTCCTTCCTCGGCAAGGACACGCGCGGCACCACGCCCGTGCTGCTCTCCGGCGAGTACTGCAACAACAACGACACCCCGTGCAACTATGACGGCTCCGCGTCGGGGCTCGGCGGGCGGCTCTACCGCTGGCCGCTGGACGCCACCACCTCCCGGCTCGTGGCCACGGGCGGCGTGGTGAAGCCCGAGCGCGCCTACATCATGAACGAGCCCAACGTGCAGGGCGTGGCCCCCATCATGACCAGCACCTCGACGACCTCGTACTGGCTGAGCTCGACGCGCTACAGCGGCGCCCTCTTCAAGGTGTCCACGAGCGCCTCACGCACGGCGTACCTGTCTGGCAGCGGCCAGTGGGCGAAGATGCCCGAGGGCATGCACGCCACGGGCAGTGGCACCAACCTGTGGACGGTCACCGAGGGCGTCAGCGGCGTCACCAACCCGGCGACCGGCGGGCGCGTGGTCTTCTTCGCGGACCAGGCCTCGCTGGACTGAGCCCCACGTTCAGCACGTTCAGGCGGGTCCGAGCCCCACCCCGAAGACAAGCACTTCACGCAAGAGCCGGTGAACCGGCCCGAGAGGAATGACAATGCATCACACGATGAAGATGACCCTGGCGGCGCTGGTCTCCCTGCTGTTGCTTCCCACGGCCGCGCCCGCGGTGACGGTCAAGGCGCCGCATCCCGGCACCGTGGGGGGCATCGGGTACTCCCCGACCGGCGCATTCCACGGCGCAGTGGACATCGCCAGCGGCAGTTGCAACTACTGGGGCGTCGAGACGGGACTGGTGGGCTCGTTCTATTGGAACGTGACCATCCGGACCAGCGCCCATTACTGCAGCACGGGAAGCGGCAGCGGCACCCAGAACGAGGCGGCGCACGTCTTCGCGGACGGCAGGGTCTTCAGGATCTGGCACTTCAACAAGACGGCCGCCTCGGTCGACAAGACCTGCGACCGCTGCCAGGTCGGGGACGAGGGCGCCACGGGCAACACCACGAGCCCCCACACCCATCTCCAGGTTAGCAAGTCAGGCACCATCGATACCTCCTGGTACCAGGGGTACGTTGTCAACGGGCAGCGCGTCGACCACACCACCACCATCGGCGTCTTCTGAGCCCGGACCCTCACCCCAGCCATCTCCCAGAGGGGAGGGGGTCCATTTTTATTTTCCCTGCTTACCTTGTTTTCCTGTTAATGGTGGTTAACCAGTTTTCGCGTCGACCAGCGCCCTTCGCGGGTAGCTGACAAGGGAGGCTCACCATGCATTCGAACAGGAATCCGCGGAAGTCGCTTCGCGCCCTCGTGGCGTTCGGGTTGTTGGGAGTGAGCGCCGGCGGTGGCTGCGGCGGGCCCGAGGGCGCGGAGGCGATCGCTGACGAGGAGAGGGTGGAGAACGTTCAGCAGGGCGTCCAGGTCGCGTCGACCACGCTTGCGGGCTATCCGGTCTGGGCTCACTTCAGCAACCCGCCCGTCCACACGAATGGCCGCGACTACACCATTCACAGCGAGCTGCAGCGGCTCATCGACAGGGCTCCCGCCGGCTCGTCGATCAGGGGAACGATCCACTCCCTGTCCATCGATTGGATCGCCCAGGCGCTGGTCAACGCCCAGAACCGTGGCGTCTCGGTCATGGTCGTCATCGACGGGAAGAACATCCCCAGCCTCAACAGCGACCCCTCGGTGGGCATCATCCAACAGCTCACCTACCACAAGTTCTGCACCAACTCGAACGGTGGCACGGGATGCATCAGCACCAGCGCGGACGGTGACATGCATACGAAGATGTTCACCTTCACCGCGACCACGGACCCCAACGGCGTCGCCCGGAGCAACGTCACCTGGTTTGGCTCGGCCAACATGTCCTATTCCTCCGGCACGGATGCCTTCAACAACGCAATCACCGTCTACGGTGACGCGGCGCTGATGAACGGCCTGAATGCCAACTTCTCGCACATGTGGAACCGGTTCCACGTCACGGGCAACGACTACTACGACGCGGCCTCGGGGCGCGGTTACTACCTGTCGGGCGCGGCGGACGCCTACGCCTCTCCCGAGGGAGTGGGACAGACCGACACCATCGTGACGCGCCTGAATGACGTGACGCCCGACGCGAACTGCCGGGTGCGTGTCGGCATGGCCTCCATCACGGGCTCACGCCCCGGCATCGTCGACCAGATCAAGCGCCTCAAGGCCGGGGGTTGCGGCGTCTGGTTCGTGGTCGGCGGAGATGCCACGTCCGGCATCAGCATGGATCAGACCGTCTACAACACGCTGCTCGACGCGGGCGTCGCCATCCGGAGGAAGGACAAGGTCCACGACAAGTTCTTCCTCGTGTACGGCAAGTATGGCACCAGCTACGCCTACCGGGTCTACTCCGGCTCGCAGAACTGGACCCAGGACGCGCTCAACGAGAACGAGGAGATCTTCGTCAAGATGGCGCCCGAGACCGGCACGGTGCACCCGCTCTACGACGGCTTCTACGCCCACTTCAATGACGCCTATAACACCGGCGTGACGTGCTCCAAGGCCAACTACCCCTGCCGGTAGAGCTCGGGCTGCCCACATGGAGGCGGCGGGAATCGAACCCGCCGCCGGAGGCTTCCGGGAAGAGTGCTCCAGAATCGTCGGAAGCGGTTTCCGTAGGTCTTCCTTGATTCGGCGTTTCAAGTGACGCCGACCGTCCACTCGCTGGTGCCGGACGGCGTCTTCGTGCCGGGGCAAGCCCACCTCGGAGCAACCCGGTTCCATCCAACTCAGCCCACCTTCTTCATCTTCAGGGCATTCAGCCACTGGCGGGCATAACCCGCGCAATCAGCGGCCCTGTCCGATCCATTGATGATGGCGCGTGCACCGCGGAAATCGACGCGCGAGGCATTGATGTAGGTGGAGAGCGAGGCCCCCGTGAAGATGCCTTTCTTCATGCCATGCACCAGCACGAAGAGCGCCACATCGGGCCGCAAGGCGAGGTCTGGGTTCTTCACCAGGTCCACGCCCAGGAGCTTGGTGTATTTCTCGTAGTTCTCCTTCCACGTGAGCTGCACGTAGCCACGCCCGTAGTAGGGGTAGTAGCGCAGATTCTTCTTGCGGTACCCCTCGGCCTTCGCGCCCAGGTAGTCCGCCTCCCTGACGGGCTGGAAGTGCCCCGTCTCCAGCTCCACGGTGGCGAGCACATAGGCGATCTGCTCCAGCATCGTCACCCCCTGCCGGAGGCACTCGCCGTGGATGGCCTTCACCGTGCCCGCGCGATCCGCGCCGGCGAAGGCGGGCAGCGGCGAATTCGCCGGTACCTTGCCTCCCTTCCCGTCCTG
The DNA here is from genome assembly GCF_036389735.1 of Archangium sp. GTDB lineage: Bacteria > Myxococcota > Myxococcia > Myxococcales > Myxococcaceae > Archangium. The sequence continues at coordinate 1,593 of NZ_DASVWK010001087.1, read as the reverse complement.
CGTGGGCTTGAAGACGACGACCTTCGGGGACGAGGTCTCGTGGGTCTTCGGCGTGTTGCCCTGGCCCTTGTTGTCCGCCACGCGGACCGCGGGGCCCCGGCTGAAGGTGACGGCATTGCCGACCGTGCGATACTTCGTTCCGTACTTGCTGGCGACGTCTGCCTCTAGCCGGCCATCCGCCAACCGGTGCAGCGTGATCTTCCTGCCCAGGGCGGGATCGCTGGCCCGGTACTGTTTGTCCGCGGTACGGCCCGTGACGAGGAACCAGTGGTCTCCCGACCCGTCGTATTTTCCTTCGCGCTTCCCCGCGCTGTTCTTGGTGACGTAGTCGACGTGGACGATCACCGGCCGGCCCGTGGCGAGTTCTTGGTCGATTTTGTCCGCCGTGAAGCCGGAGTGGCGGAACAGATCCACCTGCGGAGTGACCAGTGTGCCCATCAGATCCCACGACAGGATGTCACCCGCGGGCCCGAAGCCGTTCTTGCTCTTCATGAACGTGGCCATCTCGTCCGGGGTGATCGCCTTGCCGGTGATGCCGCTGAGCGCCATGCAGACGGCCGTCATGGCACAACCAATGGCGCTGACGTTCCTCCCGGTCTGATTGGCGATGACGATGACGCCCCAGTCCTCGCTCCGGCCGGTGGTTTCGTCGTAGCCCTGGGCATAGACGGGATAGCCATCCTGGCTGGGGAAGGTGCGGCCATTCTTGACGAACCCGGTGTTGCTCCCCGCAGGAGGCTGTTGGGTCGGATGCCGCGGGGCCGGCTTGTTCGGGTTCTTCGGGGCCATGAAGGCCTTGAGCGCCTTCCAGGTGATGGGACCCACGATTCCATCCGGCGTCAGCTTGTGTGCCTTCTGCCAGTGAATGACCGTTTCGTCCGTGATGGGGCCGAAGTAGCCATCGGCACGCACGCCCAGCGCGGCCTGGACCCATTTGACGTCACTCCCCGCGCTGCCCTCCTTGATGACACGGGACCCCGGTTCGAGGCCCTCCCTGTATTTCTCGAACCTGGACGCCGTCTGCTGTCCACGCTGAGGGGTGGCCGTGCTCTGGTCCTTGGAGATTCCCACGTCCTTGACGACCACCATCCCTTTCGAAAGCCCCCACGTCGCCGTCGAATCGTACGAGGCCTTGTCGGAATTCACGGAGATGTGGGCGTGCTTCGTATGCCCATTCGAGCCGTCGTAGTCAGTCGGGGTCCACGCGCTGACGCCCAGCTTGGCGTAGGACCGCCACATCTTCCAATTCCAGATGATGTACTTGATTCGAGGATCGCGGCGCTTGACCAGGTGCGCGACGATCTTGTTCATGTCCGCGCCATTGGCAGGATCATGGGTGAAGTCACGCGCGGTCACGATTCCCAACTCTCCATCATCGACCCAGGGGTTGTGGTCGCTGTTCCTCGATGCGTGAGCCGCGTCTCCAATGGCCCCATCACTCAGCCTGCTCCGATTGGGAGCATGGCTGTTCAACTCCGCCAGGAGTTGCTCCAGGGCCTTGGCGACCCTCCATTTCTTGGACATGTGCTTCGCCTCCCTCGACGTGGCCTCCCATCCTTGCCCATCCCAATGATGGGCACCAGTAGAGGGTCC
>NZ_DASVWK010001086.1:0-8618 GCF_036389735.1 Archangium sp. | reverse complement strand
GAAGCAGGCGGCGGAGCGAGCGCACGCCTGGAACGACGACGGGCGGCCCCTCTTCGGAGCCGCCCGTGGGTGCACCCGAGACTCAAAACGCCTCTTCGGGGACCTCCATCAGGTCCAGCGCGCCCTGCTCCACCATGCGCGCGGCGTGGGCCAGCCCCGGCAGCACCTCGCGGCAGAACCAGCGCGCGCTGGCCAGCTTGCCCGCGTAGAAGGCCTTGTCGCCCGGGTTCGTCTTCACGCGCTCCAACGCCACCGCCGCGTGCCGCACCAGCAGCCAGCCGATGAGCAGATCCGCCAGGGCCATCAGCACCCGGTTGCCCTGAAGGCCCACGTGGTAGAGCGACTCGCCCAGCTTCCCCATCAGCGTGCCCAGCATCGTCTCCGTGTCCGAGAGCGCCTTGCCCAGCGCCGCGCGCTCGGCCTCCAGCTCCTTGCCGCCCTCGTCCGACTCCGCCGTCGCGCGCACCTGGGCCAGCAGCCGCTGGAGCGTCGCCCCTCCGTCTCGCGCCACCTTGCGCAGCAGCAAGTCGAGCGCCTGGATGTGGGTGGTGCCCTCGTAGAGCGTGTCGATCTTCTGGTCCCGGATGTACTGCTCCATCGGGTAGTCCTTCAGGTAGCCCGAGCCCCCGAGGCACTGGAGCGACACCGCCAGCAGCTCGTACGCCTTCTCCGAGCAGTAGCCCTTCACCAGCGGCAGCAGCAGGTCGTTGAGCGAGTCGGACTCGGCGGCCTCCTGCGCCCGGTGCCCGCCCTTGAGCTCCACCTGGTCCTGGATGGAGGCGGTATAGAGGCAGAGTGCGCGCATGCCCTCGGCGTGCGCCTTCTGCGCCATCAACATCCGCCGCACGTCCGGGTGGTGGATGATGGTGACGCGCGGGGCCTTGGCGTCGCGCGCGTTCATCAGGTCCGCGCCCTGCTTGCGCTCCTTGGTGAACTCCAGCGCGTTGAGGTACGCGGTGGACAGCGTCGCCATGGACTTCATGCCGATGGCCATGCGCGCCTGCTCGATGACATGGAACATCTGGCGGATGCCGTCGTGCACCTCGCCCAGCAGCAGCCCGCGCGCCGGCTTGCCGTCCCCGAAGGTCAGCTCGCTCGTCACCGAGCCCTTCAGCCCCATCTTCTCTTCAATCTTCGTGCACACCACGCCGTTGCGCTCGCCCGGCTTGCCATTCTCGTCCACCCAGTACTTGGGGACGATGAAGAGCGAGAGGCCCTTGGTGCCCGGGCCCGCGCCCTCGGGCCGCGCCAGCACCATGTGGATGATGTTCTCCGCGTGCTCCGCCTCCGCGCTGGTGATGAAGCGCTTCACGCCCTCGATCTCCCACACCTCGCCCCCCACGTGCCGGGCCTTGGTGCGCCCCGCGCCCACGTCGCTGCCCGCGTCCGGCTCGGTGAGCACCATCGTCCCCACCCAGCGCCGGTCGATCATCGTCGGCAGGAAGCGCTTCTTCTGGGACTCGGTGCCCAGCCGGTCGATGACGCGCGCCAGGATGCCGCCCAGCGTGAAGAAGGCCCCCGCCGGGTTGGAGCCCGCCACCAGCTCGAAGGCCGCCCAGCCCAGCGAGGGCGGTGCCCCCATGCCCCCCAGGTGCATCGGCAGCTCCAACTGGTGCATCCCCGCGTCGTAGTAGGCCCCCAGCGACCGCTGGAGCCCCGGCGGTAGCGCCACCGTCCCGTTCTCCAGCTTTGGCGGGTTGTGCTCCGGCTCGGTGAAGCTCGCCGCCAGCTCCTTGCCGCACACCTCGGCGAACGTCTCCAGCGTCTGCCTCGCCGCCGTCTCGTCGAAGTCCCCGAAGGGCGCCTTGCCCAGCGAGCTTCGTCCAATGTCCAGGAATTCGAAGAGGTTGAAGGACAGGTCTCGCAGGTTGGCCTTGTAGTGGCTGGACGCGGAGGTCATCGGGGGGCTCCGACTGTACGGTGAGTGTGGGTTGGAGGCCGACGCTAGCAACTGGGGGGCCCTCGCTGCGACAATATCGGGACGAAACACCCCCCGTGCGTCCAGTGAGGACCCGTCCATGAGCATCCGAAGGATCGGCGGCTTCAACCCCTCCGTTCAAACCGCCCAACTCATCGAGTCCCAGCGGCGCGTCGAGGCCGTCGAGAAGCACATCGGGGCCGACGACCCCGCGCTGATGACGGAAGAGCAGCAGCTCGAGGCCCTCAACGCGAAGCTCCAGGCGGAGCTGGAGGCGGTGGAGGCGGAGCGCACGGCCCAGGCGCGCGAGGCCGCGGAGCTGCGCTCGCAGTTGATGAACGTCGATGGTTTCGAGCGCGCCCAGCGTGAGTTGCTGGACCTCAAGGGCGGCGCGGAGGCCGAGCCGGAGGTGCTCCCGGGCGTCGGGCAGGGCGGGGAGGGCGTCTCGCTGGCGCACCTGGCGCGGGCCAGTGTGTACGCGGCGGCCCAGGCCCGGAGCGCCGTGGAAGAGGCAGCCGCGGCGGTCTCGGCACAGCACGAGGCCGACGAGGCCGAGGTGGCGGCCCCCGCGGAGGACGACTGGATGCAGGCGGAGCTCGCCGCGCTCCAGACGGAGGTCGATGGGGCCGACGAGGTCGAGGCGAGCGAGGCGGCCTACAACGACCCGGGCGCGGACGCGTTCGTCGCGAGCCTCGATGACATCGCGAACCTGGAGGAGGGTGGAGCGGGCTTCGGGGACGCGGGGGCCGATGCGTTCGTCGCGAGCCTCGATGACATCGCGAACCTCGTGCCCGAGGTGGGAGCGGAGGTCGCGGGTCCGGGCGAGGCCGAGGGCCTGGTGGAGGCTCCGGCCGCCGAGGTGGTGGACTCGTTCGAGGCCGCTCCGGCCCCGGTGATGCTCCCGTTCGATGACGAGGGGGGGCCGGACGCTCAAGGCTGAGCGGGTGGGCCGGGTCAGGCCTTGATGTACCGCTCGAACACGAAGCCGAAGTCCTTCACCCAGTACTTCTGCTGAGCGCCGGCGAGCCAGGCGAAGGCCGCCTGGTTGAGTTCCTTGAAGGACTCCACGATCGGCGTGGCACCCGCCTGGCCGCGGCCGAGGGTGGTGGAAGCCACCTCGAGGCTGGTCTTGGCGTGGCCGAGCGCCACCTCGTTCTCGTGCATCAGCTCGGAGATGCGGAACAGGGCCTTGTAGAGATCCTTCACCTGCTCGAGGTGCTTCTTGTGCACGTCGATCGAGAACTCCTTGGGGCCGAGGTGGAATTTGATCTCCACGTCCATGTCGATGTTACCGGCGGTCTCCAGCAGCACGTGGGAGATCGGGTTGCCGCTGTAGCTGTAGCGGCGCAGCATGCGCTTCTTGCTGGCGGCACTGGTGCCATCGAGGTGGATGAGCGCCTTGTTGGTGAAGCAGTACTCGTCGGACTTGGACTTGATCAGGAAGAAGATCTTCTCCTGGTCCTCGTGCATGACGTAGTCGTCGGCGTCCACCTTGTCGTAGTCGGTAGGGGCGATGACCGAGCCGATGTCACTGAGGCCGAGCGCGTCGGCGGCGATTTTCCCGAACATTTCGATTCTCCCAGGGCAGGTGCTGCGGGGTGACGTGGCCTCGCGGCCCCGAGCCAGCATAGGTGAAGCGGGCAGGGCGGCAAGGGCTGCGCTATGTGTGGGCCATGCGCAAGGTGGTCATCCCCCGGGCCGGTGGTTACGAGCAGCTCACCTTCGAGACGCGACCGGAGCCCTCACCCGCTCCCGAGGAGGTCGTCGTCACCACCGAGGCCATCGGCGTCAACTACGCCGACTGCGTCATCCGCATGGGGCTGTATGCCTCGGCCAAGGAGTATGTCGGCTGGCCCATCACCCCCGGCTTCGAGTTCGCTGGCACCGTCACCGCCGTCGGCGCCTCCGTCACGGACCTCGCTCCGGGCACCAAGGTCCTGGGGGTCACGCGCTTCGGGGGGTACTCGACCCATGTCGCCGTGCCCCGGCATCAGGTGTTCCCCCTGCCCGCACGTTTCGACATGGCCCAGGGAGCGGGCTTCCCCACCGTCTTCCTCACCGCCTACTACGCCCTCTTCGAACTGGCCCATCCGCGCCCGGGCCAGACGTTGCTCGTGCACTCGGCCGCGGGCGGCGTGGGCAGTGCGCTGCTGCAACTGGGCCGCATCGCCGGCTGCCGCACCGTGGGCGTCGTCGGCTCCACTCACAAGGTGGAGACCGCGCGCGCGCTCGGCGCGGAGGTCGTCATCGACAAGAGCCGCGAGGAGCTCTGGCGAGCCGCCGAGCAGGCCTCTCCTCGGGGCTATGACGTGGTGCTCGATGCCAACGGAGTCGCCACGCTGCGCGAGAGCTACCGGCACCTCGCCAGGCCCGGCAAGCTCGTCATCTATGGCTTCCACTCCATGCTGCCGCGTCAGGGTGGGCGTCCCAACTGGGTGAAGCTCGCCTCGGACTTCGTGCGGACTCCCCGGTTCGATCCGCTCAAGCTCACCAACGACAACGCGAGCGTGCTCGCCTTCAACCTGTCCTACCTGTTCGAGCAGCGCGGCGTGCTCGAGGAGTCCATGGTCCGGCTGCTCGCGTGGGTCGACGAGGGCCGCATCACTCCGCCTCCCGTCACCCGCTTCCCGCTCGACCGAGTCGCCGACGCACACCGCGCGCTGGAGTCCGGCTCCACGGTGGGCAAGCTCGTGCTGGTGCCGTGAGGGTGAAGCCGTCAAGCGGTCACCTCGGAGCTATCGGCTCACGGGGCTCCGGCGCTTCATCGCCTCGTCCACCCGGCGGCCCAGCTCCGCGAGGCTCTGGGTGAAGCCCATCCCCGTCACCGTCCCGGGAAAGCCGTTCTCCTCGTCCGCGAAGTTCGCCGTGCCCGCCACGCCCTCGTCGTAGTAGCGGTAGCCCAGGTTCGACAGCAGCGCGATGACGTAGTGTCTCCGCTCCCTGCCCGGCAGCGCCCGCACGATGCCCGCGTCGCTCCCGTAGTTCTCCGTCTGCCCGGTCTTGTGCAGGAACTCCACCTCCGCCGCCGCGTTGCACGGCCGCGTGTCCCGCTCGAATGCCGTCTCGCCCACCGTCGCCGTCCCGTCCGCCGCCAGCCACCTCGCCGGCACCGCCGTCGGGATTCCCGGTCGTGCGTTCGGGTCTCCGCACACCAGCGTCGAGCTGAGTCCCTCCGCGTACCCCTGGTCCCCCAGCAGCTTCTTCAGGAAGTTGCGCGCGGGCTCCGACAGCTCGGCCGCCGTCACCGCACGGCCCTCCGGCGTCCTCCACAGCACCCCCGGCCCTCCGTTGATGAGCAGGAACAGTCGCGCCGTGTCCAGCGCCGTCATGTGGATGCTCCCCGGCTGCCAGTTCCTCCCCGTCACCGGCGACGTCCCGTTCACCTGAAGCGTCCCGAGTCCCAGCGCCGCCAGCTCCGCGTTCAGCCCCTCCATCGCCCCACGCTCGTGCAGCAGCTTCACCAGCGCCTCCGTCGAGCCGTTGTCCGACTCGACGATCATCGGCTCCAGCCAGCCCCGCACCGGGCGCTCCCCCTTGTCCACCGTGTCCCGGATGAAGCGGTACGGCGTGTCCAGCGTCAGCTCCCCCCGGTCCACCCGCCTCATCACTCCGTAGGCGATGAGGATCTTGAACAGCGACGCGGGGTAGGGCGCCATGAAGCGCAGCGGTGCCTTCTCGCGTCCAGGCACCAGGTCATCGTCGGCCGGAGCGTCCGGCCAGCCCTTCGTGTCATCCCATCGGTCCAGGTCCCACCGCGTGAAACGCACCGCCCGTGTTCCGAGCGTCCGGGCGTCGATGGGCACCCCCCGGCCCTTCGGGTAGTCCCTCGACACGAGCACGTTCGCCGCCGCCACCGGACGGCCCTCCGCGTCCAGCTCGATGACCGCCACGTCCACGTTCGGAGGGTGCGCGATCCGCTCTCCCTTTCGCCTCCAGTCCAGCACCCGGTCGAGGCCCACCTCGCCCACCGCTCGCAGCAGCTGCGTTTCCAGGGCTCGGGAGCGGGTGGGGGACAGGGAAGGTTGGGCCGCGGAGGCCGTGGTCAGCAGGGCCGTGGTCAGCAGCAGGGCGAGGCGGAGGGTCGGGCTTCGCATTGGGGGTTCTGGAGTTGTACCCTCCCCCGGCCCTCTTCCAGCGGAACTTCGGAGTTTCCCGTGCCCATCGTCCACGACTGGCTCGCGCGTCGCGCCTCGCTCGCCCCCGAGCGCATCGCCCTCATCGACTCCCTTCGCGGGGATCGCCGCATCTCCTGGCGGGAGTGGAATGCCTCCGCCAATCGCACCGCCCGGCTCCTCCACGACGTCCTCGGGGTCCGTCGCGGCGACCGCGTCGCCGTGCTCGCGATGAACTGCACCGAGTTCCTCGATCTCCTCTTCGCCTGCGGCAAGCTCGGCGCCATCCTCCAGCCCCTCAACTGGCGCCTCAGCACCTCCGAACTCGCCTCCCTCCTCGTCGACGCCGAGCCCGTCGTCCTCGTCCACGGCCCCGACTTCCAGGCCCAGGTCGACGCCGTCCGTCCGGGTGCCTCCAGCGTGCGGCACTTCGTCCCCCTCGAGGACTCCTCCCCCCGCCAGCCCCAGGACGTTCCGTTCAGCCGGCGTGAGGCGCTCTCGGACGCTCCGCTCCCCACCGTGGAGGTCGAGCCCGAGGATCCGTGGGTGCTCTGCTACACCGGCGGCAGCACCGGCACCCCCAAGGCGGCCATCCTCACCCACCGCTCCATCACCGCCAACGCCGCCAACACCGTCGTCAGCTGGGGCCTCACCGCCGACGACACCGCCCTCCTCAACGCGCCGCTCTTCCATACCGGTGGCCTCAACGTCTTCACCACCCCCCTCGTCTACGTGGGGGGGACCACCATCGTCGCCCGCGCCTTCTCCCTCGACCAGGTCTTCGACCTCGTCCACTCCGGCGCCATCTCCCTCTTCTTCGGCGTGCCCACCATGTTCATCGAGATGCAGCGCCACCCGCGCTTCGACTCGGTGGACTTCTCCCGACTCAAGCTCCTCATCAGCGGCGGCGCCCCCTGCCCCCAGCCCGTCTTCGAGCGCTTCTTCGCTCGTGGCGTGGACTTCAAGACCGGCTACGGGCTCACCGAGGGCGGGCCCAACAACTTCTGGCTCCCCGCCCAGGATGTGCGCCGCAAGCCCGGCGCCGTCGGCGTGCCCCTGTTCCATGTCGAGGCCCGTATCGAGGGCGATGGCGAGGAGGGCGAGCTGCTGCTGCGCGGGCCCCACCTCTGCTCCGGCTACTGGCGCCGCCCCGACGAGTCCGCGAAGACCTTCGCCGGCGGCTGGCTCCACACCGGAGACCTGGCCCGACGCGACGCCGATGGGTGTTTCTCCATCGTCGGTCGCAGCAAGGACCTCATCATCTCCGGCGGCGAGAACATCTACCCCTCCGAGGTGGAGAACGTCCTCGCCGCCCACCCCGAGGTCGCCGAGGTGTGTGTCATTGGCGTCCCCGATCCCAAGTGGGGCGAGGTGCCTCGTGCCCTCGTGGTGGCCCGGCCCGGCGCGGATCTCACCGAGGTCCGGCTGCTCGAGTTCTGCCAGGGTCGGCTCGCTCGGTACAAGCAGCCCAGGTCCGTGAAGTTCCTGGAGGCGCTCGTTCGCACCAGTGCCGGCAAGGTGGACCGGCGGACCCTCTCGGCCCAGCACGGGTCCCCGGGCTGACCCTCACTCGTCAGGTGTTCACCTGGAAGCGCGCCACCATCTCTCGCAACTGCTTCGCTCGCGCTTCCAGGTCCTCCACCGCCTTCGTTATCTGATCCACCCCCGCCGCTGACTCCACCGCCTGCTCCGTCAGCCCGTGGATCCTCCGCGTGAGCGACTCGCTGACTTCCGCCTGCGCCCCGTGCGCTCGCGCCATGTCCCTCACCCTGCGCTGGATCTCCTCCGCCCCCGCCACGATCCGCTCCAGCGCCTTCCCCGTCTCCACCGACAGCGCCAGCCCCTCCCTCACCCGCGCCTGCCCCTCCCTCATCTGCGCCGCCGCGGACTCCGTCTCCACCTGGCTCTCCTTCATCAGCGTGGCGATCCGCTCCGCCGCCGCTCGCGCCTGCTCGGCCAGCTTGCGCACCTCCTGCGCCACCACCGTGAAGCCCTTGCCGTGCTCGCCCGCGCGCATCGCCTCGATGGCCGTGTTCACCGCCAGCACCCGCGTCTGGTCCGCCACGTCTGAAATCAGCTCCACCGCCCGCCCCACCTCCGCGCTCCACTCCGTCAGCCGCTCCACCGTCCTCGCCGAGCGCTCCACCACCCGGGCGATCTCCCCCATCTTCTCGCCCGTGCTCCTCACCACCGCTCCGCCCTCGCGCGCCACCTGACCGTTCGTCTCGGCCGTCTTCGCCGCCAGCTCCGCCTGGTGCGCCCCCAGCCCCATCTCCTTCGTCACCCCCAGGAGGCTGTCCGTCATGCCGCTCAGCGCCCGCGACTGCTCCCGCGCCGCCTGCCTCAGGCCCTCCGTCGAGTGGTGGATGTGCTCCGCGTCCCGGGCCGTCGCTCCCGACACCTCCACCACCCCGCGCAGCACCCGCTGCACGTCCGTCACCATCGCGTTGAAGGCCCTCCCCAGCTCGCCCACCTCGTCATGCGAGGGCGCCTCCACCTTCACCCGCAGGTCCCCTCGCGCCACCTGTCCCGCCGCCTCCACCAGCGAGCGCACCGGCCTGAGTACCCGCCGCGAGAAGTACACCCCC
>NZ_DASVWK010001085.1:0-2683 GCF_036389735.1 Archangium sp. | reverse complement strand
GTCCTGCGCCGGTTGCTGGCCACGCACCCGGTGCTGAGGACGTCGTTCGACCTGACGCGCTACAGCGAGCCGCTCCAGCTCGTCCACCAGGCGGTGGCGCTGCCCCTGACGGTGCATGACCTGCGGCACCTGTCCGCGACCGAGCAGGAAGCGCACCTGGAGCGTTGGCTGGAGGAGGACCGGATCCAGCCCTTCGACTGGAGCCACGCGCCCCTGATGCGGGTGACGCTGCACCGACGCACCGACACCACCGTGCAGCTCAGCGCCACCTTCCACCACGCCATCCTCGATGGCTGGAGCGTGGCCTCGCTGTTCACCGAGCTGCTCGGCGACTACGTGGCGGCCCTCCGGGACGAGGCGCCCACGCAGGCCGCACCCGCGCTGCCCTTCCGCGAGTTCATCGCCCTGGAGCGACGTGCGCTCCAGGACGAGACCACCCGCCGCTTCTGGGCGGAGCGGCTGGACGGGCTCGAGGTGACGTCGCTCACCCGCGTCATGCCCCGCCGGCCGGAGGTGCCCGCGCGAGGCATCGCCGTGCAGCCGGTGTCCCTCTCGCCCGAGGTGTCGTCCGGACTCCAGCGGCTCTCACGCCTGGCCTCGGTGCCACTCAAGAGCGTGCTGCTGGCGGCGCACCTGCGGGTGCTCGGCGCGGTGTGCGGGACGAACGACGTGGTGACGGGCCTCGTGTCCAACGGCCGTCCCGAGGTGCGGGATGGCGAGAAGACGCTGGGCCTCTTCCTCAACAGCCTCCCGCTGCGGCAGCGGCTGAACGAGGGCACCTGGGTGGAGCTGGTGCGCCGCACCTTCGCCACCGAGCGGGAGGTGTTGCCCCACCGGCGCGCCCCCATGAGTCGGTTGCAGCAGCGCCATGGCGGTCAGCCGCTGTTCGAGGCCCTCTTCAACTTCGTGCACTTCCACGTGTACCAGGGGTTGATGGACGTGGAGGGCGTGCGGCTGGTGAGCCCGGTGCGCTCCATCGAGCGCCTGGACCTGCCGCTGGCGGCGATGTTCAACGTGGATCCGGTGACGTCCGAGCTCCAGCTCGCGCTGCACCACGACACCGCGCGGCTGGACGAGGAGCGGGTGCGCGAGCTGGCCGGGCACTACGCCCGCGTCCTGGAGGCCATGGCCACCGCGCCGGAGGAGCGCCACGAGCACCTCTCCCTGCTGTCCCCCGCCGAGCGGGAGCGCGTGCTGGTGGAGTGGAACGCCACCCACGCCGAGGTGCCCGCCCACGCGTGCGTGCACCACCTCTTCGAGGCCCAGGCGGCACGCACCCCGGAGGCGCCCGCGCTCACCTTCTCCGAGCAGACGCTCTCCTACCGGGAGCTGGACGCACGGGCCACCCGGCTCGCGGCACGACTGAGGGCGCTGGGCGTGGGCCCGGATGACCGGGTGGCGGTGTCCCTGGAGCGCTCGGTGGAGATGGTGGTGGCGATGCTCGGCGTGCTGAAGGCCGGAGGCGCCTACATGCCGCTGGACCCGGCACACCCGCTCGCGCGCCTGGAAGCCGTCCTCCAGGAGGCCCGTCCCGCCGCGCTGGTGACGCACTCCTCCCTCGCGGCCTCCGTGCCGGCGGGCGCCCTGCCCCTCCTCCTCGTGGACGAGGCCCCGGAGCACACGCCGCCGCTCGCCGAGCCCCGGGTGTCCGCGCGCAACCTCGCGTGCGTCCTGTACACCTCGGGTTCCACGGGGCGGCCCAAGGGCGTGATGGTGGACCACGGCAACCTGGTCAACCACTTCGTCACGCTCGATGCCCGCGTGGGCGCGGAGTCGCCCGGCACCTGGCTGGCCGTCACGCCCTACACCTTCGACATCTCGGGGGTGGAGCTGGTGTGGACGCTCACGCGCGGCTTCCACGTCGTCATCCACCCGGAGGACCGGCACGCGCCCCACACGGTCCCCGAGCAGATCGAGCGCCACGGCATCACCCACCTGCAATGCACGCCCTCGCGCGCCACGCTCCTGCTCCAACAGCCGGGCGCGGCTCGGGCCCTGGGACGGCTGCGCACGCTGGTGCTCGGCGGCGAGGCCCTCACCCCGGCCCTGGCCACCGAGCTGCGGGGGTTCCTCGCCGGACAGCTCCTCAACATCTACGGCCCCACCGAGACGACCATCTGGTCCACGACCCACGGCGTCGACGCGGTGGGCGCCTCCATTCCCATCGGCCGGCCCGTGGGCAACACGGCGGTGTACATCGTCGACAGGCACGGCGTGCCCGTGCCTCCGGGAGTCCCCGGCGAGCTGCTCATCGGCGGCGCCGGCGTGTCGCGCGGCTACCTGCGGCGGCCGGAGCTCACCGCCGAGCGCTTCGTCCCGGATCCGTTCGGCACCACGCCGGGCGGGCGGCTGTACCGCACCGGAGACCTGTGCCGCTATCTGCCGGACGGGACGATCGAGTTCCTCGGCCGCCTGGATCATCAGGTGAAGATCCGGGGCTACCGCATCGAGCTGGGCGAGCTCGAGGCGGTGCTGCGCGAGGACCCGGCCGTCCGCGAGGCCGCCGTGGTGGCGCGCACGAAAGGACAGGAGCCCACGCGGCTGGTGGCGTACCTGGGTGTGGGCCCCTCCTCCCCCGAGGTGCGGCAGGCGATGGTGGCCCACGTGCGCGAGTTCCTGCGCCAGCGGGTGCCCGAGTACATGGTGCCCTCGGCCTTCGTGGTGCTGGACACGCTCCCGCTCA
>NZ_DASVWK010001084.1:0-7515 GCF_036389735.1 Archangium sp. | reverse complement strand
CGAAAAATTCCGCCAAGGGTGCGAAAGCACGGCGGTACGCGGAGCAGGAGACCCTGAAACCCGGAAAAAAAGTGCGAACCTTCTTTCCCGGGTGCGCAGCGAAGGTGGCAAGCAGGCGTGGCACGGGCTCGTCCGCTGGTCTGGGTGACATGCGGAGCAATCAACAGGTCGGCTCCGTCGTAGACTCACCACTGTGCCAGCCATCGAAGTCATCGGACTCCGCAAGACCTACCGACGCCCCTTCCGGCGCCAGGGCCACGAGGCGCTGCGGGGTGTGGATCTCTCCGTGCCAGAAGGCAGCGCGTTCGGGCTGATCGGCCCCAACGGCGCGGGGAAGACGACGTTCATCAAGAGCATCCTCGGCATCGTCCAGCCCACGGAGGGCGCGGTGCGGGTGCTCGGCGGTTCCCCCGAGGATCCGCGCATCCGGGCCCGCATCGGCTACCTGCCCGAGCGCCTGCACCTGCCGGGCTCGTGGACCTCACCGACCTTCCTGGCCACGGTGGCGGGACTCAAGGGGCTCACGCCGGACAAGGCCGCCAACCTGCGCCTGCTGGAGCGCGTAGGGCTCGCGGACGCGCTGGGCCGGCGCATCGGCGGCTACTCCAAGGGCATGCGCCAGCGGCTGGGGCTCGCGGCGGCGCTGCTGGGCAACCCCGACCTGCTGGTCCTCGACGAGCCCACCGACGGCATCGATCCCATGGGCCGCGTCGAGGTGCGCCGCATCCTCCAGGAGGAGGTGCAGCGCGGCGCGACCCTCTTCCTCAACTCGCACCTGCTGGCGGAGACCGAGCGCGTGTGCGACCGGGTGGCCATCCTCGCGGACGGCAAGGTGCTGCGCGAGGGACGTCTGGAGGAGCTGTCGCAAGGGGGGGCACGCTGGGCGGTGCGCTTCGCGCCGGGAGCGGACGCGGGCACGCTGGCCACGGCGGGCTTCACGCCCGCGGGCACCGAGGGGGTGTACCACGTGGAGTCGGCGGACGCGGCGGGGCTGAACGCGGCGCTGGACAAGGCGCGGGCGACCGGGGCGCTGCTGGTGGAGCTCAAGCGGGACGGACAGGACCTGGAGGCCGTGCTGGCCTCGGCCATGGGGGTGGCGGCATGAAGGGCGTGTTGGGAATCGCCGGCTACGTGTTGCGCGAGGCACTCGCGCGCAAGTTCATCCTGGCCTTCCTGCTGGGTGTCACGGGCGTGCTGGTGACGCTGTCGCTGAGCCTGCGCATCGAGGTGGTCGACGGAGCACTGGCGGCCTCGCGGCTGTTCGGCGAGGTGATGGACACGAACATCCTCGCGGTGGATGTGGCGCTCCGGCCCATCTTCATGGCGGCGGCGGCCATCGTCTTCTACGGAGGCATCGTCTTCGGAATCGTCTCGTGCTCGGACTTCGCGCCGAGCCTGCTGTCACCGGGCCGCATCGAGCACCTGCTCGCCCTGCCCTTGCGGCGCTGGCACATCCTGGCCGGCACGTTCCTCGGGGTGATGACGCTGGCGGTGTGCGGGGCGCTGTACGGCTCGCTGGGGCTGGTGATCATCTTCGGGGTGAAGACGGGATATTGGACGGTGGGGCCGATCATCTCCGCGCTGCTGGCGTGCGTGAGCTTCGCGGCGGTGTACGCGGTGATGTTGACCACGGCCACGCTGGTGCGCAGCGCGGCCCTGTGCGCGGCGCTCGGAGGCCTCACGATGGTGGCGGGCATCATCGCGGGCTACCGGACGAAGATCGCCCCCTTCATCGAGGAGGGGCTGACGCGGGATCTCTTCAAGGCCGTGACGCTGTTGCTGCCGAGGCTGTCCTCGCTGGCCCAGGCGAGCATGGACCTGGCGGCCTCGGCGCCGCTGGCGGTGCAGTCGTTGACGATGCTGCTCGCGGGCGTGCTGGTGTTCGGCCTGGGGATGCTGACCGTGGGCTTCTGGTGGTTCGAGGGGAGGGATTACTGATGCAGCGGCGCCGTGGTGGGTCGTGGCTGGTGTTCGCGGTGGTGCTGTTCGGCCTCGCCGCGTGGTTGATGCTGTCCGGCCAGGGCGAGGAGGCGGCCCCCGCCCCCCTCAAGGTGGAGTTCCCGAAACGGCTGCGTCCGGAGGAGCGCACGCGCATGGAGAGTCGGCGCACGTACGTGATGCCCACGGTGGACGCGGGCACGGGGACGGAGCAGAAGCCGCTCAAGCCGAGCGATCCCGTGCTGGCCGCCCTGCCGCGGGGCAAGGGCAAGACGGCGGTGGTCATCGAGGCCAATGCCATCCGCCACTCGCCCATCGGGGAGCTGCTGCTGGAGTGCATGATGCGCCGCGGCGGCGACGATCTGGAGCGCTTCAAGCAGGAGACGGGCGTGGACCCGCTGAAGGACCTGGATCGGCTCATCATCACGGACGAGGGGGTGATCGTCTCGGGGAACTTCGGGGACAAGAAGCTCAAGGACCTGCTGGCCGATCGGGGCTCGACGAGCTACGACTACGGGGACGAGGCGCGCATCTTCGAGCCCACGTTCGAGCGCAACCTGTCGGACGGTGGCGTGGTCCGGCGTGAAGGGCCCCGGGTGGGCATGTGGAACGACCAGATGCTCGTGTTCGGCAGATCGCCGGATGGGGTGAAGGCGGTCATCGACCGGGTGGAGGGGCGCGGGCCGGATGAGCCGCCGGTCATCTCCGAGAGCAGCACGTACGGCGAGATGTACGGCGTGGTCTCGGTGGAGCAGCTCAAGAAGATGTTCCCGCCGGATCAGCAGGAGCTGGCGCTGAAGCTGGCCGAAGTGGCGGAGAACGTGGAGCTGCACGTGGATGCGCGCTCGGACTTCGCCATGACGGCGCAGGTGAAGGGCTCCAACGAGGACAAGGTGAGGGATCTGGGCAAGTCGCTCGGGGGCGCGCTGTCGCTGGCGCGCTTGAGGGCGCAGACCGAGGGGGAGAAGGAGCTGGCGCAGTTGCTGGACTTCGCGAAGGTGAATCCCGACGGCAAGGAGTTCAGGCTGGAGCTGGCCGTGCCACTGGAGATCATCAAGGAGCAGCTCGCTTTCTGTCGCGAGCAGCAGGACACTGGCGAGGCGAAGCCTCGAGAGGCCCAGCCGACGCCGTAGCCCTCACCCCACCATCGCGCTGACTTCCCGCGAGAAGGCCTGCTCGTCATCCGCGTGGATGACGAGCGGGGGCAGCACGGTGAGTCCGGTGGGCGCTCCCTTCACCGCGTGCATCAAGACGAGCTTCGCGGGCCTCCCCGCCCGCGAGTGCACCATGCGCGCGATCCTCGGCTCCAGCTTCTCCGCCGCCAGCACGGCCATCAGCTCGGACAACCGCGAGGCCGGATACACCACGCAGAAGATCCCCCGGCACCGCAGGAGATACGCCGCCGAGCGCGCCACGTCCTGGAGCTCGCAGGCGATCTCGTGCCGCGCGAGCGCCTTCTCCAGGTCCGTGCTGAGCCTCCCCTGCTCCCGCGTCCGGTACGGCGGGTTGCACAGCACCTGGGAGAAGCTCGCCTTCGGAAACAGCCGGTCCACGCAGCGCAGATCTCCCCGGACCAGAGAGACAGCCCGCTCGCAACAGTTGAGGTGCACGTTGCGCGCGGCCAGGGAGAACAGCCTCGGCTGGAGCTCCAGCCCGGTGATGCTGTCGCACCCCAGCCTCCGGGCCAGGATGAGCGGGATGATCCCGCAGCCCGTCCCCAGGTCCATCCACCGCCCCCGGAGCACCCCTCCCTCGTAGACGGCGAAGTGCGCGAGCAGGATCGGATCCAACGTGAAACGGTAGCCGCGCCGCCGCTGGAGCACCCTCACGTCGCCGCCACAGACGGAGTCGAGCGTCTCCCCGGGACCGGGGCGAAGCTCGAGGGACCTGCGCTGGGGCCACTCCAGCGCTTCTGGCGACAGGAGGCTCACGTCGTCACGAGGCCTCCGGATCCAGGAACAGGAGCCCGGCGGGGAGTGCTGGCTCCACGCACAGCGTCTTGGAAGGCAACGTCTGCGCCGCCTCCATCACCGCTCGCACCTCCCACAGCGGCGGAGGATTGAGCGCGAAGCCCGCCTGGAACATGCCCGACTCGACGCCTCGCACCAGCGACTCCGTCCCCTGCACCGCGAACACCTGAGGATGACCTGGATCCTCGGGGTCCTTGATGCCCAGCACCGTGCGCAGCACCAGCGTGTTCAACAGCGCCAGGTCCAGGCTGCGCAGGGTCGGGTTGCGCGGAGCCCCCTTCAGGTGCGCCAGATCCAACCCCTGGCGGAAGCGGAGGATCTTTCCCCTCCCCCCGGGCAGCACCAGAAGCACCGCGTGGTGCCCGCGCACCAGCGTGGCCAGCCGCTCATTCGCCAGGCCCACGCCCCGAGGCGACGTCAGGGGCTCCTCCAGGTCATAGACTCGCGCGTACGCCGCCACCAGCGTGAGGAAGGTGTCCTCGTTGAAGGTGTCCAGCCCGCAGATGGCGCGGTGCACCGGCTCGAAGTGCAGCCCCGGATCCGACAGCGGCACGATGGCCGCCAGACTGGGCCGGCGCTCGTCCAGTTGGGCCAGGGGGCGCAGGGGCGCCTCGTCCAGCACCGCGAGGATGCGCTTGGACACCGGTGAGGGCTCGATGCGCCGCAGCGACACCGGCGCGTCCTCGAAGGTGCCCTGCCACACGGCACTGCTGCGCTCGGCCGCCTCCGCCAGGAGGCCTCGGAGCACCCCGTGGTCATCCGCCGCCAGGGTGATCGCCGGCTCCACCTGGGCCGAGCGGGGCCGGTACGGCGCGGTCTCCAGCGGCTCGGCCGAGTCCGGCGACAGGCCGCACAGGAGGAAGCGAACCGGAGCGCCTCCGAGCCGTCCCGCGGAGCTGTACACCTCCGCCAGGTACAGGGCCGGACGGGTGTCGCGGAGCACCGCGCCCGCGGCTCTCAGTCGCCCCAGCTCGGCCGTGGGATCCGCCCGATCCAACAACGGTCGGATGAAGGACGAGCGGCGTGGCGCATTGAGGGGCGAGCCCCCCTCATCGGCCTCCAGGTGCGATTCCAACGAGGGCAACAGTGCGGAGAATGGGAGGATGCGCGCCATATCCGCAACAGTGTGGACGCGCGTTCCCGGTCGCCACGGAGCCCACTCGAAAGGGAGGCAGGCGAGCTACCACCAATCGTTGCGGTAGGCCTTGGAGCGCAAGGTGGGACCCGTGGCCCTCACGGGACGCTCGGCGGCCTCCTCCCAGAGCAGGCTCACGGTGGTGATGGCGCCGGCCGAACCGAGGAAGGCCAGCACGTACGGGGTGGGCTGATCGAAGCCACCGAGCACCAGGGCGGACAGCACCAGCACCACCGCGCCCACGCCCGCGCCGAAGATGTCGGCCCGGAGGATCTGCGAGGGCGTGGGGCTGTACTTCATCGTGGCCAGCGCGAGCGCCGTCGCACCGAGCCCCGGTGCGATGAGCAGCGTGTCCACCCAGGTCTTCCCGGAGATCTTCGTGCCGGAGAAATGGACGATGGCCATCAGCAGCGCGGCGGAGGCGAGGCCCCACCCACCGCCCGAGGCCACCATCAGCCCGTCATTGAGCGCCATCTGCCCGCCGGCGAGCACCGCGGTGAGCCACGCGCCCAGCTCGGCGCCGAGGAAGGCGGACCAGGTCAGCAGGCTCGTGTCGCGCGTGAGCATGTCCATGAAGCCCCCGAGGAACATGCCGCCGATGACGGCGTTTCCGATGCCGAAGTAGCCCATCGGCTTGTCGACCCAGTTGTTGAACTGCCACCACGCCGACGTGCCGAAGCCGAGCCCCGCGCCGATGAGCGTCCCAGCCAGCATGGCCTCGCGGGAGCTGCGCTCGAAGCTGAAACCGTGGGCGAAGCCCTGGGTGAAGAAGCCGCCCAGGGCGCCCATGAGGGAGTGGTGCAGGATGAAGGTGAGGCTGCCCGGCCCGGAGAGGAACGCGCCATGGCGCACCTGGCCATCGAGGATGGCGCCATTGGGTTCAGGGGCCGCGGGAGCCTCGGGGCCCTCGGTGAGCGGAGCCTGCGGCTCGGTGCGCAGCGACACCGGGGCGGACGACTGCGTGGGTGCGTCGGACTGGGCCCGGGCGGCCCCCGGCGCGGTGAGAAGAAGGACGACGGCGAGGGACAGCCAGCGGGTCAACGAGGACACTCGAGCGACTCCTTGTCCGATCACGGAGGCATCAAACCTCAACCCGCGCCCGATGCACCGGGAATCTCACCGGTTCACGAGGTGGCACCTCCACGACAGCATTGTTGACTTCCACGCGTCCGGCGGCGAGACCCGGGTTCCCTTCTCGTCCGAGGCTCACTACACCCGGGCGGGAGCATCACGAACCCCAGGAGCACCACATGGGCACCATGAAGTTCGAGATCCCTCACACCCTGTCGAAGGACGACGCGAGGAAGCGTGTCGAGCAGCTCCTCAAGTACTGGATGGACAAGTACGGCGTGAAGGCGGACTGGTCCGGCGACGGGGCGAAGGTGATCGGCAAGGTGATGGGCATCAACCTCGATGCCAACTTCACCATCACCGACGGTGCCATCCAGGGCGAGGGCACCGACCCCGGCATGCTGCTGCGCGGCCAGGCCAAGTCCTACATCCAGAAGAAGTTCAGCACCGTGCTCGACCCGAGCAAGAGCATCTCCGATCTGGACAAGGGCCTCGCGTAGCGGCGAGCGCCCTTACGACGCTTCCTCCAGGGCGGCGAGCGCATAGCGCGCCGCGCGGGTGATGGCCTCGGCCGAGTCCGGCAGCTCCGGATAGTGGCCGGCGAGCTGGCGCTGGGGGAAGCGCAGCTGGGCGATGGCGTTGCGGTAGCTGCGCCGCGCCCCCTCCTGCTCCATCAGCCGCTCCTGCACCTGCGCCATCAGGTAGTGGCCGATGGCCAGCGAGGGCTCCAGGAAGAGCGCCTTGCCCAGCTCCGCGCGTGCCTCGGCCAGCTCTCCGGCTTGAAGCGCCGCCAGCCCACCGAACACCCGCGCCTCCACGCACAGCGGCTCGCGGTTGATGGCCTGCGCGAAGGACTCGCGCGCGTCCGCCACGCGGCCCGTCAGCGAGTAGAGGTTGCCCAGGGTGAGCAGCGCGTCCAGGTGGTTCGGCTCGTCCACCAGGAGCTGCTCCACCGTGGCCACGGCGGACACGAAGTCCCCGCGCTCCATCTGCCGCACGGCCGCGTTCAGCCGCTCGCCCGGCGCCAGCATCAGCGACCACGCGGGCAGATCCCCCGTGCGCGAGCGCGGCGACTCGGCGCCCGGGGCGGGCACCTCCTGCGGCTTCCGGGGCGGCTCGGCGGTGGAGGAGCCCCCCGTCGACGCCTGGGGAACCCGGGCGGACGGGACCGTCGCGGGCACCTCCAGCGTCCGGCGCGGAGCCGGCGAGCCCGTGCCCGCCGCTCCAGGAGACGCATCGAGCGACTTCTGGAGGGCGCGGGTGGCCGGCATCACCGGGAGGTCCGAGGTCGGAGGCTTCGCGGCCGTGGTCTCGGACGAGCGAGCCGAGGGCAGCGAGCCGATGGTCATCGGCCTCGGGCCCGAGCCGGGGGCACGCGGCGCCAGCGGCTTCTCGGGCCGC
>NZ_DASVWK010001083.1:0-2704 GCF_036389735.1 Archangium sp. | reverse complement strand
ACCTGCCCCTGTCCCAGAATGACGTACTTCTGGCTGGTCAACTCTCGCAACCCCATGGGCCCGAAAGCGTGCAGTCGACTGGTGGAAATCCCAATCTCCGCCCCCAGGCCCAGCTCGCCCCCGTCATTGAAGCGGGTGGAGGCGTTCCACACCACCGCGCTCGCCTGGGCCTCCCGGGTGAAGCGCCCCGCCACCGCCCCGTCCGCGGTGACGATGGCCTCGGTGTGTTCACTGCCGTACCGGCCGATGTGCCCGAGCGCCGCCTCCAGCCCGTCCACCACCCGGATGGCCAGGACGAGGTCCAGGAACTCCCGCCCCCAGTCCTCCTCGGTGGCCGGCTTCACCGGCACCCCGGCCCGGCTCAGCACCCCCACCGTGACGGGGCAGCCGCGCAGCTCCACCCCCTTGGCCACCAGCTCCCGCCCCACCTGGGGTAGGAAACGCTCGGCCACCGCTCCGTCCACCAACAGGCACTCGGCGGCGTTGCACACCCCCGGGCGGCTCGTCTTGGCGTTCAGCGTGATCCGCGTGGCCATGTCCAGGTCCGCCGCCGCGTGCACGTACACGTGGCAGACACCCTTGTAGTGCTTCACCACCGGAATCCGCGCGTTCTCCGCCACGAAGCGGATGAGGCCCTCGCCCCCCCGGGGGATGCACAAGTCAATGAGCCCCTCCAGCTTGAGCAGCTCCAGCAGCGTCTCACGCTCGCCCGGGGGCACCGGTTGGATGCACGCGGCCGGTAGCCCCGCCTCGGTGACACCCGCCGCCAGCGCCGATGCAATCGCCGCGTTGGAGCGCGCCGCCTCGCTGCCGCCGCGCAAGAGCGCCGCGTTGCCACTCTTGAGGCACAGCGCCGCCGCGTCGCTCGTCACGTTGGGACGGGCCTCGTAGATCATCAGCACCACCCCCAGCGGCAGCCGCACCTTGCGCACGTGCAGGCCATTGGGTCGGTCCCACTCCTCCGTCACCTCGCCCACCGGGTCCTTCAGGTCGGCCACCGCCTCCACCGCCCGCGCCATGCCCTCCACCCGCGAGGCATCCAGCAGCAGCCGGTCCAGGAAGGCGCTCCCCTTGTTGGCGGCGCGCGCGGCCGTCAGGTCCTCGGCGTTGGCGGCGAGAATGGAGGGGAGGGCCTCGCGCAGGTGGCGGGCCATGGCGCGGAGGGCCGCGTCCTTCTGGCCGCTCTGTGCGGTGGCGAGCACGCGGGAGGCCGCCCGGGCGGCCTCGGCGAGGGAGCGCACGTCTTCCTTGGCACCGGACATGCCTCTCCTCTATCACCGTGCCATGAGCGACGCCCGGTTGGAGCAGTTCAAGCAGATGGCGGCCGAGTTCCCCGATGCGCCCATGGCGCACTTCTCCCTGGGCAAGGCCTACCTGGAGCAGCGCAAGTACGCCGAGGCGGCCCAGGCCCTGGAGTCGGCCGTCCGGTTGGATCCCCAATACGCCGCGGCCATGGTGTCCCTGGGGGATGCCTATATCGGTGCGGGGGAGACGACGAAGGCCCGCGAGGTGCTCACCCGCGCCCGGGACACGGCGCTCGCCCAGAGCCACGGCAGCCTCGCCGAGGAGATCGACGAGCGCCTCTCCGGGTTGGAGTGAGGCCCGCTACGGCCGCCAGGTGAGGCCCACGCCGCCCACCTGGCGGAAGTAGGACAGCTGGTTGGCCTGGAGCTGGTTGCTGTACAGCGCGTACGAGAGCTCCACGTCCAGGTGCGCGTTGAGGGGCCGGGCCAGCTTCAGCGCCAGCGAGTTCTGCGCCTCTTCATCCTCGAGCAGGGTGATGTCGGTGGAGAAGAAGACGCCGTCCGGGTAGTGGGTGAGGCCCAGCGAGCCCTGGGCCAGGAGCGTCACCTTCCAGGGCAGCCGCAGGCCCGCGTTGCCGCTCAGCCGGTGCCGGCGCACCGTCTCGCCGTAGCTGTTGGAGCTGAGCTCCTGGTACGTGTACGTCAGCCCCAGCGCGAGCGGGCCCTTGTAGGTGTAGCCCGCGCTCGCCAGCAGCGCCCCGTCCACGCGCCGTCCCGTCCAGGGCACGTCCACGGTGGGTGGGGGCCGCACGGAGGCGTTGTAGCGGCGCGAGCCGTACTCGCCGGAGACGAAGAAGGCATGTCGGCGGTCGAGGCGGTAGCGCGCGAGGAAGCCCACCTCGGGGCTGCCGAAGCTGGCGGCGAAGGCGGGGCGGTAGAGGAAGCGGTGCGCGCCCACGCGCAGGCGCAGGGCGAGCTGGGCATCCGGCGCGTACTCGAGGAAGGCCGACGCCGCCAGGTCCGTGTACGCGCGGCTGCCGCCCCGGCGATCCTTGGCGCGCCCGTCCACGCCCACGCCCAGCGAGGTGCCCAGGGCGAGCGAGCCCTCCAGCGCGGCGGCCTGCACCAGCACGTCCTCGGAGGGGAAGAGGAGGTACTTGCGGGCCCCCGCGTCGTAACGGCCCACGAGCTGCCAGCGGTCCGCGGTGTAGCGGCCCTCGCCCGAGGCGAGCAGGCTGAGCACCAGGTCCGAGGTGTCGGTGACGAAGGGGGGCCGGGTGATGTCGCGCGGCGCGTTGCCGTCCAGCATCAACCGGCCGGTGACGCGCAGGGCTCCCTCCACGTCGGCGGCGTGTGCGCCACCGGCGAGCGCCACGACGAGCACCACGAGCGTGGAGAGGAGCCGTTTCAAACAGGGGCACCATACCCCGGGAGGCGCCCGCATGGCCTGTCCACGAGAG
>NZ_DASVWK010001082.1:0-17524 GCF_036389735.1 Archangium sp. | reverse complement strand
GAGCGCGCCGTCCTGGGGGAGGGCCCGCGCCACGCGGTCCACGATCTGGGCGGGAGCGGGCAGGCCGCTGAGCGCGCGCAGCGGAGCCGAGCGCTGCGCCAGATCGGTCTCCAGGGCATCGCCCTGGACCGCCAGCCGCTGGAGCTGGCGCTGGTACTCGGCGGGCTCCTGCTTGCCAGGGCCCGCGAGGGCCAGCTCGGCGTACTGGGTGCGCAGCGTCCTCAGGCGCTCGAAGGTCTCCCGATCCTGGGCCCCCAGGTCGCGGTAGATGGTGCGCGAGGTGTGCGCGAGCTCCCCGGCGGAGCGTCCCTTGAGCAGCAGGGCCGCGGTGAGCGCCAGGCGCCGTGCCTGTGCGTCTTCCGGAAAGGCCCGCGCGAGCGCATAGAGCCGCTCCTCGTCGCCGCGCAGAAGCTGGAGGAAGCTGGCCAGGCGCTCCTCCGAGAACGCGAGGGCCTCCTGGCGCAGGCGGGCCTCGGACCGGGTGAAGACCCGCTCGAGGAGCTCACGCGCCTCGGTGGGACGCCGCTGGGCCAGCCGGAGCAGAGCGAGCTCCCGGAGTGCATCCGTGGTGGAGGCCTGCTCGGGGCTGGCCGCTTCCCGGATGGCCAGCGCACGCTCCAGCACGGGCTCGGCGCGCGCATGGAGCCCCTGGCTCCGGTAGAGCCGGGCGAGGTCGAAGAGCACGTGCGAGACGAGGAGATGGTTCTTGCCAACGGCGCCTTCGATGATGGCCAGCGCCCGCTCGTAGAGCGGCTCGGCGCGTGCGAAGAGCCCCTGCAGCGCATAGAGGTTGGCGAGCTGATCCAACGCTTGCGCGACCAGCGGATGGTTCTTGCCGAAGACGCCCTCCTGAATCGCCACGGAGCGCTCCTGCAGCGGCACGGCCCGCGCGTAGAGCCCCTGCTTCAGGTAGACCCTGGCGAGGAAATGGAGGGACTGGGCGACCCGGGGGTGCGCCGGGCCCAGCGTGGCCTCCGCCAGGGCCCGCGCACGCTCGAAGACCGGCTCGGCCCGCGCATAGGAGCCCTGGTTCAGGTAGACGGCGCCCAGGTCCACGAGCGCCCCAACGAGCTCCGGATGGTCCTTGCCGAGCGCCGCCTCCCGGATGGCGAGGACGCGCTCCAGCATCCGCTCGGCCTGCGTGTTGAGTCCCCGCGAGTAGGCCAGCTGGCCCAGGTAGTGCAGTGGGTCGGCCACCCTGGGATGGTTCTTGCCGAGCGCCGCCTCCTGGATGGAAAGCGCACGCTGGCCCATGGACTCGGCCTTGGAGTAGAGGCCCAGGTTCACATAGGCGGTGAGCAGGGAGCTCAGCACCGGAACGAGTCGGACATCGTCCGGACCCCAAGCCGCCTCCTGGAGGGCGAGCGCGCGCAGATAGAGGGGCTCGGCCCCAGCAGGGTCCTGTGGCCAGAGGGTCTTGCCAAGCTGATACAGGCTGTCGGCCACTTCCAGGTGCGAGCCTCCCAGCACCTCTTCCCGCAGCGCCAGCGAGCGCTCGGCCTGGGCCCGGGCCTCCGGCCACTTGCGCTCGGCCTCGAGCTTCTGACTCGCTTCAAAGGTCTGCCGCGCCTCCTGCAGCCGGGTGTCCGCGGGGACAGGCTCGGCGGCCTTGTCGACCGTGGCACACCCCGCACACCACACCGCCAGGACCGCAGCCCACGGGAACCCGCCCTGCTTGCTTCCATTCATGTGTTGGCAGTTTAACACCTCCCCGGCGAGTTCAGGGTTCGGGCTCTTTTCCCCCCAGCACCGAGGCGAAGGGGACGCTCTCGAGCTGCAGCGCCTTGGCCAGGAGTTCGAGCCGCTCCAACTCCCGCTTGAACAGGCGGTAGTGGTTGCGGCTGCGCAGCAGCGGTTCCCGGTCCAGCAGCCGCAGGGCGCCCTCCAAGCCGAGCTGCTGCACCGCGGAGCCCAGCACCAGGCCCTTGAAGGCGTCGGCCAGGTCCAGGTCCCACGCAACCGGGGAACGCTGGGCCTCTTGCACGAAGGCATCCGCGGAGGCGCGCAGCGTGGTCAGCAGGGCCGAGCGGCTCGGCGCCGTCTCATACCGCAGCGCCCGCTCGACATGCGACTGCTGGAGCACCAGCTCTCGCGCTGCCTCGCCGTACTCCACCAGGGCCAGGCTGTAGGCGCGGCGGATGATGTTGTCCAACTGCCGCAGGTTGCCGGGCCAGAGCCGCGCGAGCAGCGCCTGCTCCGCCTCCCGCGAGAGCCGGGCGTGCGCGCCCGGAGACGTCTCCTGGTGGCGCCGCTCCACCATGAAGCCCGCCCACAGGGGCAGCTCGTCCCGGCGCTCGTCGAGCGGCGGGAGGCGGACCGGCAGCACGTTGATGCGGTAGTACAGGTCCTCGCGGAAGCGGCCCTCCTTCACCTCGGTGCGCAGGTCCCGGTTGGTGCCCACCATGAAGCGCACGTTGGCGGAGCGTGACTGCGCCCCATCCCCCAGCATGCGGTACACCCGGCTCTCCAGCAGGTTGAGCAGCCCGGACTGGGCCCGGAGCGAGAGCTTGTCGATCTCGTCGATGAAGAGCGTGCCCCCCTCGGCCCGCCCCAGGCTGCCCGGCGAGTCCCGGTTGGCGCCCGTGAAAGCCCCCTTCCTCCAGCCGAACAGCTCGGCCATCTGGATCTCCTCGGGCACCGTCATCAGATCCAGCACCTCGAAGGGGCCGTCCTTGCGCGCCGACTTCGAGTGGCACCAGCGCGCCAGCCGGGACTTGCCCGCTCCGGTGGGGCCGTTGATGAGCAGCGTCTCCTCCTGCCGGGCGAACACGGAGAGCACGGAGATCAGCTCGGCCATGGAGGCGCCCACCACGGGCAGCAGCGCGTCGGTCTTCACGGCCCCATGGCCGCGCAGCGGGAGCTGGTTCAAGTAGGGGGTGGCCACATCCGCGGCCAGCTGCAGCGCCTGGGCGCACTCCGGCCAGACGAAGTCCTCGCCAATGGCCACCATGCACTCCGCCTCCAGCGAGAGGAGCCCCTGCACCTCGCCCCCCGGAGCGCGCAGGGGCAGCACGCAGACATGAGACGCCTTCCGGCCGAGGAAGCGGCTGATGCTCTCGCTGGGCTTGAGGGAGCTCCCCCTCAGGGACTGGGGTTCCAGGCCCGCCTCGCCTTGCCCCAACAACTGGAAGGTGCCGGCGTTCACGTCGATGGCGACGGCGCAGCGGTGCTTGAGCACCGTGCGCCATGCCGTCGCCGAGGCGAGCAGGTTGGCATCGCCCCCCACGGCCAGGTCGTCCGGGCTGATCTGCTCGGCCTGGGCGCCCTCCCACTCCAGCGCCAGGAGCCGTTGGCAGGTGTCATCGGGGCGCAGGTGGATGAGCCCCCGGAGCACGCGGCCCTGCTCGCCGTAGTGGCGTGCGGTCTCCTCCGCCACCCTTCGGAGCATCGCGCGCAGGGTGGCAACCGCCGCCTGCTCGAAATGCTGAGCGGCGACCAGTGGGGGGAGCAGACGCGACGTCACCTCGTCCATGGGAGAATCGACCTCATGCCGTCCGACCCGACATGGGGCGGCTCCCCTCAGCTTAACCGCACGATGTGAAGAGGGCTGGGGAGGGGTGCCAGGAGGGTCGTGTGTCCCCTCTCTGGTGCCGGGTGTGGAATGACGCCAGCGCTTCCAGTTTCAAAGGAAGCGAGAAACGAGGCTCGGGACTGCTGCTCGCGGAGCGTGCGTCAGCGGTTGACGCAACCCGCTTCAAGCCATGCAGCGGCCATCCGCTCGGAACAGGCCGCACTGGCGCCCTGTGTCCACGCCGCCGTGTGTCCCCAGTCCCCCTGGGGCGCGGAACCGCGCGGAACCGCGCGGAATCAGGCGGGAGGAGGCGGGACGGGCCGGGCCCGGCATGGGCCTTGCTCCTGGGACGGGCCGCTGGCGCCTGGAACCCAGGCTCCCCACCCCACCAGCCTGGCGTCCCATCGCCACTCACCCTGAAGGAATCCCATGCACCGCATCTCCCCTCGCGTCCTGGCCACCGTGGCCCTGGCGGCCTGCGTCCTGGCCCCGAGCCTGGCGTTCGCGCAGAAGACCACCGAGACCCTCGACCCGGTGTGGCAACGCTCCAACGAGCGCAACGGCTACCACTGGTGGAAGAGCGTCGCGGGTGGCGCCCCGAAGGTGACCTACTACGCCCAGGAGCCTGGCGCCTGGACCTGGGACACGCCTGCCGCCTCGACGTGGACGCGCCAGGACGCGAAGACCAACGTCAGCTGGTTCTACACCGTGGAGGGCCCCAGCACGGCCAACTCCTGGTTCCGCACCACGCTGCCCGCCAGGCCGGGCAAGAAGCTCGCCGCCTTCACCCTGACCTCGGTGGACAAGCCGGGCCAGGGCATCGGCATCAACGATGGCCTCTACCTCTTCGTCGATGGGAAGTTCACCGGGACGTTCGCCTCGGTCGCCGCGCAGAAGACCTCGGCCGGGAGCGGGCCGGTCAACGACGGGCTGTTCCCCACGAGCTGGCGGAGCAACGACCTGAAGACCCAGGTCAATGCCACGGGGCCTGCCTCCCATGAGATCGCGATCGCCTTCGAGGAGGACTTCGGTTGGGGAGGCCTGACCCGGCTGAGGCTCGTCGCCGAGTACGAGAGTGCCGATGCGGACGGCGACGGCGTCACCGATGACAAGGACACCTGCCCCTCGTCGAAGCCTGGAGAGCCCGTCAATGCGTCCGGCTGCTCGGTCGCCGACCTGTGCCCGTGTGAGAAGTCCTGGAAGAACCACGGCGAGTATGTCTCCTGCGTGAACAAGACGGTGAAGGACTTCGTCAAGGCGAGCCTGCTCACCAAGGAGAAGGGGGAGAGCCTCGTCAGTACGGCGGCCAAGAGCACCTGCGGCCAATAGCGGCTCCGTGTGCCCATCGCGAGCTGGAGGTGGGCACGCACCGTAGATTCCACTACCGCTTGAGCGGCGGGAGCTTCCGGTACTCCTCCTTCAGGGCCTCGGGTGAAGCGGCGAGCCGCGCCGCCACCCGCGTGGCCTCGGCGGGAGGAAGCCCGCCGAGCACGCTTCGCTCCAGGTGTTGCTCGATGAAGCCCTGGTCGTGCCGCACCTGTACGTCGGCCAGCTGGCCCTTCGCGTCCACCACGGGCACCAGCCGGGGAGAGATGAGCAGGATATCCGCCGGCACGTCCACCGCCCGGATGCGCGCCACCACCTCGTCGCGCAGCTTGGGGTCGAACCGGATGCCCTTCTCCCGCACCAGCGTCCGGATGCCCTCGTAGTCCCCGGTGGCCTTGATGACCATCAGCGTCGAGAGCAGCTCACCCACCGCCGCGCGCATCTTCCCGGCATCCTCCACCACCCAGTACGTGCGCCCCTCCTCCGTCACCTGCCTCACCGCGCCCTTCCCGATGAGGAAGTTCACCGTCATGTGGTGGCCGCGCTGGTGGTCCTCCTCGAAGGCGTCCCCCTCCGGCACCTGGTTGAGGTTGGTGAGGCCCTCCACCAGGAAGTCCCGGTACATCTGCTCGGCGATGCGCGTGTGGTCCGGCGACAGCTCGGCCAGCGACGGGTCGAAGGCGTGCCAGAGCGCCACCAGATCCGCGCGCGCCTCCTCCAGCGTGTTGTCGTACTCCTTGAGGTAGCGCGAGGGGTTGCCCTCCAGCTTCGCGTCCACCTGCCCCGAGGCATGCCCCATCACCTCGTGGAATGCCACCAGCCACTTGCGTGCCGTGACGGAGTACTTGCGCGCCCGCTCGGCCTCCTCGGGCGTGCGGGAGAACTCGATGGCCAGCGGCAACCGCTTCATCGCCGCCGCGGCCTCCATCACGTTGCTCACCAGCACGCTCTTGCTGCCGTACTTCTCGCGGATGTTCTGCTCGTTGGGCAGGTTGATGCCCGCGGGCGGCTGCGGATGGCTCGCCATCAGGTTGATGGCCTTGGCCACCGGCTTCGCCACCTTCTTGCGCTTGTACGCGTCCGGCCAGGGCATCCCGTTCTCGAAGGCCTGTGCCCGGCGGGCAATCAACTCCATCACCCGGTTCTCGTTGGCGTCCCGGTAGTTGATGAGCCCCTCCCACTGCCCCTTCTGGCCCCTGGGGTCCACGTACGTCTCGATGAAGCCGAGGTTCGCGTCCACCCGTGGGTCCGCCTTCAGCCACGCGATGTTGTAGGCATCCCAGTCCTTCAGGTCCCCCGTCTGGAAGTAGCGCGCCAGCTTCCCGAGCGCCGCCTTCTGGTCCCCGGGCGCGGACTTCGCCGCCTCATTCAGGTGGGCGATGACGCGCGAGAGTTCCTCCGCGTACAGCCCGCGCGGCACCTTCCCGTCGGGCGTGCCGGCGCGGAACACCTGCTCCACCAGCGTCCCGTCCACCTTCACCACGCGCGAGTTGAGCGGGTTCTTCTCCTGGAAGCCCTCCAGGTCCTTCAGCGACACGCCCCGGCCGTACGCCGTGTGCGCCGAGGCCGTGAGGATGTCCTGGCCCGCCGGAGGTGCCTTCGCGGTGAGCCGCGGCTCGTGCCCCGCGTCGAAGAGCGAGGCCCTCAGTCCGCCCAGCCACGCCTTCAGCGCCGCCTCGTCCTTCACACCGAACGGAGCGCCGGCCTTCAGCGCGCGCACCGCCGCGGCCTCCAGCTCGGCCGGGGTGAAGGTGGGAACGAACTTCTGGCCCGTCACCTGATCGTGGTTGCCGGACTGGCCGTAGAAGCGCGCGAGGTAGTCCTCCAGCTTCGCGTCGAAGGCGCCGGGCTCCGCACCGCCCTCGCGGCCAAGGAGATACACGCCCTCCAGCAGCCGCTTGAGGGCCACCGCGTCCCACCCGAGCTGGTCATAGGCGATCTCCTCGCCCGCGTGGGCCGCGAGCGTGAGGTGCCACGCCACCCGCTTCTCCGCCTTGGACAGCGCGGGCACGCCCGGCGCGTACATGCGGACGATGGCGTCATGGCCGAGCCGCGACACGAGGAAGGACTGAGCCGTGGACGTGGGGGCGGGCTTCGCCTGCGGGGTGGCGGCGAGCGCCACGGCCAGGAAGAGGGCTTTCATGGAGGCATCCTCCCCTACCGCGCAGGTGCTGTCTCGCGGGGGAAGGCCTCTCCTAGAATTTTCGTGGGCCGGGCCCCACACCCGCCCGGCCCTCCCCTTCCGGAGAAGCAGTCCCATGTCGAACTCGCCCCGAAGCCCCGTAGGATTCCACCTGTCCGCGCTCGCCCTGGCGGGATGTCTCGCCACCGGCGTCCTCGCCTGCTCGGGTCCCCAGGGTCCCGAAGGTCCCGCTGGCGCCCAAGGACCCGCGGGCCCCGCCGGAGCGGATGAGACCGCGAAGCCGGTACGCCTCCTGGATGACAAGGTGGGACGCTGGCTCCCGGAGAACCGGACCCGGCTCAACGCGCTGATTCAAACCCAGGGCATCGCCAGCGCGACGTTCGACCCGAAGAACCGTCCCGTGGCCGTGTTCGACTGGGACAACACCCTCGTGAAGAACGACCTGGGCGACGCCACCTTCTTCTGGATGATCCGCCACGACAAGGTGCGCCAGCCGGCGGCCCGGGACTGGAGCACCACCAGCCTCCACCTGACGGACCAGGCCCGGGCGGCCCTCAACGCCGCGTGTGATGCCGCCGCCGCTCCCGGTGAACCCCTCCAGACGAGCACCGCCAGTGCGTGCGCGGACGAGCTCGTCAGCATCTACAACGGCGGGAAGACGCGCGCGGGCCAGACGGCCTGGCTCAACCCCATCACCCTCACCACCAACACCGCCTATGCCTGGGTGGCCCAGCTCCAGGCCGGCTACACCCCGGAGGAGCTGCGCGCCTTCGCCCGCTCCGCCTACGCCGAGAACGCCTTCAACCCGCCGGGCACCACGCAGACGGTGGGCACCACCACCGGCCTCGCCTACCACGTGCGGGTGTACGAGGAGATGGTCGACCTCGTCGAGACGCTCCAGGCCAATGGCTTCGATGTCTGGGTCCTCACCGCCTCGCCCCAGTTCGTCGTCGACGCCGTCTCCGAGCCGCTCGTCGGCATCAAGCCCAACCGGGTGATTGGCATCCGGATGATGACCGATGCCCAGGGGCGGGTCACTCCCCGCATCCAGGGCTGCGGCACCGTGGCCGATGGCGCCGACACGCTCATCACCTATGACCAGGGCAAGCGGTGCTGGATCAACAAGGTCATCTTCCACCAGCCCGTGGAGCAGCAGCTCGCTCGCCAGCCGGACGCGCGCAAGCGCCAGGTGTTCGCGGCCGGGGACTCGGACACGGACCTCTCGTTCGTCCAGGATGCCACGCACCTCAAGCTGGCCATCAACCGCGCCAAGGTGCAGCTCATGTGCAACGCCTACGCGAACCTCGGCGGCCAGTGGCTCGTCCAGCCCATGTTCGTCCTGCCTCGCGCCAAGGGGGCCAACTACCCCTGCACCACCGCCGTGGACGCGGCCGGACAGCCCCTCGTGGACGAGGCGGGCAATCGCTTCACCCAGGACTACGAGGACAAGGTGTACGCCCTGCCGTGAGGCCCCCGCGGGTCAGGCCACGAGGCCCACGTCCTCGGGCAGTCCCAGGTGCCGGCGCACCACGGCCGTGAGCGTCGCGCTGGAGACGGGCTTGCGCACGAACTCGGAGGCTCCGGCCTCCATCGCTCGCCGCTCCAGCTCCGGCGCCTTGCCTCCGGTGAGCAGCAGGATGGGAACGCGGCTCACCACGGGCCGGCCGTTCGCACGCACCTGGCGCACGAACTCCAGACCATTCATCCCCGGCATGTTGAAGTCCGCGATGACCAGGTCCACGGGGTGGGTGCCCAGCAGCAGCAAGCCACTGTCGGCACGGTCCGTGTCGAGAACCTCCAGCTTCAGCTTCATCAAGTAGACCTTGATGATGTGCCGGATGGTGTCGCTGTCATCCACGATGAGCACGGTGCGCTTCATGGAGGGCCCTCAGGAGTCATGACTCACTTCACTCCGGAAGCCCGTGGATGTGGAGAGGGTGGGAAGGGAGCTGTTCAGCAACCGACGGCATCGGGCCGAAGCAGACCCGGGTCAGTGGAGGAAGGCGCGACCCGGAGGACGAGCACGAACGTTCGCGAATCCACGCTCGTCCTCCGGTGCACCCCGAAACACCCGTGAGGCCCCCCCGGGCCCGTTGTGTTCCGACGTCATGTGGAGGCGACACCCCCGAGCCCCCTCCACGTGAAGATAGATGGTGATGCTATTTCCAAGGCGCTAGGCCCTCCGCGCCATGTCTCGCGTTTTTCGCGTCAACGCCTGAACATCTCGGCTTCAGCCGGCGCGGTAGCGCGCGTCGAAGCGCGTGGAACCGGGCTCGCGCTTCACCCCGTGGTCCGGGTTGGCGGCCAGGTGCTCCAGCACCTTGAAGACCGTCTCCACCTCGTCGCGCGCGCCCACGGCCGAGGCCAGCTCCTCCGCGGTGTGGCCCTTCGCCTTGTCCCCGCGCAGCGTCGCCAGCACCTTGCGCTGAAGTTCCAGCACCACGCCCGCGGCCTTCTTGCCCGCCTCCACGCCCGGCTGGTGGTAGGCGTTGATGTTCACCAGCGCCGCGTAGAAGCCCACCGCCCGCTCATAGAGGGCAATCAGCGCCCCCAGCGTGCGCGCGCTCACGTCCGGCACGGTGAGCGTCATCGACTCGCGCTCCTTCTCGAAGAGCGCGCGCCGCGTGCCCAGGAAGAAGCCCAGCAGGTAGTCCCCGCTGGTGATGTCCGGCTCCACCTGCATCGAGGTGCCCGGGCGGTCCTTCAGCACCTCCAGGAAGGTGACGAAGAAATTGTTCACTCCCTCACGCAACTGCTGCACGTACGCGTGCTGGTCCGTGGAGCCCTTGTTGCCGTAGACGGCGAGGCCCTGGCTCACCACCTTGCCATCCAGGTCCTTCTCCTTGCCCAGCGACTCCATCACCAGCTGCTGGAGGTAGCGGGACAGCAGCATCAGCCGGTCCTTGTAGGGGAGGATGACGAGGTCCTTCTGGCCGCGCCCGCCGCTGCCGTGAAACCACATGAGCGCCATCAGCGCGGCCGGGTTGCGCAGTGCGTCGCGCGTCCGCGTGGCCGCGTCCATGTCCCGCGCGCCCGCCAGCATCCCGTCGATGTCCAACCCCTGGAGCCGCGCCGGCAGCAGGCCCACCGCCGACAGCACCGAGGTGCGCCCTCCCACCCAGTCCCACATGGGGAACATCCGCAGCCACTTGCCCTGCTTCGCGTAGCGGTCGAGCTCGCTGCCCTCGCCCGTCACCGCCACCGCCTGGGCGCCGAAGTCGAGCCCCTTCTCCTTATATGCGCGCTCGGCCTCCAGCATGCCGTTGCGCGTCTCCTTGGTGCCGCCCGACTTGCTGATGACGACGGTGAGCGTCTCGGAGAGCCTGTCGCCGAGGTGCGCCAGCACGCGGTCCATCCCGTCCGGGTCCGTGTTGTCGAAGAAGAAGACCTGCATCCGGTCCGCCGCCGTGCCGAGCGCATCCGCCACGAGCTGCGGCCCCAGCGCCGAGCCGCCGATGCCCACCAGCAGCAGCCGGGTGAAGCGGTCCGCCTTCGGGGGCTTCACGCGGCCGGCGTGCACGTCCTCGGAGAAGCGGCGGATGGCCTCCACCGTGTCCCGCACGGCCTGGGTGAGGCCCGGCTCGGGAGCCCGCTCGGGGGCGCGCAGCCAGTAGTGGCCCACCCTCCGCTTCTCGTCCGGGTTGGCGATGGCGCCCTTCTCCAGCGCCTCCATCGCGTCGAAGGCCTTGTCCATCGGGCCGCGCATCCGCTCGAGGAAGTCGTCGGCGAAGTTCATCCGCGACACGTCGAGCGCCAGCCCGATCGACTCCACCTCGCACAGGTACTTCTTGTAGCGCTCCCACAGTTGACGCTCGTTCATCGCGGCTCCCTCGACCCGTGTGCCTGGTCCGACGCGTTCCTACCTCCCCGTCCGCACAGGGGAAAAGGGTTTGATGAGGGCCAGCCCAGGGCCTGACACTGGCGCATGGCCGCTTGATACGCCGACCGGCTCCATCCCATCATTCCCCCATGAGCCTGCCCTGGATGCTCGAGACACCCGCGCCGCCCGCCGACGCGCGGCTTGCCTACGGGGAGCTCACCCACCAGTTCGGTGACCTGCGGCTGCCTCGCGGCGAGGGCCCGCACCCCGTGGTGGTGGTGGTGCACGGCGGCTTCTGGCGCGCGAAGTATGACCTGGAGCACGTGGGCCACCTGTGCGCGGACCTCACGCAGCGGGGCTACGCCACCTGGAGCCTCGAGTACCGGCGCGTGGGCCACCCGGGCGGTGGCTGGACGGGCACCTTCGAGGACGTGGCACGCGGCACGGACCACCTGCGCACCCTGGCGACGAAGTACCCGCTGGACCTCGAGCGCGTGGTGCTCCTGGGTCACTCGGCCGGAGGACACCTGGCGCTCTGGCTCGCGGGACGCGCACGGCTCCAACCGGGACAGCCCCTCTACCTGGAGAAGCCCTTCGTGCCGCGCGGAGCGGTGTCGCTGGCAGGCGTGGTGGACCTGGAGCGCGCTTACGCCCTGCGCCTCTCGGACGGCATCGTCGAGTCCTTCCTCGGTGGGACCCCCGAGCAGGTCCCCGAGCGCTACCGGCTCGCCTCGCCCTTCGCGCTCGCCCCGCTCGGCGTGAGACAGGTGCTGGTGCACGGCGCCGAGGACACCACCGTCCCGCTGTCGCTCAGCACCGGGTACCACGACCGGGCCACGGCGCTCGGAGACTCCGTGCGTCTGGTGAGCCTGCCGGGAGCGGACCACTTCGAGGTCATCGACCCACGCGCCCGCGAGTGGCCCCAGGTACTGGAGGCCATCGCCTCGCTCGTGTGAAGCTGATCGTGGTGCTCCAGGCCGACGCGACCAGCGCGATGCTCAACGACTACGGTCTCGTCATCTACCGAGGACTGGAGCCAGAGGAGGGAGACGGCTTCGGCTTCGTGTGCGATCATCCCTCCACCGAGCGGATGAGCACCCCCTTCTCCTACGATGACTCACTCTGGCCGCTGCTCCTCCTCCGTCTCGAGGGAGCCGTCTCGGACCGTCAGTACGAGGAGTTCTTCGCCCACGGGCACGCCACCCTGCTGCGGCGGGAACGGTACGTCAGCATCTTCGACATCCGCCACCTGGTGCTCCCCACGCCCGAGCAGCGCCAGCAGCTGGCCACGTGGACGAAGGAGCACGAGCCCTTGCTGCGGCAGTATGTCCTCGGCAGCGCCTTCGTGGTCGCCTCGCCCTTCCTGCGGATGGTGCTGAGCCTGATCTTCCACGTGGCGCCCACGGCCGCGCCCCATGTCGTCGTCCCCACGGTGGATGCGGGAGTGGCCTGGGCACTGGCGCGACTGGAGCAGGCCGGCCTGTCCGCGCAGGCCGCGCGCGTCCGCCGCCACTACTTCCCGGGTGACCGGACGCCCCCCTGAAATGAGAGCGCCCCCGAGCGCCGCTCAGTGGAATTCATCGACGATCCACATCGACGCACGCGAGAGCTTGAGAACAGCGACTCCCGGGCGAGAGCCCGACAACTTCCTCCCATTCACACCTTCAGGACCCCAGCGAACGACCCCGCAGATTGGAACGCGGTCGCTGTCTGGTGGCTGTGCCTCGTAATACCGGATGACCACCAAGGGCCCGTCGGTCCAGACCTTCCCATAGAGCCGCGTGTTGGCGGGAAGGGTCTCGAGTTCCTCGTCCATGAGGCTCTCGATATACCCATCGACGAGAATGACGGGGCTCTTGCCGATCTGGTTTTCATCGATCTCGATGAAGGCCCCGGTTTCGGGCATGAGCCGCAGGATACGCATTGCCTTCAGCGCCTCGTCCGAGCACTTCTCGGGCCCTGGACTCCCGTCAGCGCGTAGGGGGACGCGTGGGCCGGTGGCACAGCCAAGGCTCGTGCACACGAGCACGACCATGGCCATCAGAGGCGCCACCGTCATCGAGGGCACGAAGCAAGCTTTCAAGTCGAGCGTGTTCTTGCTGTTCATGGGACATCGAGAGTGCGGCAACCCCGTGAGAGGCGCAACTTCGTGACCACTTCTAGAGTCATGTGTCACGGGTCTACCCGGTGAAGGTCACTTCTTGAGTTTCCTCTCCAGCACGATGTACGCCTGCTGGAGCCCGCCATCGCGGAAGATTTCCAGAACGAGCTTGTCCTGTCCCGTCGGGGTGTCGAAGAAGGACTGGTTCGTGACGATGGCGATGCGGCCGGCCTTGCCGGGTGGCAGCTCGGTCGGGCTCATGCGCAGGGCGAAGGGCCTGGGCTCCCCCGTGGTGAGCGCCGAGAGCCGCGCTTCCTGCAACTTCCAAGGCTTCTTCGGGTCGAGATTCGTCAGTTGGAAGAGGACCGCCGAACGCTCGCTGCCTTCGAGGAGCATGATGTCCCCCTTGAGTCCTTCGTCATCAAGGGCCCATTTCTGGGTCTGCTTGAACGGGGTCATCGACCGCTCGCCGCTGGCGAGGAGGCCAGCCAGGGAGTGATTGGTCGAGGTCTCCTCGCTCTCGCGACGATGATTCTCTTCCCGGAGGGCCTTGTTCTCCTGGTGCGCATCCTCCAGCGCCGACCGGAGCGCCTCGGGGGACTCCGGGTTGGGGAAGACGTTGACCTGCCTGTCCACGAACGTCTTGCTGGCGGTGAGGGTGAAGGGCACCTCGGTGCCATCCGCCAGCGTCACCAGCAACTGGAAGCGGTCTTCTGGGGCTAGGTCCCGAAGCGGGACGATGACCACGGACCTGCCGCCCGCGAGCAGGGGCTCGAAACGGCCTTCCCAGGCCCCCAGGAGCTTCGTCCGACTCGGATCGCAGGGGGAGTCGAACCGAAGCGTGGTCACCACCCCACCCGCGACGAACACCTCCGGCACCACGGCCCTGGCGTCCTTCGGGAGGTAGAAGCGCCTCGGTCTCGGCAGTTCCATGAGGCAGGGCTGTTGCTGAGCGCCCGCGTGCGTGGACACCACCACGAGGGCGACCAGGGCAGCCTTGCGCATCCAGCCAATCGGAAAAGTCATCATGCGGAGATGAACCTAGCAGGTTCGCAGGCTGGGGTACTTCACTGATGTAGGGAACTCGCCCACGCGCGAGCCACCATTCATCACCGAATCGTCAAAATCATCAAAAAGGGGCCTTGCGCAGAGCCCTGCCCCGGCGCATCTTGGGCCCATGTCCGTGACCCCCATTCTCTTCGGCGACGCGCTCCGCGCAGCTGCGGCTCCCTGGCGCGAGGAACTCGGCAAATCCGATCGAGAGCGCCTCGATGCCTTGCTCGGCCTCACTGTCCGAGAGCGCATCCGGATGTCCGACTGCCTCACGGCACTCTTCCCGGGCATGGAGACGCAGAAGGCTCAGACCGCCCTGACCTCCTTCCGCAAGCGTCTCAACGATGCCGCTGAGGGAGAGGGCCGCGCCGACCTGGGTCTTCGCTTCAACGTGGACACGAAGAAGCAGAGCCCACCCACCGACCGCTTCTGCTGGTTCACCGGGCCCGATCCCGCCGTGATGCAAGCGGAACGGTACTCCGCTCAAGTCACCGCTGATGTCGAAGGCAAGCCCTTCGTCCCCTCTCGTGGGATCGCCACCACCGGGAACGCCATGGCTTCGGGAAAGCGGATCGTCCGCTTCTTCATTTCCTACGCCCACGACAACAAGCCACTCGTCGAGGCGCTCGTGAAGGAGCTGAGCACCCAGTTCGCCTCATCCGCCCGCTACGAGCTCCTCCCCTGGACTGACCGAGACATCCTGGCGGGCGAGCGTTGGCACGAGAGCATTCAGAAGGCCATCAGGGACTGCGACTTCGGGCTCTTGCTGCTCAGCCCGGCCTTTCTCGCGAGCACCTTCATCGGCAAGCACGAGCTGCCCAATTTCGTGGGCGCTCCAGACAATCCGAAGATCAAGCCAGTCATCCCCGTGGGGCTGGTGCCGGTGTCGTTCGGCAGGCAAGACCTCAAAGGTCTCGGAGAACACCAAGTCTTCCTGTTCCAGACCGATCGGCTCGAGGGCCGCTACTACGACCAGATGCAGGGAGGCGCCAAGAGGCGCGACTTCGCCCACAAGCTCTATCTCGCCATCGAGAAGCGCCTTGATGCCTTCTTCGCACCGCAGCCTCCTCCTGGCCCCCCCCCCACGCCACGCGGGCCCGACGCACGCACCTCTGACATCCTCGCCGACCACGTCCCGGTTCCGGACGAGACCCACCACTTCCAGCCCACCAAGGGTCATCGGTTCGCACTGGGTGATCTGGAGCGACTCGACACCAAAAAGCACGACCTCGCAGCGCACGTCCAGGCGACCGATGCGCTCGAAGAACTCGAGGCCTGGGTTACCAACCCTTCCGCTCCGCCGTTCTTCGCTCTGCTCGGAGAGTATGGCATTGGCAAGACCACCACCCTGAAGCAGCTCACCCGTCAGCTCCTGGAGAAACGCAAGACCAGGCCGGAACTCCCGCTCCCCATCTATGTGGACCTCCGTGGCTACGTCGGCGAAGCCAAGGACAGCGTTCCCACCATCGAACAGCTTCTCGCCAGTGTGGTCCAACGGACCTGGAAGTTGCAGGATCGGAACCGCACCATCACGCCCCAAGATGTGCTGCGACTCGTCCAGGAGGAGGGAGCGCTCATCATCTTCGATGGTCTGGATGAGAAGATCGTCCACCTTCCGCCCGACCGCGCCCGAGACTTCATCCGCACGCTCTGGGCCGTGCTGCCTGATGCCGCACGCGGGGGGAACTCCCTGTCTCCAGGGAAGCGCCGAGGCAAGCTCCTCATCTCTTGCCGGTCCCATTACTTCCGCGATGTGTGGAGCCAGAACGCGATGCTCGTCGGCGAGGATCGCGAGGGCTTCGATCGCAACCAGTTTCCCGCCCTCTGCCTCCTGCCGTTCACCGAGGAGCAGATCAGGGGCTATCTGACGTCGTCCTGCGAAAACGACTCGAAGCGTGGGGCCAAGGCCTTCGAAGTCATCGCCTCCATCCACAATTTGAGGGATCTCGCGGAGCGGCCCTACCTGCTTACTCTCATCAGGAGCCACTTCGGACAGTTGGAGGAGTTCAAGGCCCGGGGCGAAAAGGTGAATGCCGCACGTCTGTACGATCTCGTCGTCCGCTCATGGCTCAACCGCGATGACGGGAAGCACCAACTCGACCCCGTCCACAAGCGCCGCCTCATGGAGGATCTCGCCGCCGCGCTCTGGCGTGACGGCAGCAAGCAGTGGGACGTGGAACGCCTCGAAGCATGGCTCGACAAGTATCTCGCCTCAGATCCTGCCCTCGCCGCTGCCTACGCGAACAAGGACCGCGCCGTCCTCAAGGAGGATCTTCGCACCGCGACCTTCGTCCTGAGGCCCACCACGGAGGAAAAGCACTTCCGCTTCGCCCACACCTCCCTTCAGGAATACTTCCTCGCCGCCCACCTCGCGCGCGCGCTGGCCGAAGAACGGGGGGACCGCTGGCACCTCTCGATGGTCTCGCGGGAGACGCTGGATTTCCTCGGTCAGATCCTCGTCAACGAGCCCCAGCCCGCCGCCCCGCGCCTGATGGGAGAACTTCTTGGCGGCGAGTGCCTCGACGCAGCCGTGCTCGCATTTGCCTACTGGCTGCGCGCCATCGCGCAGGGGTTCCCAGTGCCCACGCCCAAACGGGTGAAGCTCGCCGGAGCGAACCTGGAAGAATGGCACTTGCGCGGCCGTGGCCCCGCGCAGCCGCTGAACCTACGCGGAGCCGACCTTTCCCGTGTGCGGCTCAATCGCGCTCGGGTGGAGCATGTGGACCTCGCCGATGCCGACCTCACCGCCTTGGAGGCGCGGCAGGCGCTGTTCTTGAAGGTGAGCGCGCCCCGAGCGCGAGCCCAGGGTGTCGATTTCCGCGGGCTCCGGTGGCGAGAGGGCTCGCTGTTGGGCGCGGCTCTCCATGGAGCGCAGCTCGCCGGTTGCCAGTGGATCCAGGTGGGTCGCGACGGGGCCACACTACCAGAGGGATGGGAGCGTCACGCCACCGCCGTGGGGGAACGCCGAAACGGACCCCCTTCCCAAGCTGACACTCCACGCCTGGCGACAACCCTTGGCCATTCCTTCTATGTAAACGCGTGCGCGTGGAGTCCGGACTGCCAGCGCCTCCTCTCTGGCTCTCTCGACAAGTCCCTGAAGGTATGGGACGCCTCCTCCGGCGAATGCCTGCTCACCCTCTCCGGCCATGCCGACTCGGTCACCGCGTGCGCATGGAGTCCGGACGGCCAGCGCCTCCTCTCTGGCTCTCGCGACGATTCCCTGACTGTGTGGGACGCCTCCTCCGGCGAATGCCTGCTCACCCTCTCCGGCCATGCCTCCTGGGTTACCGCGTGCGCGTGGAGTCCGGACGGCCAGCGCCTCCTCTCTGGCTCTTTCGACAACTCCCTGAAGGTGTGGGACGCCTCCTCCGGCGAATGCCTGCTCACCCTTTCCGGCCATGCCTCCTCGATCAACGTGTGCGCGTGGAGCCCGGATGGCCAGCGCCTCCTCTCTGGCTCTGACGACGACTCCCTGAAGGTGTGGGACGCCTCGTCCGGCGAATGCCTGCTCACCCTCTCCGGCCATGCCTCCTGGGTCAACGCGTGCGCATGGAGTCCGGACGGCCAGCG
>NZ_DASVWK010001081.1:0-3309 GCF_036389735.1 Archangium sp. | reverse complement strand
CGTCCCGGTAGCCCTTCGCCTTGCCCTCCAGCACGTAGTCGCCCATGGCGAGCGGGCCGAACTGCACCAGCGCGCCCGTGGACGGCTTCTGCGACTGGATGGGCTGCCCGCGCACCGAGCGCAGCACCAGCTCCGGCGAGGGCACCGGCTCCCCGGCCTCGTCCACCACGGTGACGAGCAGCGTGCCCGCGTCCTCCAGCTCGAGCGTCACCTGCGTGAGGTGCTCGCTCAGCGAGAGGGTACGCGGTGCCGAGCCCAGCTTGCCGGCCTCGGCCGTCACCACCAGCTCGTCCGGGTAGAGGCCCTCGAAGCGCACCACCCCGCCGTCCGCGCGCGCCTCCCG
The DNA here is from genome assembly GCF_036389735.1 of Archangium sp. GTDB lineage: Bacteria > Myxococcota > Myxococcia > Myxococcales > Myxococcaceae > Archangium. The sequence goes on along the minus strand of NZ_DASVWK010001081.1, from coordinate 2,966 downwards.
CGCCAGGTGGTCCGCTTTCAGCCGCACCGTGGCCGCCGTGGGCGCGCCCTGGCGGGTGACACGCACCTCCAGCGTCCGCGAGGGCTCCAGCCGCAGCCGCACCGACCGCGGGCCCGCCTCCACCTGGGACTCCACCGAGGGAAGGAAGCCGTCCGCGCTGGCCAGTACGTAGAAAGGACCCTCGCCCAGCCCGGACAGGGTGAAGGCCCCGTCCTTGCCCGTCACCGCCTCGTACGGCAGGGGCACCTTGCGCGATACCGCGTGCACGCGCGCGCCCGCCACCGGCTGGCCCGCCTCGTCCACCACCTGTCCGCCAATGCTCCGCAGCGGGGGCAGGTACAGGTCCACCGGCTCGCCCGGGGCCGCGCGCTCGCGCATGGCCGCGCCGAAGCCCGTCGCGCGGGCCCAGACGGAGAAGGAGACGCCCACCAGGTGCTCGAAGCGGAAGCGCCCCTGTGCGTCCGTGTGCACGGTGGCCTTGGGTTGGAGGAAACCGCGCGCCTGCTCGAAGAAGGCGAGCGCGTGCAGGCTGCTCTCCCGCGCCGGACAGGCCAGCAAGGCCTGCCCGCACTCGTCACAGCGCACCGAGGTGAGCGTCTTCTGCGCGCTCGCGGCGAGGAAGACCTCCGCGCCCGCCACGGGCTTTCCGGCCGAGTCCAGCACCCGCCCGGTGAGCGTGAGGCCCTGGGCGGTGCCAGAGGACACCTCCACGGACTCGAAGTCGGGCAGCTCACGCGCCGCGGACGAGGCGATCGGGGTGGCCAGCGGAGCCGCGGAGGACGAATCCTTCGGCCACAACACCGCCACCGCCACGACGACGAGGGCGGATGCCGCCCCTATGACGAGCCATTTCCTCATGGGAGGCCGCGGGACGTTACCCCCGCGGCCGGCCTGCCAACCGACATTCCGGGCGGTTCATTCCAGCCGCGTCGGCCGCCCGACGTCTTCCTCCCGCCCGGTGCTCACTCCTCGGCGAACGGCTGGATGGCCTGGGCCACCGCCAGTTCCTGCCGGGCCTCGCTCAGCTCCGAGTTGGTGGCCCGCAGGCGATCCGAGAGCACCTGGACGAAGCTCCACAGCATCTTCACCGCCAGGATGGACTCGCGCTTCATCAGGCCCATCAGATCCAACCGGGAGATGACCATGGTGCGCGTGGGCTCGACGGCTCGCACGGTGGCCGAGCGAGGGGCGTTGTCGATGAGGCCCATCTCGCCGAAGTGGCCGCCCGGCCGAAGCTCGGCGATCTCCACCCCGCTCTTCTCGATGACCACCCGGCCGCGGATGACCACGAAGAGCTCCTCACCGGGCTGACCCTCCACGACGATCTCCCGCCCCGCGGGGAAGGTGCGCGTGGTGGCGATGGACAGCACCGCCGTCTGCTCCTTGTAGGTGAGGTGACGGAAGAGCGGAATCTTCCGCAGCGCCTCCATGCGCGACTGCGCCTCGCTGGTCTCCGCCTCCAGCGTGCCCTCGCCGGACACCTTCACCACCACGGCGGTGATGTTGTCCTTGCCGCCGCGCTCGTTGGCGAGGTCGATGAACTTCTTGGGCAGGTCCGAGGGCGCCGCGCCCTGGACGAACGGCAGCACCTCGTCGTCGTCGAGGTAGCCGTGCAGACCGTCCGAGCACAGCACGAAGAGATCGCCCGGGAAGAGGTCGACGATGAGGGTGTCGACCTGGACGGACTCCTGGATGCCCACCGCGCGCGTGATCACGTTGCGGTACTGCGAGGTGGCGGCCTGCTCCTTGGTGATGGTGCCGGCCTTGAGCTGGGCGGCCACGAGGGTGTGGTCCTCGGTGAGCCGGTGGCACTGACCGTGGCGCACCAGGTAGATGCGCGAGTCACCCACGTGACCGATGACGCCCTTGTTGCCGCTCACGGCGAGGCACACGAAGGTGGTGCCCATGCCGCGCTTGGTCGTGTCCGACAGGGCCATGCGGAAGATGTCCGCGCAGGCGCGCTGGATGGCCACTTCCATCAAGGCCTGGGCCGCGTTGCGGCTGTCCTGGCTCGGGTTGGCGCTCAAGTCCTTGAGCAGATGCCGGTTGGCCGCCATGTGCTGGCGGACAACCTCGGTGGCACGGGCGCTGGCCACCTCGCCGGCCGCATGGCCACCCATGCCGTCGGCCACGATGAACAGGCCGAGCGAGGCGTCCACGAGCATCGAGTCTTCATTGTGCTGCCGCTTCCGGCCCACGTCGGTCTGGCCGAACGCCTCTGTCGTCAATGGCACCGCGAACGCTCCCTGTTCCCTCTAGAGGGGGTGAATCACACGTTACGAAAAATCACGAAGCCTATGGAAGGGGCTGACACGCTCACGTCCCCATCCGCCGCGAGAGCACCTTGGTGAAGCCGCTCGCCAGGTAGAAGGTGACCTCCACCTGGCCGAAGCGCAGGCGGGCGCCGTCCACCACCGGGGACGGACGACGGGGCGCCAGGCGCACCCCGGCCACGAACGAGCCATTCTTCGAGCCCGCGTCCGTCAGGACGTAGCGCCCGTCCGTCTCGCGCTGGAACCAGGCGTGGAAGCGCGACACCGTGCCGTCATCGAGCACCACGTCGTTGTTGCCCGTGCGCCCCACGGTGATGCCGCGACCGAACGCGTTCTCCTGGTTCTTCACCACGGGGAAGACGATGGGCTCGCCCACCCCCAGCATGGGCGTCTCCACGCTGGTGAGGGTGCGGAAGTGGTGGTGCTCGTCCTCGTCGCCAACGGCCATCGCCGCGATTGGCGCGGGCGTGAACACGAGCACCGCCGGCGGCAGCGTGCGCTCGTAGTCAGCCCGTTCTCGCTGGAAGCGGCTGATGTGCAGACTGAGAAGCTCGACCATCGGAACGCACTTCACCCCACCTGGGGGGTCACGGTCCAGAGGCGCCTAGCGCCACTCCGAGTACAACCCCAAGTGCAATCCGCCCACGAAGGGACGGGACAGGCTCGTGCGCCTGTAGTTATAGGGATCACCAT
>NZ_DASVWK010001080.1:0-5109 GCF_036389735.1 Archangium sp. | reverse complement strand
GTCCCGATCCTTGGGCGGCAGCTCGTTCACCACGCGCTCGCCGATGGCGAGGGTTCCTCCGGTGATCTCCTCCAGGCCGGCGATCATCCGCAGCGCGGTGGACTTGCCGCAGCCCGACGGACCCACCAGCACCATGAACTCATGGTCCCGGATGTCGAGGTTCAGGCCCTCGATGACCGAGACATCGCCGTACCGCTTGGCCACATTCTTGAAAACCACACCGGCCATTCAGGCTCTCCCCACACGGGCGCACCCTGGGTTGCCCAGGTGCATGGTTCCAAACTGTATGATCATCAACGAGCCCGTCCCAGGATTCGGACGCCCATTGGCTCGACGGCGAGTTCCACCGTGGGAGCAGCCGTCAGGCGGCCCCCGTCGAGCAGGTCTTCCGCGTCCGCCCCACTCCAGGCCTCGGGCCAGGGGAAGGAGACGGACGCCTTCTTGTTGCTCCGGTTCACCGCCACCACCACGGCATCGCCCGACTCCGGCTCGTGCCGGAGGAAGACGTAGGTGTCGCCGTCGGTGACGAGCCCCTTGTGCGTACCGCGCGCGAGCGCCGGATGCGCCCGGCGGACCGCGATGAGCCTCTGGTAGAACTGGCGCAGCGATTCATCGCGAGGCAGGCCCGTACCAGGCTGTACCGCGCGCTCGCCCCAAGGCATGTCGTCGCGGTTGGCGGGCCAGTCCCCCCCGGGGCGACCCACTTCCTCGCCGTAGTAGATGACGGGGATGCCGGAGGTGGTGAGCTGGAGCGCCGCCGCGAGCCGGAAGCGCGGCTTGTCGCCCTGGAGCTGGAAGAGCGCGCCGGGCACGTCATGCGAGGACAGGAAGTGCGACAGGTGGTAACCCTTGCGCACCTTGTGGCGCGAGCGCAGGTAGGCGTCGAAGGCCACGGTGCGGCCGCGATTCTGGGCCCACGCCAGCGCGCTGCCCTGGAAGCCGAAGTCGAAGCCGGCGTCCATCTCGTCCGTGGAGAACCACGGCTCGAGCGACTCACGGTCCCCACCCCACACCTCGCCGAGCAGGAAGAAGTCCTTGCCCAGCTCCTCACGGGTGCGGCGCCGGTGCTCCTGCCAGAAGGGGTGGTCGACGTGCTTCACCGTGTCCAGGCGGAAGCCGTCCACGCCCGAGCGCTTGCCCCAGGAGAGCTGCGCGTCGAGCAGGTACTTCGCCACCTCGGGCCGCTCCGTCTTGAAGTCCGGCAGGCCGGACACGCAGCTCGTCAGGTCATCCGCCCCGCAGGTGCCCTTCTCCTCCGAGCGCAGCCAGCCGCGCGTCTCGGGCGCGTTGAGGTAGCGCGAGTTGTAGCCGGGGTGGTTGTAGACCACGTCCAGCAGCACGCGGATGCCGCGCGCGTGGCACGCGTCCACCAGGGCCTTCAGCTCCTGCTCGGTGCCGAAGCGCGGATCCACCTGCTGGAAGTCATCCGCCCAGTAGCCGTGGTAGCCCCAGTCCGGGAAGCCCGCGCCGGTGACGAAGCCCTCGATGTTCTTCACCACCGGGGTGATCCACAGCGCCGTCACGCCCAGCGAGGACAGCTCGTCGAGCTGCTCGCGCAGCCCCTTGAAGTCTCCGCCGTGGAAGGTACCGGGGGCCTTCTTGTCCACCTTGACGTTGTTGGCCGGGTCGCCATCCGCGAAGCGGTCCAGCACGACGAAGTAGAGCACCTCGTCGGACCAGCGGCGCGCGGGAGCGGCGGGCGCCGGAGCAGGCGCGGGCGTCGCGGTCGCCGCCGGAGCGGGCGCCGTGTTCGTGCCTACCTGCGCGGTCGCGGTCTCGGCCGGCGGCGGCTGCGAGTGCGCGCAGCCCGCCAACGCCAGCGGAAGCAGCAACAGGGAGGTGGCGACGGGGTAACGAATATTCGCGCGTCTGGCCGTGGGGCGACGGAGCGACGAATCAACCATTGCGCGGGACTTTTCCACACCCGCTTTGGAAAGTGAACCCTCCCACTCCGGATGTTGGCCGCGGCCAGTGAATCCGAGAGGTTAACTTGTCCTCTTCACGGTGGAGCGCGGCGCGAGTACACGCCCCGTCAAGTCATCCCCGGGTCATCTCGGATTGACACGACGTGTCAAGGGAGGTTGTTCATCCGATCCGGCGCCTGGAGCGGGTCCGCCTCGCCCACGTCCTCCACGACGATGATCTCGCTCGCCACCATCTCCGTGTTGTTGTTGGCGAAGGCGGCGCGCACCGTGGAGCCGGGCGCGAGGAGCTCGCGGCCAATCTGCTTGCCGTCCTGGTAGTAGCGCGTCTGGTCGGTGATGCGCAGGTAGCGGGTCTTGCCCCACTTGTCCTCGATGACGAGCGTGTCCGAGTACTCGCCCTCGACCGTGCCCTTCATCGTGAAGCCCCGCTCCATCGAGTAGGGGTTCTTCGCGATGGTGCCCTCGCTCCCCGAGGACTGGCGCATCGCCACCGTTCCGTCCGTCCGGCAACCCACGAGCACCACCGCGCCCACCACCGCGCCCCAGATGATTCCCCTCATGCTCGCCACCCCCGTTGGGACGAAGGGCTTCCGCCCCTCCCAGGGCGTCAAGCTGAGGTCGGGACAGAGGGCTCGCAAGCCAGGGGGGGAGCCCTGGCTGCCCGGCTGCTCAAACGCCCAGGCGGGTGAGCAGCGCCTTGGAGCTATCGCGCTCCAGCACCAGCAGCACCTGGCCGGACACCGCGGGCGCGCCCACCGACGAGAAGCGCGTCTCCAGCACCACCACGCGGTTGTCGCCCTCGGCTTCCGCCACGACGTTCGACAACACCGGGCCCGCCTCGCCCCTCAACAGCACCGGCACCGAGGGCAGCAGCTTCCAGCCCGTCAGCGTCCCGATGGCCGACAGGCACGCGCTCGCCACGATGTTCGCCGTCTCCATCAGCGCGCTCTCGCGCTCCTCCGCCGGCGCATCCGAACGCCGCAGCAACAGCGTCTCCAGCGCCGTGCTGTCCGCCTCGGGCAGCACCAGCAACAGCACGCCCTGGAGCTGCCCCTGCATGCCCAGCTTCGCCGCCACCACGGGGGCCGCGCCCCCGCCCAGCAGCCCGGCCACCTCCGCGGCCGTCGCCAGCACGGCGCGTGGCACGGACAGGTGCACCGTGCGGCCACCCACCAGCCGCGCCAGCGCGTTCACCGCGTGCCCGCAGCCGATATTGGCCACCTCACGAAGGGCGTCCAGCTGAATGTCGGTCGGGAGAGCGCTCACGCGGACAGTAACCTCGGCACGTCCAGGATGAAGACCGGGCGGCCACTTCCCAGGATGGTCACCCCGGAAAGGCCCGGCAGCAAGTCCAAGGGCTGGGACAGCGGCTTGAGCACCGCCTCTTCCTGCCCCACCAGTCGGTCGACCGCGAGCGCCACCCGGCCCGCGTCTCCCTCCATCACCACGAAGGGCCGGAGCCCCTTGCGTGCTGGCGCCTCCATTCCCACCAGCGCGTCCAGCCCGTACACCGGCAGCAACCCCTGGCCGTGCGGCAGCAGCGGCGTCTCCCGGCTGCGCGCCAGCGTCTCGCCGTCCGCCTCCAGCGCCCCCACCACCTTGGCGATGGGCAGACCGAACACCTCGTCCCCCACGCCCACCAGCAGCAGGTGCACCACCGCCACCGTCAGTGGCAGCCGCAGCGTGAAGCGCGTGCCCCGGCCCAGCTCGCTCTCGATCTCGATCGTACCGCCCACGTTCTCCACCACCCGCTTCACCGCGTCCATGCCCACGCCGCGGCCGGAGATCTCCGACACGTCCTTGGCGGTGGACACGCCCGGCAGGCACGCGAGCATGAAGGCCTCGCGGTCCGTCATCCGCGCCGCCGCCTCCGCGCTGAGGGCGCCGCGAGCCACCGCCGCCGCCTTCAGCTTCGCCGCGTTCATGCCACGGCCGTCGTCCTCCATCTCCAGCACCACGCGGTCGCGCGCGCGCCGCACCGACACCAACACGCGCCCCCGCGGGCCCTTGCCCGCCGCCACCCGCTCCTCCGGCGACTCCAGGCCGTGGTCGATGCAGTTGCGCAGCAGGTGCAGCAGTGGATCCGCCAGCTCGTCGAGGATGGCCCGGTCGAGCTCGATCTCCGCGCCGGTGATGACGAGGTCGACTTCGCGCTCCCTGCGCCGGGCGATGTCGCGCGCCGCGCGGGGCAGCCGGTCCGTGATGAGCGACAGCGGCGTCATGCGCGCGCTCATCACCTTGTCGTGCAGGTCCTTCACCAGCGCGTGCAGCCGGTAGACCCCCTCCTCGATGGGCGGACGCGAGTTCTCTGGCAGCACCTTGCCCAGCTCGCGCAGGCGCGCGGTGGCCAGCAGCAGCTCGCCCACCGTGTCCAGGAAGTAGTCCAGCAGCTCCGTGCGCACGCGCACCGTGCGCGTCGCGTCGGCGCCCACCGGTCTCGGGGCCTCCGCGGCCATCGCCAGGCCCACCGCCGGTGGAGGCGGCGCCGTGGGGGCCACCACCGCCAGCTTCAGCGAGACGAGGTCCACCTCGGCCACGTTGCGCAGCGCCTTGCGGATGCCCTCCTCGCCCTCCGCCGTCTCCAGCTCGACGTTGATCAGCCCCTCGGGGATACGACCCGCCTTGAGGTCCTCCAGCGGAGGCGTCAGGCCGTGCAGCGTGCCCAGACCCGTCAGGCGCTTGTGCACCAGGAAGGCGCGCACGCCCGGCGTCTGGCACGTGGGGGAGACACGCAACCGCACCGCCCAGCGCACCGGCTGCTTCGGACCCGCCTCCGGCTGCGCCCCGGCCTCTGGCTGGGGAGTCCGCACGGCCATCGAGACCGTCGCGGCGAGCTGGGCCACCGCGCTGTTGGCGGTGGAGGCCGTCTCCGCCGGAACCTCGGCGGCGGGCGCGGGCGCGGCGGGAGCCGGAGCAGGTGCCTCCAGGGACTCGAGCGCGGCGGGGGCGGCCGGTACGGCGGGGGTCACGCCCGAGGGACGCTGATTCAGCACGCGCGTGGTCCCGGGCGTGCGGCCGGTGAGCACGGACACGCGCTCGGCGAGCTGGGCGAGCAGCGCCGCCGCGTCATCGGGAGCCTTGTTGTCCGCCACGGCCCGCACCTGGGCCAGCATCACGTCGGGGGCCGACAGGAGCAGGTCCACCAGGGTGCGCTCCAGGCGGCTGGGGTCCTGGCGGATGGCGT